>JBAZSR010000128.1:0-10572 GCA_041662295.1 Elusimicrobiota bacterium | reverse complement strand
CTTGACGCCCTTGACGCGGAGCACGTCGTGAGGGTTGACGGCGCCGTCCGTGATCGCCTCGCCGACGCCCACCCGGTCGCCCTCGTAGACCACGAGGTGCTTGCCGTGCGGGATCGTGTACTCGCGGACCATGTCCGTCTCCTCGTTGCGCACCGAGACCTGGACGAGGCCCTTGGCGTCGACGCCCAAGCCCACCACGCCCTCGATCTCCGAGATGACCGCGGCGCTTTTGGGAGGCCTGGCCTCGAAGAGCTCCGACACGCGCGGCAGGCCGCCCGTGATGTCCTTGGACTTGGTGACCTCCTGCGGGATCTTCGCCAGCACGTCGCCAGGCTCGATCTTCTGCCCCGCGTCCACGAACAGGATCGTGTCGGTCGGAAGCGGATAGTTGGCCATCGACTTGCCGCCCTTCTCGATGAGGATGCTCGGGTTGAGCCTGCGGGCCGCGCTCTCGCCCTTGTCGGCTCGGCGGGTCTCCTGCTCGATGATGGCGCGCTCAATGATGCCCGTGATCTTGTTGCGCTCCTCGTGCAGGGTCACGCCTTCCTTGACGTCGACCAGCCGAACCTCGCCCTCGTGCTCGGCGATGATCGGCATCGTGTACGGGTCCCACTCAGCCAGGAGCTCCCCGGCCGCGGCCTTGGCGCCGTCCGCGACCTTCAGGCGCGCTCCGTAGAGCACCTTGTGCTCTTCGGCCAGGCCCGTCGCCTTGTCGGTCACCACCAGGGCCCCGGTCCGAGACACGCAGACGACCTGGCCCTCGCGGTTCTTGACGACCCGGATGTTCCGGAAGGAGACCGCGCCGCCCTTAGCGGTGATCACGTGGGCGCGCTTCGTCACGCGGGAGGCGGTTCCTCCGATGTGGAAGGTCCGCAGGGTCAGCTGGGTGCCGGGCTCGCCGATCGACTGGGCCGCGATGATGCCCACGGCCTCGCCGACCTCGACCATGCGGCCGTTGGCATTGTTCATGCCGTAGCACAGGGCGCAGACGCCTTGGCGCGCCTCGCAGGTCAGCACGGAGCGCACGCGGACGCTGTCCACGCCGGCTGTCTTGATCTTGTCGGCCATCGACTGGGTTACCAGCTCTCCCGTCTTGGCGATGACCTCCTCCACGGGCTTGCCCTTCGGCCCCGTCACGCTGGCGACCACGTCCTCCACGAGGACCCGGCCGAGGATGCGCTCATCCAGGGCTTCGATGACCTCGTCGCCCGATGCCAGGTCGCCGAGCCGCACGCCGTTGATCGTGCCGCAGTCGGTCTCCGTGATGACCACGTCGTGGGAGACGTCCACGAGGCGCCGCGTGAGGTAGCCGGCGTCGGCGGTCTTCAGGGCGGTGTCGGCCAGACCCTTGCGTCCGCCGTGGGTGGAGATGAAGTACTCCAACACGGTGAGGCCCTCGCGGAAGTTGGACTCGATCGGCTGCTCGATGATCTCGCCGACGCCGCCGGTGAGGCGCTTCTGCGGGCGGGCCATGAGACCGCGCATCCCGGCGAGCTGCCGGACCTGCTGGCGGCTGCCGCGGGCCCCGGAGTCGGCCATGAGGAAGATGGAGTTGAAGCGCGGCCTGCCCGCGACGTACTTCTCGAACTCCTCCTTCTTCATCTCCGCGAACATGACGTCCGAGACCTTGTCGGTCACGTGCGTCCAGATGTCGATGATCTTGTTGTAGCGCTCGGCGTCGGTGATGACGCCCATCTTGCCGTGCTGCTGGATCTCCTTGACCTGCTTGCGCGCCTTGATGATGAGCTCCCTCTTGAGGCTCGGGATGTGCATGTCGGCCACAGAGATGGACAGCCCCGCCGCGGTCGCGAAGTGATATCCCATGGACTTGAGCTTGTCGAGCAGCATCGTCGTGCGGTAGTTGCCGAGCTGCCGGTAGCACTTGTCCACGAGCTTCGAGAGCTCCTTCTTGCCGAGCTCCGTGTTGATGTACTTGAGCTCCTCGGGGACGATGTGGTTGAAGATGACGCGGCCTGGGGTCGTCCAATCCTTCCAGTCCGCCACGGCCACGGCGTGTTTGCCGTCGCTCTCGTTGAGCACGTTGATCCCCCGCACCTTGACCTTGGCGTGCAGGTCGATCTTCCCGTTCTGGTAGGCGGACACGACTTCGTCCTGATCGGTGAAGACCATGCCTTCGCCGCGCTCGCCGGCCTTGAACTTGGTGAGGTAGTGGATCCCCAGCACCATGTCGTGCGACGGGGCGGCGATCGGCTTGCCCGACGCGGGGGAGAGGATGTTGTTGGACGCCATCATCAGCATCCGCGCCTCGAGCTGCGCCTCTTGAGAGAGGGGCACGTGCACGGCCATCTGGTCGCCGTCGAAGTCGGCGTTGAAGGCCGCGCAGGTCAGCGGGTGGAGCTGGATGGACTTGCCCTCGATGAGGACGGGCTCAAAGGCCTGGATGCCCAGACGGTGCAGGGTCGGGGCGCGATTAAGGAGGACAGGGTGCTTCCTCGTCACGTTCTCCAGGATGTCCCAGATCTGCGGACTCGCCTTGTCGAACATCCTCTTGGCGGCCTTGAGCGTCAGCCCGTCCATCTTCATGAGCTCGCGCAGGATGAAGGGCTTGAAGAGCTCCATCGCCATGTCCTTGGGAAGCCCGCACTGGTTGAGCTTGAGGTAGGGTCCCACCACGATGACGGAGCGGCCGGAGTAGTCCACGCGCTTGCCGAGCAGGTTCTGGCGGAACCGGCCCTGCTTGCCCTTGAGGATGTCGGAGAGGGACTTCAGCGGCCTGTTGCCGGCCCCGATGACGACACGGCCGCGCGCGCCGTTTTCGAAGAGGGCGTCGACAGCCTCCTGAAGCAGGCGCTTCTCGTTGAAGATCATGACCTCCGGCGCCCGGAGGGCCTCGATGTGCTTGAGGCGGTTGTTCCGGTTGATGATGCGCCGGTAGAGGTCGTTCAAGTCCGAGGTCGCGAAGCGCCCCCCCTCGAGGGGGACGAGCGGGCGGAGCTCCGGCGGGATGACCGGCAGGATCGTCATCACCATCCATTCCGGCTTGCCCATCTGCGCGAATCCCTGGAGGATGCGCAGGCGGCGGATGAGGCGGGAGCGCTCGGTCTCGGAGGTCACCCCGTGGATCGACTCCTGGAGCAGCGCGGCCTCCTCCTTGGGCTTGACCCGCGCCAGCAGGGCCTGGACCGCGCCGGCGCCGATGTCGACTTTGAGCTTGCTCTTGAACTCGGCCCGTGCCTTGCGGACCTCCTCCTCGCTGACAAGGTCCTTGGCGCGGAAGACGATCCGGCCGGACTGATCCACGAGGTCCTCGAGCACGGCCCATGACGCGTAGTAGACGACGCGCTCGAGGTCCGAGGTCTTCATGTCGAGCACGATGCCCATGCGCGACGGGGTCTTCTTAAGGAACCAGATATGGGCGACTGGGACCGCGAGCTCGATGTGCCCCATGCGCTCGCGCCGCACCTTGGCCTCGGTGACCTCGACGCCGCAGCGGTCGCACACGATGCCCTTGAACTTGATCCAGCGGTACTTGCCGCAGGCGCACTCGAAGTCGCGCACCGGACCGAAGATGCGCTCGCAGAAGAGGCCGTCCCGCTCGGGCTTGAGGGTCCGGTAGTTGATGGTCTCCGGCTTCTTGACCTCGCCGAAGGACCAGGCCAGGATCTTCTCCGGGCTGGCGAGCGACACCCGCATGGCGTCGAAATTGTGGAAGTCGAGGTCGTCGCCCTTCTTCTTCTTCCTGCCGCCCAACGAGAGCTTCTTCTCGGCCTGCGCGATGTTTGCCATTATGCCTTCCTCGCCGCGGATTCCTTCGTCTCGGCCTTGGACGCATCCTTGGGCTTGCCGTCCTCGCCCTTGAGGCTCAGCAGCTCCACGTCCAGACCCAGGGCCTGCAGCTCCCGGACCAGGACCTTGAACGACTCCGGCACGCCCGGCTGGGCCGGGGGCTCGCCTTTGATGATGGCTTCGTACATCTTCGTGCGGCCCTGCACGTCGTCGGACTTGACCGTCAGGAACTCCTGCAGGGCGTAGGCCGCGCCGTAGCCCTCGATCGCCCACACCTCCATCTCGCCGAACCGCTGGCCGCCGAACTGGGCCTTGCCGCCCAGGGGCTGGCGCGTGATGAGGCTGTAGGGGCCCGTGGACCGGGCGTGGATCTTGTCCTCCACGAGGTGGATGAGCTTCAGGATGTACATGACCCCGACGGAGATCTTCTCCTGGAACGGCTCGCCGGTGCGGCCGTCGTAGAGGGTCATGCGGCAGTCGTCGGTCGGCAGGTACTTCTCCGGGGCGCCCTTGGCCCGCAAGGCCTTCTTCGCCTCGCGGACCATCTCGTAGATCTGCGCCTCGGTGGCGCTGTCAAAGACCGGGTTGAGCATCTGGGTGTCGAGCACGTGAGCGGCCCAGCCCAGCATCATCTCGAGGAGCTGGCCGACGTTCATGCGCGACGGCACGCCGAGCGGGGAGAGCACCACGTCGATGGGGGTCCCGTCCGGCATGAACGGCATGTCCTCGGTCGGGAGGATCTTCGCGATGACGCCCTTGTTGCCGTGGCGGCCGGCCACCTTGTCTCCGACCTGGAGCTTGCGCCGGGAGGCGACGTAGACCTTGACCACCTTGTTGACCGTGACGGGAAGGTCGTCGCCGCGCTTGATGGACTCCTTCGTGCGGTTGGCCTCGTCGCGGAGCTTCTTCTCCATGACGCGGTAGAAGGTCTCGAGCCGGTCCTCCTCGGAGGAGCGCTTCCCGGCCGGCAGCTCCTTGATGCCCTCGAGCGAGTTCTTGCGATGGGTCTTGAGCGCGGCGATATCCGCTTCGAGCTTGTCCTGGACGGCGTCGGTGCGCTTCTTCTCCTCGCCCTTGGCGAGCTTCTCGCGCCGGACGAAGACCCGCACGCCGATGACCTTGCCGGAGACCCCGGGCGGGACCCGGAGGCTCGCGTCCTGCACGTCCTCGGCCTTCTTGCCGAAGATGACCTTAAGGAGGCGCTCCTCGGGGGTCAGCTGCTGCTCGCCCTTCGGGGTCACCTTGCCCACGAGGATGTCGCCCTGATGGACGCAGGTCGAGGGGATGACGATGCCGTTCTCATCGAGCGCCTCGAGAGCCTCCGCGCCGACGTTGGGGATATCCCGGGTGATCTCCTCGGCCCCGAGCTTGGTGTCCCGCGCCTCGATCTCGAACTCCGAGATATGGATCGAGGTGAAGATGTCCTCGCGCACGAGCCGCTCGGACACGAGGATGGCGTCCTCGAAGTTATATCCCTCCCAGGGCATGAACGCGACCATGAGGTTGCGCCCCAAGGCGAGCTGTCCGCCGTGGGTGCCGGGGCCGTCCGCCAGGACGTCGCCCGCCTTGACCTTGTCGCCCGTGGCGGCCAGGGGCCGCTGGTCGATGCAGGTGTCCTGGTTGGAGCGCCGGTACTTGCGCAAGGGGTAGAGGTCGATCTGCGACTCCTCCTTGCCCTTGCCCTCCGCGTGCACCGCGACGAGGTCGCCGGCGGAGTAGATCACGGTGCCGGGGCGCTTGGCGCAGATGCAGGAGCCGGAGTCCTTCGCCACGGCGTCTTCCATGCCGGTGCCGATGAGCGGCGCCTCGCTGATGAGGAGAGGCACGGCCTGGCGCTGCATGTTGGAGCCCATCAGCGCCCGGTTGGCGTCGTCGTGCTCCAGGAATGGGATGAGGGCGGCGGAGACCGAGATGACCTGCATGGGCGAGATGTCCATGTAGTCGACCCGGGCAGGCTCCGTGACGGGGAAGTCCCCGCGGAAGCGGCAGGAGACCTGGTCGGAGGCCATCTTCTCTCCCTCGAGCGGGGTGTTGGCCTGCGCCACGATCTTGTCGCTCTCGGAGTCGGCGCTGAGGTACCGGGTCTCGCCCGTCACCTTGCCCTTGACGACCTTGCGGTAGGGGGACGCGATGAGGCCGAACTCGTTGATGCGGGCGTACGCCGCGAGACTGGTGATGAGGCCGATGTTCGGGCCCTCCGGGGTCTCGATGGGGCAGATGCGGCCGTAGTGCGTGTAGTGGACGTCGCGCACCTCGAAACCCGCGCGCTTGCGGTTCAAGCCGCCGGGGCCGAGAGCCGAGAGACGGCGCTTGTGAGTGATCTCCGCCAGCGGGTTGATCTGGTCCATGAACTGGGACAGCTGGGAGGTCCCGAAGAACTTCCTGAGGATGCCCACGAGCGGCGCGGTGTTGAGCAGGCTCCTGGGGGTGAGGAGCTTCTTGTCCTGGACGCTCATCCGGTCGCGGATGACGCGGGACATCTGCGCGATGCCCACGCGGATCTGATTCTCGAGGAGCTCGCCCACGGCGCGCACCCGGCGGTTGCCGAGGTGGTCGATGTCGTCGAGCTTCACCTCGTAGTTCTTCTCGAGAAAGCCGGCCACGGCCTTCTTCCATTCGTCGACCAGCGTGCCGACATCGTGATAGGAGAAACGGTCCTTCTTGAGGCCCGCCTTGGCCACGTCCGCGTCCTCCTCGGTCTCCTTCTCGTGGAGGTCCACGACGACCATCTGGGACAGGGCCTCGGGGCTGAACCTCTTGGCGTGGGCGACGAGGTCCGCCTTGAACTCGGCGTTGCTCTCGTAGGGCTCGCTGGCGACCGCGGCCTGCGCGACCTGCGGGTCGAAGGCCCTGAAATGCGTCGCGCCGCAGTTGAGCGCGATGAGGTACTGCATCGTGGAGATGACGTCCTCGAGGCAGAGGGTCCGCCGGGTATAGGCGGGCAGCGAGAAGTGCTTGTGCCGCCGGTTGTCCGGCCGCACCATGACGTCCTTGCGGGCCGCCAGGCCCCAGAGGAGGCGGTGGAGCTTCGCCGCCACCTTGTGGCGCCCGACCTTGCTGAGGTCGTACTTGCGCAGGCTCTTGAAGAGCAGGTTGTCGAGATAGGCCTCGGCCTGGCCGGGGACGATGAACTCCTGGCCGCGCAGCTTCTTGTAGATGTCCTGCTGGGCCTCCTTGACGCTCTTGATCTTGTCCTTGCGCAGTGTCTCGATGATGGCCGGGTCTTCCTTCTCGGGGTCGCCCGAGAGGACCTTCACGACCTCGATCTTCTTGTCCAGCATCCGGCGCGTCGCCTCATGGGTGATCTTGCGGCCGGCCTCGAGCAGGATCTCGCCCGTGGCCTGGTCGACCACGTCCTCGACCGAGATGCGGTGCAGCAGCCCCACGATGGTGTCCGGGGAGACCTTGACCTCCTCGTAGGGGTAGAAGATCTTCAGGATGTCGGCGTCCGCCTCGATGCCGCAGGCCCGCAGGAACGTGGTGGCCTCGAACTTCTTCTTGCGGTCGATGCGCACATAAAGGACGTTGTTGAGGTCGAACTCGAACTCCACCCAAGCGCCCCGGTAGGGGATGATGCGGGCGAAAAAGAGCTTCTTGCCGTAGGAGGAGATTTTCTTCTCCTCGTCCTCCTCGAAGATGATGCCCGGGGACCGGTGCAGCTGGCTGACGACGACGCGCTCTGCGCCGTTGATCACGAAGGAGGCGGTCTCCGTCATGATCGGGACCTCGCACAACACCACTTCCTGCTGCACGATCTCCTTGAGCTTGCCGGAGGGCTGGCGGGACGAGAGCCGCAGGATCGCCTTCAGGGGCCGGTTCCAGGACCCGTCGTGCTCCTGCGCCTCCTCGGGGGTGGCGTACCGAGGGTCGCCGAAATCGTAGCGCACAAAATCGAGCACCATGCTGTTGTCCGCCGACTCGATCGGCAGGACGTCGAGGAAAGCGGCCTGCAGACCCATAAGCTTGCGCTCGTCCGCGGGCACTCCGAGCTGCAGGAAATCCTTGAAGGAGTTCTTCTGCATCTCCAGCAGATCCGGAAGTCCCATCACCTGCGGAATCTTTCCAAATTTGATCTGTTTCACGCGTTCACCTCGAGCATGGTTTCCGACCTTACAAAAACAGAGCCGCGCCACCTGGCGCCCAAGGGTGTTATTCCTCGGGGCGCCAAGCAGCGCAGTCTGTCGAGCGGACTAATGGGCCACCGGCATTATTTCAGTTCGACGGTGGCGCCCGCCTCCACAAGTTTCTTCTTCATCTCTTCGGCCTGCGCCTTCGCCACGCCTTCCTTCACGGCCTTCGGCGCCGCCTCGACGAGGTCCTTGGCTTCCTTCAAGCCCAGGCCCGTCAACTCGCGCACGACCTTGATGACGTTGATCTTCTTGTCCGGGGCCGCCAAGCCCTGGAGCATGACATTGAAGTCCGTCTTCTCCTCGGCGGCGGCCGCGGGAGCCGCGCCGGCCATCGGCATCGCCATGCCGACCGCCGCTTGGGCCTTCACGCCGAACTTCTCCTCCACGGCCTTGACGAGCTCGGAGAGCTCCAGAACGCTCAGACCCGAAATCGCCTCGACGATCTCTTCCTTGCTCAACTTCGTTGCGGTTGCCATCATTCTCCCTTCGGACAGCGCCCCGTGGGGACTTACCCGGCGAGCCGGACTGTCGGCCGTCGTCTTAGGCGGCGGCCGCGCCTTTCTTTTTGTCCTCCAACGCCTTCAACACCAGCACGAAATCCCTGATCGGGGCCTGCAGCACGCTCGCGGCCTGCGACACGGAGCAGTATAGGGCCGACGCCAGGCGTCCCACGACCTCGTTCTTCGAGCCGAGCGCGGCCAGCGCGGCGCACTCCGGCGCCTTCATCCAGCGCTTCTCGACAAAACCGGCCTTGATCTTCAGCTTCGGGAACTCCTTGCTGAAGGTCGCGAGGGTCTTGGCGGCCACGATGGGGTCGTCTCCCTCGACAACGGCCATGCCGACCGGCCCCTTGAGGAGCGCGGCCTCGGCGACCGAAACGCCCGCGCCCCCGAGGGCGTGGCGCACGAGTGAATTTTTGATGACAGCGTAGCGAGTGCTCGCGGCCTTCAAGCGCGTCCGCAGCGTCTGCAGATCGTGGAACCGCAGCCCCTGGTACTCGGTGAAGAACAGGTGCTGGGCGGCCTTGAGCCGGTCCGTCAGCGCCTTGCCCTTCTCGATCTTCTGCGTCCTGGTCAGCTTCATGAAATCAACACCTCACTCAAATCGGACTTCCAATCCCGCCGCGTGGTGGTAGCCGCCCACGAAGGACGACTCCACGAACACGGCCTCACGCTCGAACAAAGGCACCCGCAGCCCCAGGAAGGGGGTCACCACGTCCTGGCTGCCGCCGGCATGCCCGCCGTCCGTCATGTCCTTGAGGTCCGCCACCGTCCGCGACCAGCGCACCCCGCCGTAGGGCTCGAACTGAAGCCCTCCCTTCAGCGCCACCAGATCGAACTTGTCCTTCTCGACCAGCGTGAAGAGGTGACTGGCCTCCACGGAGACCTGGTAGGTCATCAGGTCGAGCCGCTGGTCGATGGTGCTGCTCACGTTCGGCGTCCCATGACGCCGGTTCAAATCATGCCTAGCCCAAGACGCGCTCGCGTCCACGGCGATGGCTGCCATCCCGGGGCTGTCCGGGAAGAGGACCGCCTTCGCTCCCACCGTGTAGGAGAACCCGGGAGCGTCGCCGTTGAGCTGGTTCGTCACCGTCGTCGAGGGGACCTTCAGGCCGTATTCCCCCACCCCGACGGCCGCGTAATACTGCATGGTCTCCCAGGGCTGATATACGACCTTGACGGTCCCGTAAGCGCCGTTCCCATCGACATCGATGTCTCCGCTCTGGCCGCAAGGGAAGGACACGTTGTTGGGATTGGTCGGCCCCACGACACACGTACCGCTGTCGGTGAGGGAGAACGTGAGGTCCTGCCCGCTGATTCCCTGGTAAAAACCAAGGATTTTCAAAGAACCTTTCGGCATCTGGCGCGCGCTTGTCGCGAGCGCCTGCGCCCAACCGAGGGAGGGCGTCAAGCCCGCCGCCAAGCATAAAACGAAGCGCCATCCGTTGGCTGTCGTCATCAAATGACGCAGCCCGCGGATGTGCCTCGCAGCGACGGACCCGGATGGATGACGGCCGGCGAACCCCATGAAATCTGGCCCCGGATCAGAGGGATTCCCGCCGTCGGTTCCAGGGGCCGGTGGGCCCGGCAACGACCTACTCTTCCAACGCCGAGTTGGGCGTCAGTACCATCGGCCCTGATAGGCTTAACTGCCGTGTTCGGAATGGGAACGGGTGTTTCCCTATCGGAATAGTCACCGGTCCCACTGGCCCCTGGAACGTCTTGGAGAACATTGAAGCGCTACTGCCGGCGCCCCTCCCGCCCTGACTCTGGCGATGGAGCGCAACGATCGAAGAATACGGCCAAACCTCTCGGGCGATTAGTACCGCTTCGCTGCACGCCTTACGGCGCTTCCACTTGCGGCCTATCAAACCGGTAGTCTTCCGGTGCCCTTCAGGTCCCAGAACTTGCGCCCTGGAACGGGAAACCTAATCTTGAGACGGGTTTCACGCTTAGATGCTTTCAGCGTTTATCCCTTCCGAACTCCGCTACCCAGCGATGCCCTTGGCAGGACAACTGGCATACAGGAGGTTCGTCCAGCCAGGTCCTCTCGTACTGTGGCCAGCTTCCCTCAGGTTTCCTAACGCGCATGGTAGATAGAGACCGTACTGTCTCACGACGTACTGAACCCAGCTCACGTACCACTTTAATGGGCGAACAGCCCAACCCTTCCCACCTGCTCCAGCGGGAGGATG
>JBAZSR010000127.1:0-10626 GCA_041662295.1 Elusimicrobiota bacterium | reverse complement strand
CACGTCCGGATAGGGGACCCCTTGGTTCTGCACCACGGCCGGCGTGGTGATGGAGACCACGATGTTGGCCTGGTTGAAGTCCGGGTCGATGACGGAGACCTGCAGGTAATAGGAAGCAGCGGACCCGAGGCTCGCCACAGTGGTCGTGGAGGGGCCCTTCCAGAGGAAGTTGGGCTGTTTGTTCACGAAGCCCGTCGGTTCCAGGCTCGTGACCGGCTGGCCTGGGAAGGCTGGGGTCGAGATGGCAACGGAGACGAGGTTCTGCACCAGCACGGCAAAGGGGCCGTACTTCCTGATGTTGCCGACCATGTCGGAGACCGTGAAGACGACCTGGTTGGTGGCGCCGCAAGGATAGACCCCGTTGCAGGTGACGCTGTTGGTGCTGTTGACGAAGTAGAGGCCGGTCGAGGTCATGGTCTCGACATCGACACTGCCCTCGATGCCGGTCAGGGTGGAGGAGGATGCCGGCAAAAATGCCAGCACGTCCCCATCGCCCGTTCCGGATCCATGCCCAGCAAAGAGCTTCCCGTTGTATGCAGCCAGAGACCAGATGTATTCCTGGCTGCCGTCGTAGGCATTGTTCCAGGAGCTTCCATCGAACGCCAGCATGTCCCCGTCTCCCGCGAGGTATCCCTGCCCAGCGTAGAGCTTGCCGTTGTACACGGCCAGGGAAGCGATCTCCCCCTCGCTGCCTTCGTAGCTCTTGGTCCAGGAGCTCCCGTCGAACACCAGCACGTCCCCGGCGCCCGCTGCCCAACCCTGCCCGGCGTAGAGCTTGCCGTTGAAGACCGCCAAGGACTGGATCTGCCCTTGGTTGCCGTCGTAACTCGTGTTCCAAGAGCTCCCGTCGAACGCCAGCACGTCCCCGGATCCCCCGCTGGACCCCTGCCCTGCATAGAGCTTGCCGTTGTACACAGCCAAGGCAAAGATCAGGTCCCAACCGCCGTTATAGCTCGTGCTCCAGGAGCTTCCATCGAATACCAGCACGTCCCCGGTGCCTCCGTCTGTCCCCTGCCCTGCGTAGAGTTTGCCGTTATACGCCGCCAGAGCCATGATGGACCGGCTGTCGCCGTCATAGCTTCCAGTCCAAGAGCTTCCGTCAAAGACCAGCACGTCGCCATCGCCAGGGTTGTACCCCTGCCCTGCGTAGAGCTTGCCGTTGTACACGGCCAAGGCGGAGATATTTTCCTGGCTGCCGTCATAGCTCACGCTCCAGGAGGTCCCGTCGAAGACCAGCACATCCCCGTTGCCCCCACCGGACCCCTGCCCTGCGTAGAGCTTGCCGTTGTACACGGCCAGGGAGTAGATGAACTCCTTGTTGCCGTCGTAGCTGACGGACATGCCTTCCGTGATCCAGGACTGGCCCGCTGTGGTCGAGTACATGACCCCGAACCCGCCTGGACCGGCCTGGGTGCTGACCATCATGCCGGCGAGCAGGTCCTGCGACCGGATGGCCACGGTGGCGCCGATGGTGAGGTCATGCCACTGGGACTCGCCGAGCCAGCCTCCGGTGGAGCTTAGGACCTTGAAGTCGGACGCAGTGGGCAGGTCATTGTCGAGCTTGAAGGGGCCCAGATCCTGGGTGGTGCCGGCGATGTCGCCTGAGTTGTAGGCCTTGGCGTGGAAGTACCAGTCCCCGCTCCCGGCTGTCTGGGTGGAGAGGCCGGTGGTCCAAAGGGTCTCGGTCTCGGTCCAGACGTGGGTGGGGTTCTGGTCCCAGACGACCCTGTATTTCGAGACATTCTGAACGCCGAAATTGCCCCTGAAGTAGTAGGTGGCCCCGTTCTCGAGGACCCCGGTGCTGCGGCTGATCTGGGCAGTGGCGACCGCGCTCACGATAGAGGTCAGGGGACTGCTGTACGGGAGGTTTGTGGACGCCATGGTGTCGGGACTGCCGACGTCGAAGACAAAGGAGTCGGCGTCGAAGCGCACGCCGAAGGTCCTGCCGATGGCGGACTCGTTGTTCTGGAAGTCGGCCACCACGAAGATGGTGGCAGTGGTCAGGGAGAGCTGTTGGAGCGAGGACAGGGTGATGGTCGCGGTTCCGGGCGCGACGAAGACCTCCTGGCCGGAGATGGCAGCGTCAGTCCCGGAGTCGAAGCCGCCGTTGGCATTGGAGTCGAGGTAGAGGGTCACGGCAGGGTCCGCGTTGTCGATGGTGCCTTCCTTATAAACTTTGAGCTGGCGCAGGTAGGCGATGTCGCTGACTGTGCGGAGCTTCAGGGTGGCCATCTGGTAGTTGTTGGCATTGATGGCTGCCTGAGGCGGAGTGGAATTGGAGGTGGCGGAGCTCACATAGGCGATGTCGCCCACGTCCGCCACGATGGCGGTGGAGGAGTAGACGGAAACAGGGCTCCCGATGCGGCCGAGTTCCTTCAAAGGAGAGCCTTTGAGCGGGAAGCTGGTATAGTTCTGGTTGACCCGGAGTTCGATCCTCGGCCTATCCGCCTGCGCGAAGGGCATCTCATAGAGGGTGAGGGCCAGCCACAGGGTATAGGTCGAACCGCTGACCGAGCGGTCCGTGGTCATGATGGCAGCTGAGGAGACGAAGTTGGCCTGGCCAAGGAAGGTGTCCAATGCAGGGTCGAAGGAGACATTGGGGTTGTAGGAGCCTCCTCCGTTGTTCTCGTCGTCCTGGTAGACCCGGAACCCGAGGCTCGAGTCCGGGATGTTGGTGGAGCGCCAGACCTTGATGCTGTCCATGATGACCGTGTTGCCGCCGGAATAGGCGTCCACTCTAAGGAAAGCGGCGGTCGTGCCCTGGGTCAGGGTCGAGGACGGGATGACAGGCGTGCTCACAGCCAGCCAAAGGAGGTCAGCAGCCGGGGTGGTGGACTGATAGACCTTGATCCTGTGGCAGTTGTCGGAGATGTAGAGGTTGACCCCATCCTTGGTCACGCCAGTCGCGCCGCTCAGGCCTGTTGCGCTGCAAACGGATGCATTCGCGTTGAACGCGGCCTGGCCTAGGACGAAATCCGCGTTGACGCCGCTTACAGCAGGGATCGTGTGCCAGACAAGGACTCGGTTGTTCGCATAGTCCGCGACATAGAGACTCCGGCCGTCGCTGAACACTCCCGATGGATTATACAGCGTTGCGGCAGAGATGCCGCCGTTGTTGCTGGCGTTCGAGTTCAGGTCCGGCTGGCCCACCGCCGCGTCCGCGGCAGCGAAGTTCAAGGTGGGCACGCTGTTCCATATCAGGACGCGATTGTTGTCCCGGTCCGCTACGAAGAACTTCTCGCCATCCGTGAAAAGCGATTGGGGGTTCCAAAGATTGCTGGCCGAAGGACTGCCGCTGACGTTGGAGCCGTTATCTCTAGCGGCGCTGTAGCTGAACTGGGGGTGGCCCACCACCACATCCGCCGACTGGTTGGTGGCCGCGGGGGCACTGTTGAAGATGAGGACGCGGTTGGAACCGGAGTCCGCCACGAAGAACTTCTTGCCGTCTGAAAAGACATCGGAGGGCTGGTAGAGAGCGGCGGCACTCGTGGCGTCCGGAAAAGTCGTGTCGAAATCAGCGTGTCCCAGGACGAAGTTCGCGGCCTGGAAATTCGCGGTCGGGGCAGGGTCCCAACCCAGCACCCGGTTGTTCGACTTGTCGGCGATGAAGAGCTTGCGGCCGTCGTAGAAGGCTCCATATGGGCCATTGAGCCGCAAGGCCCCGGGAGATGATGCGGCATGCAGATTCGACCTCATGTCCTTCTGCCCGACCACCACGGAGGCGGAGGAGAAGCCGACCGACGGCACCGGGTCGAATATTTGCACGCGGTCGTTGCCAAACTCCGCGACGAACAGCTTGCCGCCGCTGATCGAAGGATGCCAAGGCGAGTTAACGCCGATGGCGAAAGGCCCGCCATTGATGATAGTGGACAAAAACTCCGCGTCTGCGCCCACATGGCCGATGGCACGGGTCGCCTGCGGGAAGTCCGAGGTCGGGACCGGGTCAAATGTGATGACCTCGTTGCTCGATGCCGCGCTGACGATCAATGCTCCGCTGGCCACGATGACGCTGTACGGGCCCCATGTGCGGCGGTCATCCCCCCAGGGGTCTTGCGCGGTGATGAGATCCTGCTGGCCCACCACGAGGTCCGCGCTTGCGAAATTCGCGCCTGGCAAGGAGTTGTAGATCAGGACTCTGGACGAACCCGCGTCGCCGACGTAGAGCTTGGTCCCGTCGTAGAAGACCCCGCGCGGGCCGTCGAGGGTTTTGGCGCCAATGGACCCCTGGACATTACTCCCGTTATCCAGTCTCGCGGTGTAGTCGAATTGGGGGTGGCCCACGACAACGTCAGCGGCCTTGCCGTTGACGTCCGGGAAGGTGTTCCAGATCAGAACGCGGTTGTTGGCGCGGTCAGCGACGATGACCTTGGTCGAATCCAGCCAAACACCCCAAGGCCAAGACATGGTTTGCGCCGAGGGTGCTGGGCTGTTCGGATTCCCTGAGGTGAAATCCTGCTGTCCCAGGACCAGGTCCGCGGGCGCGGCATTTGAGGTCGGGATGTTCTTCCAGATCATCGTCCGGTTGGTTTCGGCTTCCGTCACGGCGATGGTGGATCCGCAGACGAACACGTTGGTGGGATAGCGGAGCCGCACCTGAGTGGGGCCGGCTGGATTGGTGTCCAGGCTCGAGGGGCCCAAGACCAGGTCCGCGGCTTGGCCGTTGGAGGTGGGGATGGTGTTCCAGATGAGGACGCGGTGGTTATTGGCGTCAGCGACAAAGAGCCTAGTCTCATCCGTGAACACTCCTCTCGGATAGGCCATGTTGGAGGCCGAAACCGCGCCCGAGATGTTCGAGCCGTTGTCATTCACCGCATTGTTGAAGAAATTCGGATGGCCTAGCACCAGATCCGCGGATTGCCCGTGGAGGGGCATGGTGCTGTTGTAGATGAGGACCCTATTGTTCATATTGTCCACGACGAATGTCTTGCCCAGGGTGGTGGAAACAGCCACACTGTAAGGGTTATAGAAGCCGACCGACCCAACCTGGACGGTGTAGGCATTGGGTTGATTGTTGGTGAGATTGGCCTGACCGATGGCGAAGGACGCGGCCATGTTGGTGTCGTAGCCGGCAGAGGCGGGAAGAGCGGGCAGGAGCAGGACAGCGAGCAGGGCAAGAGGGGTTAGGAAGCGGGGTGAGAAGCGCGCGGCCTTGCGGCCAAGAGGTGAGGCTGCCCTGGTGACGACCACATTAATATATATAAGAAAACCGCCCTCCAATCACGAAGGAATCACGAAGATTACGAATAACGCAATATATTGGAAATAGCCCAAAATCCCCCCAAATAGACATCATCATTGAAAATGCCACATACACTATGTTGCTTTTTCAATCGACCCCTATTTTAGGGCAGGCCGAGTTCGCGGCAGAGACATGACAGGGGGAGGATGCGCAAACCGTCGCGCTCCTTCCTGTCGGTCCGGCCGAGGTGGACCTGGTAGAAAACGGGGATGGGAGTCCGCCTTTGGAAATAGCCCGCCGCGGCAGAAGGACGGCTCTCCCCTGTCTTGCACTCGACAGCGAACTCAGGCGCCCCATCGCACAAGACGACGAAATCGACTTCCCGCCCGTCCGTGTCCCTGAGGTACCTCAGCTCCATCGCGTGGCCGTCGACGTCCTCGCGCCAGTGGCAGTATTTCAAGAGCTGGCAGGCCACCAGATTCTCGAACCGAGGCCCTTCGTCCGGTACATGGGACCAGTCCCAGAAGTAGAGCTTGCGCTCCTTCTTGACCGCGCGGATCCGCGGGGAGCCGAACGGCGCCACGCGGAAGCAGACGTAGAGCCTTTCCAGGACGGCGACCCAATGCTCCGCGGTCTCGAAGGCCACCTGCAGCAGGCTGCTGAGGCTCTTGACCGAAAGGGGCGAGCCGACGCACCGCGGAAGATGGGAAAGCCGGTCGCGCTGTTCTCGTTGCCAGCGGCGGAGCTCGCGTTCGTTTGCCGCGAGTAAAGGCTCAGGAAATCCGCCGAACCGCAGCAGCTGGCCGAGCGCGGACGGATGGCACAAGGTTGGGCCAGCGGGCGAATTTGTGGATCTCGTCCAGCAGGACGAGCCGCTGTCCCGGTGGAAGCTCCGCCCTCAGCAGGGCCTCCCGGTCGTGGACGTCATCCCACGTCAGATACGCTGGATGAGACTCGTCCGCGCCTTTCCCCAAGAGGCCGAAGGAGAAGGTCGTCTTGCCGACCTGCCTGGGGCCGCCGATGCAGACCATCTTCTTGCGCAGGTCGGAGAGGACGGCGGATTCGATGTAGCGCCGGCAGGTCCTGGCGCGGGTCGGCATGACCATATTCTAATCATGAGTAAAGTAGAGTCAAGTCTAATTTACTCATGCGGCATCCCGACCGCGGCGCGAAGGGGCTCCGAGCTAGCGGGCCTTGAGGAACTCGAAGATCCTGTTGTCGAGCCTGAAGAGCTCGGAGACCATCAGGGCCCAGCTCTTGTCATCGAGCCGGTCCGAGACCACGCTGTTCAAGACCTCGCTCGTCTTGAGGTCCACGGCGCGCAGGATGACGTTGTAGCCCTCGCGGGAGGCGAGCAGGAGCCACGGGTGGGTGGCCGGGTAGACGTAGCCGATGAGCAGGATGTCGGCCTTGGAGAGCTGGGCCATCTTGTCGAGGTCGTCGGACTTGAAGGAGCCCGTGTCCGGGAGCTCATGGCCCTCGAGCACGCTCTGGATGAGCGAACGGTCCGAGACCTGGTGGCCGGTGATGATGAGGGCCTTGTCGATGGCGTCGGCGTGGTTGAAGCGGAACACGGACCTGCGGCGGCCGTCCTTCTGCGGCACTCCCTCATAGGCCACGGCGATGAACTTCTTGCCCTTGGCCTTCTCGCGCAGGGCGTTCGCCAACTGGCGCTGGGGCTTGGAGTCGCCCGCGACGAGCCGGTAGACCCGCAGTGGCATGGCCTTGAGCGTGGCACAGCCGGCAAGCGAGGCGCAGACCGCGCTCAGCAGGACCCAGCGGACCAGCGGCGAGGACGGAACGGCGGCCAAGGACATGGCGCAAGGGTAACAGATTCCCCCTTGGAGCGCAATGTCCTGGATGTTACGGACTCCAGCGGAAATAATTGCTATCCTGCTGTCATGCATTGGATCCTTGTCGTAGACGATGACGAGGCCATGGTCGGGCTCCTCGTCGATTTCCTGGAGTCCAAGAGGTGCCGCGTGACCTCGGCCTCGGACGCCTGCCAATCGCTCCTGCAGGCCGAGGCGGTGCGGCCCGACATCATCATCACGGACCTCATGATGCCCGTCTGGGGGACCGGCGTGGACGCCTACAGGAACATCCGGCACAACAGGCACCTCAAGGATGTCCCAGTCATCTTCCTGACGGGCACGCCCCCGAAGGAGGCCCGCGCCCTGTTGCCGCTCCACGACCCACTCGTGAGGCTCCTCCACAAGCCGGTGGACCTGGAGCATTTGGAGAAGACGATCCTCGAACTGGCCCCGCTGGCGATCCCAGGGCCTGTCCCGCCGAAGACGCCATGACCACCCACGCTCCCAAGCACTCCGCGGACTACAGGCTCCGCCGGTTCCTCAACTGGTTCCCCTTGGGCCTGGCCTACGCCTTCTTCTATATGGGCCGCTACAACCTCACCGTGGCCAAGAGCGCGCTCGGCGACGGCCTGATGACCAAGGCCCAGTTCGGCGACATCTTCGCGGTCGGGGCCTGGGTCTACGCGCTCTCCTTCGTGGCGACCGGGCCCATCACGGACAGGCTCGGCGGCAGGACCGCCATGCTCATCGGCACGGCCGGCACGGTCTTCGTCAACACCCTCATGGGCGTCACGCTCTACGGCATCGCCTACTGGGGCTGGACCGTGCCCGTGGCAGGGACCTTCATGTTCCTCTACGCGGCCAACATGCACTTCCAGAGCTACGGCGCCATCTCCATCGTGACAGTGAAGGCCCCCTGGTTCCACGTGCGCGAGCGCGGCACCTTCTCGACCATCTTCGGGGTCATGATCACGCTCGGCATCTTCTTCGCCTTCGACTGGGGCTTCGCCATCATGTCCGCCACGCGCGCGACCCTGGCCCCGGACCTCGGGTTCTGGGGCAAGGTCTTCCAGGCCGTCCTGGCCAGCGGCAACACGGGCGTGGACCAGAACTGGTGGCTCTTCTTCATGCCCGCCATCCTCATGACCGTGTGCTGGGTCGTCATGTACCGGTACCTCTGCGACTCGCCCTCCCAGGCCGGGTTCGCGGACTTCGACACCGGGGAGGAATCCGTGTCCCAGGACGGAAGGCGCCTGCCCGTGCGCCAGGTCTTCTGGAAGATCATCACCCACCCCGTGCTCCTTGTGGTCTGCGGCATCGAGTTCTGCTCCGGGATCCTGCGCAACGGCATCATGCACTGGTACCCTCTCTTCGCCGCGGAAGTCGGGTTCAAGAAATCCTTCTGGGTCACCCAGAACTGGGGCTTCATGCTCCTCATCGCGGGCGTAGGAGGCGCGACTTTGACCGGGTGGGCCTCGGACAAGCTCTTCCAGTCGCGCCGCGCTCCCATGGCCGCCATCCTCTACGGCCTGATGCTCTCCTGCTGTGTCATGCTCGCGTTCACCCTCGACCGCGCCCTCTGGTACGGCGGGGCCGCGGTCCTGCTCATCTCCCTGGCCGTCATCGGCGTGCACGGCATCCTCTCCGGCACCTCCACCACGGATTTCGGGGGCGCCAAGAACGCGGGCGCGGCCGTGGGCATCGTGGACGGCATGGTCTACCTCGGCACAGGCCTTCAGTCCGTCGTCATCGGCCACCTCGCTCCCGTGGGAGAGGCAGCCAAAAACCCGAACAACTGGTTCTGGTGGCCCGTCTTCCTCGTGCCCTTCGCCTTCGTCGGGCTGGTCCTCTCCGCCAAGATCTGGAACGCCGCGCCCAAGAAGTCCCGTTCCGCGGAGAAGGTCGTAGCCGCGGCCGAGCCTGCCGAGGCTTGAGCCCAGGCTGGGACCTCCGGCCCCGGGGATGGGCCTTTTGCCGCTTGCACCCCCCCAGCCCCAGGGCTATCCTTGCCATATGAGAGTATTCCTCTCAAGCGTCCTGGCTTCCCTGCTGGCCTGCGCCCCCCAAGGGGCCTGGGCAGGCCAGGTCGCGGCAGCCAAGGTCAAGACAGGTCCCCAAAGGATGAGCCTGCCTTCCGCCGGCCTCAATCTCAGGATCTCCGCGCCTCTCCTGGCGCCCGCACTGGCGCCGACCCTCGGCCCGACCGTCCTGCCGGAACTGACCCGGCCGGTCCTGTCCCTGCCGAACCTGTCCCTGCCGGTCCCGGCCGTGCCCTCCGCTCCAGCGGACCTCGGCCCTGCTCAGGCTCCCGCGGCATCCCCTCTCGAAATCCTCAAGCAGGCCGAGTCCGCTTCCGCTGCCGCGGTCCGACAGGCGGACGAGCCCGAGAAGGGCTACGAGGCCGGGACCTCTGTCTTCGACCTCAAGGCCGCGGCTCCCGCAGTAGACGCTGGAGACGGCCGGGCCGAGGCCTCGGCTGGAGCCGAAGACGAAGTCCCTGGAGCCATGGAATGGCTGGCCCGGCTGGTCCGGTCCCCGGGCGGCCCTGGCGACGCCTCGGACCCCATCGCCTTCCGCAGGATCCTGGCCGCGGGCTTTGAGTCCATGGGCCGCGGCCCGGTCGCGGAGCCCCTGGCCAGGGCCAAGCTCGGCTACCTCCGAGGCGACGCCTCGGTGATCGCAAGGACGCAGAACCTCGTGCGCGACAGCCTGGCTGCCGCGGCCCGCCGCCACCTCGATTCCCTTGGCATCCCCCAGGCTTCCGTGATCAGCAACGGCACCACGCTCGACAAGCTCCTGGGCATGGCCTACAGCGGCGGCATGGAAACCACCTCGTCCTACCAGGGCATGAGCGGGGAAAGCGCCCAGTTCTGGGGTGCCCAGGGCACGGCAATCGGGGCCAGCTATGGCGCCACGCGCGCCGCCTCCCGCAGAAAGCCCGGGGTCATGATCATCATCCGCAACGAGTCCAACCCCATCAAGGTCGTGCAGGGCGAGACCTTGAGCCGCCAGCCCCTCATGGACAAGGATTTCCTGGCCGCGGTGGTCAGCGACGGGGTCGACACCGTGGTGCTCGACGCCGCCTTCCTCAGGAGCCTCGCTGCCTCAGCGCTCCGCTGGAAGGAGTTCGTGAAGACGCAGGCCTACAAGAACGGCCTCATGGGCCCATTCCTGGACTGGGATGCCTGGGGCAAGAAAGTCAGCCCCGATCATCGCTAGGAGCCCGTCCTAGGAGTCCCGGAGCCGCCTGGTCGGGACGCCGCAGGTCTTCTCCGCGAGGATGTCGGACACGCGCCTGGCCGGCACGGGGAGCACGATCACGCCGCAGTAGAGCGCGTCGAAGATCCTGCGCAGGGTCGCAAGCTGGGGCTCGAGGCGGCCCTTCTCGATCAGCGCCACATGCCCCTGAGAGACCTTGGCCCGGGCCGTGAGCTGGCGCTGGGTCATGTGCAGCGCGACGCGCAGGACCCTCACCCACCGGCCCGGCTCAAGACGCATTTCCTGCGGCGGGACCGCTTTGGAGACCTGAAGGCGGTTGAGGGCGCGCCTCTCCCTGATGGTCACGCCGCTCAGCCTGGGCATGGGATGCTCACGTTGGGCATGGCAGGCATGCTCCCGAGGCTCCTGACGATA
>JBAZSR010000126.1:0-10639 GCA_041662295.1 Elusimicrobiota bacterium | reverse complement strand
CCCGGGTGACTGGCATGCCGAACGATCCCGCGTTGTTGAGGCGCAGCGTGTATTCGAGCGAGAAGGTCCCCTTGGGGACATCCTCGTAATAGGCGCGCAGTCCTTCGAAGGAGCGCTCCTGGTAGGCGGGCCAGGCGTCCCCCTCGAGCTTCTCCCCCTGGGCCGCGAGCCGCGAGTCGCGGCCCAAGCCCGTGCCGAGGATGGCGGCGCCGGCCGGGATGGGGTCGTCCACCACGACCCAGGTCCGGTCCGCCTGGGCCCGGACCTCCAGGGTCACTCGGGCGATGTCCCCCACGGACCAGCGCTTGGGATCCTTGCGCTCCACCGGGGTCACGGTCTTTTTGACGGCGTAGCCGCTCGAGAAGGGCTTCTCGACCGGGACCGCCGCGAGCGACTGGGTCGTGATCCAGGGCCGCCCCGGCCCCTGGTGGCGGGCGGAGAAGGCCGCGGCCTTCTCCGGCCAGGAAAAGTCGATGGAGCCTCCTTCGGGCTGGCCGTTCCAGTCCCAGGCGCGGGCCTGGCCGCCGAGTTCCACCCGGCTCTGTCCGGCCAAGGGCTCGGCTTCGAAGTCCTTCGCGAACTTCTCGAGCGCCAGGCGGCCCCAGGCGTTGGCCAGGGTCAGGTCCCAATGCCCTTTCTTCTGCCGGTCGAGCGCCCCGACGGCCAGGCGCGGAGCGTCCTCCTTCCACGCCGGCCAGCTCAGGGCCGCGAGGAGGAGTTTGCAGGCGTTGACGTCGGCCGAGGACATCAGCCACCAGAGCCCGTCCGAGGACTCCGTGGAGAAGCCCAGGGTCGTGCCCTGGAAGTTCAGGCGCGAACGCAGCAGGATCTTGGCCTCATCGAGGAGCTTCGCCCGGGCCTCGGAGGGCATGAGCCCCCCTCCTTCGGGCGAGGGAGCGTCATCCTTCTTCGGCCGGCCCAGGCGCTCGAGCACGGCGATGTAGTCGAGCAGGGCCGAGGTGGGCCAGAGGGCCGGCTGGACATCGAGGCCAGCCAGCATGGACCTCTTGTCGCGGCCGTAGCGCGAGAGCGCCTCGATGGCCGAGAGCTTGCGCAGGGCGAGGTCCACGGTGGGCAGGCTCGAGCGGCGCTCGAGCCTGCCTTCAACGAAATCCGTGAGCCCTGAAAGCATCCGCTCGCGGTACTCCTCGGGGATCTCCCAGCCGGCCTCCTGGCCGATGGCGAGGAGATAGGCGGTCAGGGTGTCCGAGCCCGGGCCCGAGCCCGGGAAGTAGCGGGCAAGACCCGCTCCATCGAGGTGGCTGGGCAGCTCGGACATGGTTTTTCGCCAGGAGGCTTCGTCGGCGAGGGCCACGGCCTTGGAGACGCGCTGCTCGAGACAGGAGTAGGGGTAGCCCTTCATGTGCCGGATCAGGCCCGAGAGGTCGCCGGCCAGGGAGGCGGAGAGGTTGACCCTCAGGCCCCCGCGGCCGGGCAGGGCCCCGGCCGGCGGCGCTGCTTTCGTCTCGAGGGGCTCAGCGAGCTGGCTCAGGGTCGCCTGCTGGACCGTCACAGGGACCGGCGGCACGACCTTCTGGCCCACCCGGATGCGGTCCGAGACCCCGGCGGCGGACGCCGAGGCTTCGTAGGTCAAGCTTGAGACGGCCGGTACCATGACCTCCCAGGAGACCTCGCGGGCCTCGCCGGAGGAGAGGCTCACGCCTGCCGGGTCGAAGGTCCGCTCCAGCCCCTCCACCCGCAGGCCGACGCTGACGTCGAGAGGCCGGTCGGAGGAGTTGCGCACGGTGAACCCGGCCTTGAAGCGGTCTGCCTCGCGCGCCACAGGAGGCACGCCGGAGTAGAGAGTCAGGTCCTGGGCGCTGCGGATGGAGGCGCCTCCCGAGCCGAAGAGGCCGGTCCCGGCCGAGGCCACGGCAGCCACGCGGAAGCCTGTCACGGAGTCGTTGAGCGGAACGTCGATCCTGGCCCGGCCGTCCGGCCCCAGGCGGACCCGGGGGTTCCAATAGAGGAGGGTGTCGAAGAGCTCGCGGGTGGCCTGGCGGCCCCCGCCTCCGCCCGCGGGCAGGGCCTTGAGGCCGAAGTGGCGCTTGCCCACGACGCGGCCCTGGGCCGTGGCCGTGCGCACCGAGGTGGACCGCCGTCCCATCATGGAGGTCAGCAGGTCCCAGCTCTCGTTGGGCATGAGCTCCAGGAGCCCCTCGTCCACGAGGGCCACCGCGGCCTCCGCGCCCTTGGGCAGGGCCGCCCCTCCCGGCCGCCGGACCGATAGGTCCACGCGGACCTTCTCGCGGACCTTGTAGGAGGGCCGGTCCGTCCTGACGTCGACCTTGAGCTCGTGCGCCTTCCACCCGACCTTGAGCTCAGCGACCCCCAGCCTGTAGGAGGGCCGGCCCAGGTCCACCAGGGCCGTGGGCGCGGCCGCGCCGGTCCGGCCGCGCACTGCGAGCACGGAGACGAAGACGTTGGGCGCGTAGGAGCCTTTGACCGGAAGGCGGACCACGGGCTCCTTGCCCGTGATGGGCCGGACGTAGGCGTCCGCCACGCCCTCGCGCTCGACCGTCACCAGGGCCAGGGCGCGGCGGAAGGGCATGCGGACCTGCAGGACCGCGGTCTCGCCGGGCTCGTAGCGCTTGCGCTCGGGGAGCACGTCCATGCGGTCGGAATCCGAGACGTCGAACCACCACTCGCCCTTGCCCGCGACCCAGACGGAGGCGTGGCCGGAGGACTCGCGGCCCGCCGCGTCCTTGGTCCTGGCCTCGAGGATGAGGCTCCCGGAGGCGGGCGCCGCGACCTCGCATTCAAGCCTGCCGCGCTTGTCGGTCGCGCCGCTGCAGAGGATGCCGTGGTCCACGAGCTTCTCCGAATGCTCGTAGGCGTAGAAGCCTCCGACCAGGCGCTTGCGGTGCGACGAGGTCCTGCGCTCGAAGAGCTTGACCGTGACCGGGGCGCCGGCCGCGGGCGTGCCCGCGAGGTCGGCCGTTGCGGCGGTGAACTTGAACTTCTCCTTGGACACGGCCCAGGAGTCGGGCTTGATCCCGACGAGGCGCTCGGCGGGCCACAGGCGCGTCCGGCTGCTCGCGGTCTGGACCTCGCCGTTGGGGTCGCGGAACTCCAGCTCCGCCGTGAGGTCCGAGGGCGTCTCTGCCGTAGGCAGACGGTCCACCGCGGCGGAGGCCGCGCCCGAGGCGTCGAGGCTGAGGTCGAGCGTCCGGACCTCGGCCCGGGGCTCTGCGGAGGCCCCTGCGAGCTCCAGGGCCGCGGGCCCGTTGGCGAACACGAAGTCCTCGAAGGCCCCGAAGGACGGGGCCGCGGCGGCTTCGATCTGCGTGCGCAGGCGCACGGCCAGGCCTTTGGCCGGCCCGCCCGCGAGGTAGCGGACGGAGAGCCTCAGCGTCGCCTCCTTCGCGGCCACGAGCGGAGCGGCCGGGGCCGCGATCTCCCCCTTGAGCAGGGGCACGCGGAACTCCTCGACGCGGAAGGTCCCGGACTCCTCGTCGCCGCGCTCCCAGGGCTCCAGGCCTTCGGCCGACGGGTCCGGGAGGAGGACCCGGTAGGTCCCGAGCTTCGCGTTCCTGGGGACCGCCCAGTCCGAGGTCGCGGTCCCGTCCGGCGCCCAGGAGAGGGGCAGGACGAAGCGCTGATCCGAGCCGAGGTGCTCGACTGCGCCCTCCTTGGGCCAGGAGGTCTTGGGGGGCAGGGCGAACCCGGAGAGCCCCTGTCTGCGCAGGAAGTGCTTCATGTGGCTCGTCTCTCCGGCCCGCAGGAGCGTGCGGTCGAACACGGTGCGCCGGCTGACCTTCTCGGCGGGGCGCCATTCGTAGGGCAGGTCGAAGCGCCAGGGCTCGATGCCCTCGTTCCAGGAGTCGAGGACGAACGAGCGGTCCTCGCCCACGGCCGCGGAGACCATGAGGCGCCAGCGCTGGGACCACTCCCCCTCGTACTTGCACTCGGGGAGCTTCTCCGTCGGCGGCAGGGCGGGGACGCGGGCGATCCCGGTGGGGCCGGACTTGCCCTGCCAGAGGACCTTGCCTTCGCAGTCGTGGACCGCGACGTCCGCGCCCTGCACGGGGTCGCCGCGGTCGAGGCTCGTGACCCAGACGAGGGAGGACTCGCGCCCCCATTTGAAGTGCACCGAGAGGTTCGTCACGAGCGCGGCGGCCGCGACGTACATCGGCGCAGTCTTGCCCAGGAGGGCCGCGCCGAGCCTGGGGCTCTCGAGCTCCACGACGTAGAAGCCCGGCTCCTTGAGCGGGATGCCCACGACCTCGAAGGCGTCCGCGCCGCTCGGCTTGGGCACGAGGATCTGTCGGCCCTGGGAGAGCACGGGCTTCTCGCGGCCGCCGCGGAGCACGGCGCTGAGCCTGGAGAGGATCTCTCCCGCCGGCGAGCGCGCCGGGACCCGCTCGACGCGTCCCTTGAGCCGCTCGAGCGCCCCCTCGGGGGCGGCCGGCACCTTGAGGACCCGGCCTTTGACCTTGGGCTCCAGCGCCCTCAGGGTCACGGGGAGGGCGGCCCCGACGTTGAGCTCGATGATGCCGAAGTCCGCGGGGAACTTGGCCAGGGGCGGGAGCCCGCCCGTGCGGGTGTCGAGCGGGAACCGGGCCGCGTTGGCCAGCGCTCGTCCCGCGTCGTCCTTGAGGCCGGCGGGGAGGTGGACCTGGAGCTCCGAGGAGACCGGGAACGGGCCGACGAACCTCAGGCGGGAGACGAAGCTCGGCTCCTCCCCCCCCTCTCCCTCACGGGGATCCTCCGGCGACCATCTCCGGCCGCCGGGGCCGAGGATGAAGGCTTGCCGGGCGGCGGGCCAAGACACCGGCGAGGAGAACTCGAGGAAGACCGGCATGAAGGGCAGACAGCCCTCGGCCGCCTCGACGCGCTCGCAGGTGAGGCTGGCGGTGAAGTCGGGCCGGCTCTTGAACGCGAGGATCTGGTCCGCGTCCGTGGCGGTCCCGGTGTTGGCCGCGATCCCCCTGCCCCAGACGAGGCGGACCACGGCGTCGGGAGGGAAGTGACGCCTGGCCTGGAGGAGCACGACCTCCTCAACGTCCTGCCAGTCGATGGCCTTGAGGTTCGTCCGGCGCTCCGCGTCCTTGAGGATCCTCACCCCGATGCGCTCGTTGACGCCGTCGACCAGGAAGCCGGCGGCCTTGAGGATGGAGCCCTCCTCCGCCGGGGCGTCGAGCCTCAGGGCGAAGACCTGGTCCTCGTCGACGCGGGAGTACTCCCCCTCGTAGGGCTCGGAGCGGACCACGGCCGGGCCGCCCGTGGTGAAGGCAAAGGAACGTTTGCCCTCCACGCTGGCGCCCGAGAGCGCGCGGACGCCGGGCTTGACCTTGAAGGAGCAGGCAAGGCCGGCCGGGAGGTCCGCCTCGAAGTCGTAGATCCAGTTGCGGGTGTCGGCCCACCGGCCGGAGCCCTTGGCAGGGCAGTCGATCTCGAAGGGCTCCTGGAGGTCCTTGGGGTCGCCGAAGGGGACCATGGCTTCGGAGAACCGCGCCGCGGCTTGGCGGACCCCGCGGCTCAAGCCCTGCGGGCTGAAGGTCTCGACGATGACTCCGGCTCGGGCGGGTGCGGCAACGAGCAGGGCGGCGAAGAGGATGTTCATAGGATCTCCTGGGTGTCACACCTCAACTTATGGAACTTATTTCAATAAGTTCCATAAGTTGAGGTGTGACACCCATGGTATAATTTCTGCGCATGGACCTGCCGCGGCCTCTCTCGCATTCGGCCATCTCGATGTACCTCGAGTGCCCGAAGAAGTGGTGGTTCCGCTACGTGGAGAAGGTCCCGGAGAAGCCCAAGCATTTCTTCTCCTTCGGCCGGAGCATGCACAGCGCCCTCGAGTTCTTCTACGGCGTCAACGCCCTTCCGGCGCCCGCCCTTCAGGAACTGCTCCGCGCCTACAAGACGGATTGGGTCAAGGAGGGCTACCGCGACGCGGCCCAGGAGGCCTCCTACTTCGAGGAAGGCAAGGCCATCCTCATCGCCTTTTATCACAAGCACGCCAAGGACTTCGCCGTCCCTCTGGCCGTCGAATATAACTTCAACGCAGTGGTCGAGGGCGTGCCGGTGACGGGTAAGGTGGACCGCGTCGACGCCCTGCCCGACGGCCGGCTCTCCATCCTGGACTACAAGACCGGCAAGGAGCTGGCCAAGAACCGCGCCCTCGACGATCCCCAGCTCACCATGTACCAGGTGGGCTGCGAGTTGGGCCTTGGGCGCGAGGTCTCCCGGCTCGCCTTCTACCACCTGCCCACGCTTTCGGTGCAGGAGTCGGAGCGCCACGCCGCCAAGAAGGTCGACGGCCTCAAGCGCCGGATCACGGACACGGCCAAGAACATCCTCCACGACCGCTTCGACCCCGCTCCCGACGAGAGGAAGTG
Source organism: Elusimicrobiota bacterium (assembly GCA_041662295.1). Taxonomy (GTDB): domain Bacteria; phylum Elusimicrobiota; class Elusimicrobia; order UBA1565; family UBA9628; genus JACQWX01. The sequence goes on along the minus strand of JBAZSR010000126.1, from coordinate 4,295 downwards.
TCTCTGGTGCGACTTCAAACCCCTCTGCCCGATCTTTCGGCACCAGTTCCCGGTGAGCCTGGCCATGGCCGAGGAGGAGGCCCAGGCCCCTGGGCAGGACAGCGACGATCGGCTGGCCGGCCTCGTGGACCGCTACGGCTCGGCCCTGGCCCGGAGCCACGAGCTCTCCGCGGAACTCTCCGAGCTCAAAGCCGCCATCACGGAGATCGTCACGAGGAAGGGCTACTCCCGCGCCTTCGGGAAGAAGTTCGAGGTCGCCGCTACCCGGGAGGAGAAGTGGCGGTTCCCGGACAAGGATAAGATCATCGAGCTGATCCGGGCCGCGGGCCGCTATGAGTCGGTGCTCGCCCCCACGGTCCTCAAGATCCAGGAGCTCATCCGCGACCCGGGCCTGGACCCGCTCCACCGCGCGAGGCTCGAAGCCGCGGCCGAGGTGACCGAGATCGTGGACCTCACGGTCTCCCCGGCAGGCTCCGGGACCGCGGCCAAGGCGCCCGAGGCCCGGGCGGAGTCCGGCATGCCGCTGTTCTGGGCTCCTCAGGCCAAGAAGCGATGAGTTCGGTCGTGCTGGCCCTGGACCAGGGGAGCTCGAGCTCCCGCGTCCTCGCGGTCGACTCCCGCGCCAGGGTCGTGGCCAGGGCGCAGTTTGCGATCAAGACCTCCTTTCCCAGGCCGGGCTGGGTCGAGCACGACGCCGACGACATCGCCCGCAGCCAGGAGGACGCCCTCGACGCGGTCCTCTCCAAGCTGCCCGCCTCGACCAAGGTCCTCGGCATGGGGATCGCGGCCCAGCGCTCCACCGTGGTCTTTTGGGACCGGGAGACGGGCGCGGCGGCCGCGGCTGTCCCGAGCTGGCAGGACGGCCGGGCGGCCCAGGTGGTGGCCCCCCTGCAGGGCCGGCAGGCCGAGGTGCACGAGAAGACCGGCCTCTACCTGACCCCCTACTACTCCGCGCCCAAGATCCGCTGGTTCCTCGACCACGACGAGGGCCTGCGGCGCCTGGCCGACGCGGGCCGCCTCCTGGCGGGACCGGTCTCGTCCTATCTCGTGTGGAGGCTCACCAAGGGCGAGTCCTTCGTCACGGACCCGAGCATGGCCCAGAGGATGCTCCTGCTCGACCTGCGCTCCCTGGATTGGGACGACGGCATGCTCGCGCTCTTCGGCGTGCCCCGGCAGGTCCTTCCCCGGGTCGTCGCCTCCGCCGGCCTCCTCGGGACCTGCCGGCGCGGGGGCCGGGACATCCCGGTGCTGGCCATGCTCGGCGACCAGCAGTCCGCGGCCGTGGGCTTGGGCGCGATGGAAGCCGGATCCTCGGTGCTCAACTACGGGACCGGCGCGTTCTTCCTTCACAACACGGGCGCGGACCAGCACCGCATTCCGGGCCTTCTGACCTCTGCCGGGTGGCGGATCGAGGGCCGCCCCCCCGTGTTCCTCGAGGAAGGCACGGTGCACGCGGCCGGCACCTCGTTCGACTGGCTCTCGGAGAACCTCGGCCTGTTCAAGCGCAAGTCGGAGATTGCCCGCCTCTGCGCGAAGTCCCGTCAGAGGGTCTGGGCCCTGCCCGCCCTGGGAGGCCTTGGCGCCCCGCGCTGGGATTTCGGGGCCAAGATGGTCTTCGCGGGCCTGACCGCGCAGACCCGCAAGGAGGACCTCGTGCGGGCGGTCGCCGAGGGCCTGGCGTTCCTCATCAATGACATCGTCCTCACCCTGCGCTCGGCGGGGCTTTCCCCTGCCGTGGCCAAGGTCTCGGGCGGCCTCTCGGGCCTGGACCACCTCCTCGCCTTCCAGTCGGACATCCTCGGCATGAGGCTCGAGCGCTGCCGCGAGCGCGAGGCCACGGCCCTGGGCGCGGCTTCCCTGGCCGCCGAGGCCGCGGGCGCGGACTGGGCCGGCCGGTTGCGGAATCCCTCCGTGGAGAGGGTCTTCGAGCCGTCCATGGCCCGGGATGATGCGGACCGCCTGGTCCGCGTCTGGCAGGAGTTCGTCGCGGTCCAGTCCAAGCTCGCGAAGAGCCTTCCCTAAGTGGGGTCAGACCCTGACATTGGAAAACCTGACACTGAAACACGTGCGGGAACTCTGTCCCAATGTCAGGTTTTCCAATGTCAGGGTCTGACCCCACCGGGGAACACGAGGCGCTCTCAGGCCGGCTCGGGAGCGCCCAGGGCTTCAGCGTCAGGGGATGTCGGATCCGGCGAGGCAGCGGCGGACGCGCCGCTGGGAATGGAACGGTCCCCGGCCTTCTCCCCCTCCGTCGCCTCGCTCCCGAGCTGCTGGAACTTGAAGAGCGTGGCGTAGACCCCGCCCTTGGCCACGAGGGCCGAGTGCCGGCCGCTCTCGACGAGCTCCCCGTGGTGGAGGACCGCGATGCGGTCCGCGTTCTGGAGGGTCGAGAGCCGGTGCGCGATGAGCACCACGGTGCGGCCCTTGTAGATGCGCTCGAGCGCGTTCTGGACGCCCTTCTCGCTGGCGGAGTCGAGGTTGGAGGTCGCCTCGTCGAGGATCAGGACGGAGGGCTCCTTGATGACCGCCCGGGCGATGGCCAGGCGCTGGCGCTGGCCGCCTGAGAGGCGCAGGCCGCGGTCCCCAAGCTGGGTCTCCCCTCCCTGGGGCATGGCGTCGACGAAGGAGACCGCGTCCGCCACGCCGAGGGCCTCCCGGACCTGCGCGACCGAGGCGCCGGGTCGGCTCAGCGCGATGTTGCCGTAGACCGTGTCGTTGAAGAGCACGGTGTCCTGGGTCACGAGCCCCACGTGCTCGCGCATGGAGGAGACGGAGAAGTCGCGCAGGTCCGTGCCGTCGAGCAGGATCCGCCCCTCGGTCGGGTCGAAGAGGCGCAGGAGCAGGTGCACCAGGGTGGTCTTCCCGGACCCGCTCGGGCCGGCCACTCCCAGGATCTCGCCGGGCTTGATGTGGAGGTCCACGTTCCTCAGGGCCCAGGCGTCGCGCTCGGGATACTTGAAGGAGACGTTCTCCAGGGTGATGCCCTGCCGCAGGGGCTTGAAGAGGATGGGCCTTGGGCTCTCGCGCACCGTGGGCTTCTCCTCGAGGATGTTGAAGATGCGGTCCGCCCCGGCCAGCCCCATCTGCAGGGTGGAGTTGAGCTGGGAGAGGTTCTTGATGGGCTGGTAGGCGGCGAAGAAGCTGCCGAGGAAGGTGAAGAAGTCGCCGGTCGTCATCCTCCCGCGGAAGATGGCCCAGCCGGCCTGATAGATGATGCAGGCCAGGAGCAGGCTCCCGAGGAACTCCATGAGCGGGCCCGAGAGGGCCGTGGCCCGGAAGTAGCGCATCATCTGCTCGAAGAAGAGGTCGTTCTCGCGGGCGAACTTGCGGATGGCGCCCGCCTCGTAGTTGAAGGCCTTGACCACGAGCATGCCCTGCAGGCTCTCCTGGAAGCGGTGGTAGATCTCGCCCATGATCTCCTGGCTCAGGCGGCTCGCGGAGCGGAGCTTGCGGCCGAGGACCGTGAGCACCGCGCCGGCAAGAGGGATGGCGATGAGGGCGATGAGCGCGAACTGCCACTTGATGTAGAACATGACGACGATGAGGACCACGACGGTGAGGCTGTCGCGGATCAGGTAGAGCGGGACGAACTGCAGCCCGGAGGCGAGGTTGGTCAGGTCGTTGGTCAGGCGGGAGAGGATCTCGCCGGACTTCCTCTTCCAGAAGAAGTCCATGGAGAGCTCGTGCATGTGCCGGAAGAGGTCCTGGCGGATCTCCTGCGTGATGCGCTGGCCGAGCCAGCTCATGAGGTAGCTCTGGGTGTACTGCAGGACCATCTTCAGGAGGAAGACCAGCGGGATGGCCGCCACGAGGAGCTTGAGCATCTGGATGTCGGCCTTGATGAAGACGAAGTCCACCGCGGGCTTGAGCAGCCACACGGAGAGGCCGTTGACCAGGGCGACGCAGACCATGACCACGGTCGCCTGCATGAAGCGGGTCTTGTGCGGCGCCAGGTAGGGCAGGAGGCGCTTGATGCTGTTCATGGAATCAGCCTCGCGCGGCGGCGGCCCCCTTCTCGAGCCTCGGGAGAGCCTCCTTGATCCTGCGGACGGCCTCGTTGATGTTCTCGATGGAGTTGGCGAAGGAGAAACGGAGGTACCCCTCCCCGTAGCACCCGAATGCGGTCCCTGCCAGGCAGGCCACGCCCGCCTCCGTGAGGAGGAAGTCCGCGAGAGCCTTGGAGTCTCGCGCGCCGACGGCCTTGATGTTGGGGAAGGCGAAGAAGGCGGCGCTGGGCATCGTGCAGGTGAAGCCCGGGATGGACCTCAGGCCCTCGACGATGACCTGGCGGCGGC
>JBAZSR010000125.1:0-10903 GCA_041662295.1 Elusimicrobiota bacterium | reverse complement strand
CCCGCGGATGCGGGAGGTCCTCGACCTCGTGGCCAAGGTGGCGCCCTCGGACGCCACGGTGCTCCTCACCGGGGAGAGCGGCACGGGCAAGGAGCTCGTGGCCCGCGCCATCCACCGCGGGAGCTCCCGGGCCGACGGTCCCTTCGTGGCCGTGGACTGCGGCAGCATCGTCCCCACCCTCTTCGAGAGCGAGCTCTTCGGGCACGTGCGCGGGGCCTTCACGGACGCGGTCGCCGACAAGCGCGGGAAATTCGAGCTCGCCCACGGCGGGACCCTCTTTCTCGACGAAATCGGCAACGTCGCCCTCGACGGCCAGGTCAAGCTTCTGCGCGCCCTCCAGGAGCGCGAGATCGTCCGCGTCGGAGGGACCCAGAGCCGGCCCGTGGACGCGCGCATCGTGGCCGCCACCAACCGGGACCTGCGGCAGGCCGTGGCCGCCGGGACCTTCCGCGACGACCTTTTCTACCGGATCAACGTCATCTCCCTGTCCCTGCCCCCCCTGCGGGAGCGGCGGGAGGACCTCTCCGAGTTCGTGCGGCTCTTCATCGCCAAGTACGGACGCAAGTGCAAGAAGAGCGTCGCAGGCATCGCCCCGGAGGCCCTGGCCGTCCTGCGCGCCTACCCCTGGCCCGGCAACGTCCGGGAGTTGGAGAACGTCATCGAGCGCGCCGTGATCCTCGCCGAGGGCGGCCGCATCGAGGTCCGGGACCTCTCCGTTCTGTCTGCGCTCCCGCCCGGCCCGGGCCGTGCCCCTTCCCGGAGCCGGACCGAGGTCCCCCTGGCCGAGGTGGAGCGGGAGCACATCCTGGCGGTTCTCGAGGCGCAGGGGGGCAACAAGAGCAAGGCCGCGGCGAGCCTGGGCATCAGCCGCAAGACCCTCCACCTCAAGCTCAAGGCCTTCGGCGTCTGAGGCCCCGGTCCGGTTTGCGCCTTTGGCGGAAATGTTCTAACATCGACCAGCGAGACTGCGGGCCCAGACCCCCGCCTCCGGAGGACACCATGCTAGAGAAATACGCGAAGGAAATCGACCGCCTCAGGATCCTGGCACCCAAGGACAAGTCCGTGGAATCCATGCTCCACAACCTCAGGGACAACCCGTTCGACGTCGCGGCCAAACTCTCCCTCGGGAACCTCCTCTACACCTTCGGGATGCTCCAGAAGGCGGTCGAGGTCTACGAGCAGATCGTCAAGGAGGACCCTGAGGCCGCCCTGCCGTACTACCACCTCGGGACCACCTACTACCGCATGGGCCGGCTGGGCGACGCGATCCGGACCCTCGAGAAGGGCTTTGGCCTGAACAAGAACCTCTCCATGTTCGGCTACTGGCTCGGCGTCGCCAACTACCACAAGGGCGAGAAGTCCAAGGCCGAGAAATACTTCGAGGACCTCCTCAAGTCCAGCCCGGACTCCAAGATGGCCGACTACCACCTGGCCATCCTCGCCATCGCCAAGACGGACCACAAAAAGAGCGTCGAGCACCTCGAGCGCCTCCTCCAGATCGACACCGAGGACACCGCCGCGCTCTATCATCTCGCCTCGGCCTACATGAACCTGCACGAGACGACCAAGGCCCTGGCCACGCTCAAGAGGCTCCTCGAGGTCGACCCGAAGGACATCCGCGCCAAGGCCCTGATGGACCTCATGCACAGCGAGGCCTGAGATGGAGAAGGCCGCCCCGTTCCGCTGGCAGGAGCCCTTTCACCTTAAAAAGAAGCGCGTCGCGTTCCGTCTCCTCGACCGCAAGGCCGTCCGGACCGCGAAGTTCTGCGGCTCCGAGGTCCTCATCGTGGAGCCGTACGCGCTCGAGGACCTGGCCTTCCAGGCCGTGCGGGACGTCTCCTTCCTGATGCGCGCCAGCCACCAGGAGCAGGTCGCGGCCATCCTCAAGGACCCCGAGGCTTCGCCGAACGACAAGTCCGTGGCCCTGGCCCTGCTGGCCAACTCCGCCATCTCCGCGGGGTTCGAGCTCCCCTCCTGCCAGGACACCGGCACCGCGACGGTCGTGGCCAAGAAAGGCCAGGCGGTCTGGACCGGCGGCGGCGACGCCGCGGCCCTGGCCAAGGGCGTCTGGAAGGCGTACGCCGACTTCAACCTGCGCTACTCCCAGGTCGCGCCCCTGACCATGTACGACGAGGCTAACACGGGCAGCAACCTGCCCGCGCAGATCGACATCGCCGCCTGCGACGGGATGGAATACGAGTTTCTCTTCGTCACCAAGGGCGGCGGATCCGCCAACAAGACGGGCCTGTTCATGGAGACGAAGGCGCGGCTGTCTCCAGGCGCGCTCGTCCCGTTCCTTGTCGAGAAGATGAAGGGCCTGGGAACGGCCGCCTGCCCGCCCTACCACATCGCGATCGTGGTGGGCGGCACCTCGGCCGAAGCGTGCCTCAAGACCGTGAAGCTCGCCTCGGCCGGCTACCTCGACGGCCTGCCCTCCTCCGGCAACGCCGGGGGACAGGCCTTCCGCGACCTCGAGCTCGAGGCCGAGCTCCTGAAGGCCGCCCGGGCGATCGGCTACGGGGCGCAGTTCGGCGGCAAGCACTTCGCCCACGACGTGCGCGTGGTGCGCCTGCCGCGGCACGGCGCCTCAGTCCCCATCGGCATCGGGGTCTCATGCTCCGCTGACCGCAACATCCTCGCCCGCATCGACCGCAAGGGCGTGTGGCTCGAGGAGCTGGAGCGCGACCCGGGCCGCCTCATCCCCCCCGAGCTCCGCGGAGAGACGAAGGATCCCGGCGCCGTGGCCGTGGACCTGAACCGCCCCATGAAGGAGATCCTCAAGACGCTCTCCAGGCACCCGGTGGGCACGCGCGTGCTCCTGACCGGCCGCATCGTGGTGGCGCGCGACATCGCGCACGCCAAGCTCAAGGAGCGCCTTGACGCGGGCCAGACCATGCCCCAGTACTTCAAGGACCACCCGGTCTACTACGCCGGGCCTGCCAAGAAGCCCGCGGGCAAGCCCTCGGGTTCCTTCGGCCCCACGACCTCGGGACGCATGGACGCCTACATCGACGCCTTCATGGCCGCGGGCGGCTCCATGGTCACCATCGGCAAGGGCAACCGCGCCCCCTCCGTGACCGCGGCCCTCAAGAAGCGCGGAGGATTCTACCTCGGCTCCATCGGCGGGGCCGCGGCCCTCCTGGCCGAGCGGAACATCAAGAAGGTTTTCGTCCTCGACTACCCGGAGCTGGGCATGGAGTCGGTCTGGGCCATCGACGTGGAGGACTTCCCGGCCGGCATCCTCATCGACGACAAGGGCAACGACTTCTTCGCGCAGTGCCTGGCCAAGTGACCCCCGAACTGGCCGCCCTGACCGCGACGGCCGCCGGCCTCGGCGCCGTCCATACGCTGCTCGGCCCGGACCACACCATCCCCTTCATGGCCATGGCCAAGGCCAGGGGCTGGACAGTGGGAAAGACCGCGCGGGTCACGCTCCTCTGCGGCTTGGGCCACACGGCCAGCGGCGTGCTCCTGGGCCTGGCCGGCATCGGCCTGGGCGCGGCTGCAGGCCAGTTTCTGCCCATCGAGAAGGTCCGGGGCGAGCTGGCGGGCTGGATGCTGCTGGGCTTCGGAGCCGCCTACACGGCCTGGGGCCTGCGCAAGGCCTGGTCCGGGTCGCCGCACACTCACGGCCACGGCCATGCCGAGGCGGAGCATGAGCACCCTCACGGCCATCCTGGGGCGGACATCACCCTCTGGGTCCTCTTCACGGTCGTCATCTTCGGCCCCTGCGAGCCCCTCATCCCGGTCGTCATGTACCCCGCGCTTGCCCATTCCTGGACCGGCATGGCTCTCGTGGTCGGGGCATTCAGCGCCGCGACGATCGGGACCATGCTGGCCCTGGTCCTGCTCGGCCAGCGGGGCTTGAGCCTTGTCTCCTGGAAGCCCCTGGAGCGCTGGACCCACGCCCTGGCCGGCGGAGCGGTCCTCGCATGCGGCATCTGCGTCGTGTTCCTGGGCCTCTAGAGGCCCGGGTCCGCGAGCGCCTCCGCTCATCGGAGCGGCCGGCCGCCATGACCGGGGCCGGAGCCGAACTCAACCGATCCCATGAAGCTCTCGCCCGGATGGAGGAGGTCCATCCGGGCTGGAAGCTCATCACCCAGAACGTGGACGGTCTCCATCAGCGGGCGGGCAGCAGGCGCGTGCTGGAGCTGCACGGCAGCATCTGGAGGGTCCGCTGCACGGAGTGCGGGGAGGAGCATGAGGATCGGGCCGTCCCCCTCCCCATCTCCCCCTCGTGCAGGGGGTGCTCCGGCCTGGTCCGTCCCGCGGTGGTCTGGTTCGGGGAGTCCCTGCCCGGAGCTGTCCTGGACGAGGCCTTGGCCGCGGCCCAGGCCAGCGACCTCTTCCTCGTCATCGGCACCTCCGGGGCGGTGAGCCCGCCGCCTCGCTGGCCCGGCTGGCCAAGTCCTGCGGCGCCTTCCTGCAGGGCAAGGCCGGCGACATCCTCCCTCTGCTGACATGACTTGCGTCAGGGCAGGACTTGCGCCGATTTGTTAATATTCCGGCATCAAGGCGGGCGGCCGTTACCGCTCTCCTCGAGGTGAACATGGCGAACGAAGAAGTGACGCTGGAAGGACTCGGCCCGGAGCGGCGCGAGCTCATCGCTGCCCTGCACGAGGCCCAGGACCGGGAGGGCTACGTCTCGGCCGGGACCGTGCTCCGCATCGCCCGACACCTGCGAGTCACGGAGACGGAAGTCTACAGCGTCCTCACCTTCTACAAGGCCTTCACCCTCAAGCCCCACGGCAGGCACTGCGTCACGGCCTGCGTGGGCACGGCCTGCCACGTCCGGGGCGTCAGCCGCGTGGTCGACGAGTTGAGCCGGACGCTGGGCGTCGCGCCAGGCGAGACCACGTTGGATGGAGAGTACACCCTCGAGACCGTCAACTGCCTGGGCTGCTGCGCCATCGGCCCCGTGGTCGTGGTGGACGGCGAGTACCACGGCCAGGTCACGCCCCAGTCGGCTCCGGGATTGGTGAAGGCCGGGGAGGCCAAGCCATGACCTCCCGCCTCCGCGACTCCGCCGCCCTCGAGGCCCTGCGGGCCCGGGTCCTCGAGGCCCGCAAGGGCTTCACCCACCGCGTGACCGTCTCCTCCGGCACCTGCGGCCAGGCCAAGGGCTCGGGCAAGCTGGTCTCGGCCCTGCGGTCAGCTGTCCGCGAACTCGGGCTCGAGGGCAGGGTCTCGGTCACGGCGAGCGGGTGCCACGGCTTCTGCGACATCGAGCCCGTGGTGCTCGTCGGGCCCCTCGGCGTGGTCTACCAGCGCGTGGACGCGGGGCGCGCCAGGGACATCCTCGTCGAGACCGTCCAAAACGGCAAGGTCCTCGACGACCTCCTCTACACTGACCCCCGGACCGGCGCCAAGGCAGCCGGGACGGACGGCATCCCCTTCTACAAGGCCCAGCGCCGCGTCCTCACCGGGGCCAACGAGCTCGTGGACCCCGAGAGCGTGGAGGACTACCTCGCTCTTGGCGGCTACCGGGGCATGGCCAAGGCCCTGCTCACGATGAAGCCGGAGGCCGTCATCGCGGAGGTGACCCAAGCCAGGCTCCGCGGCCGCGGCGGCGCGGGCTTTCCCACGGGCAGGAAGTGGGAGTTCTGCCGGTCCTCGCCGGGGGCCGTCAAGTACGTCGTCTGCAACGCCGACGAGGGCGATCCCGGGGCCTACATGGACCGGAGCCTCCTCGAGGGCAATCCGCACTCCGTCATCGAGGGCATGGTCATCGGCGCCTTCGCCATCGGCGCCTCCGAGGGGATCGTCTACGTGCGCAACGAGTACCCCATGGCCGTCCGGAACGCCGGCAAGGCCATCGCCCGCGCGCGGGAACTCGGGCTCCTGGGCAAGGACATCCTGGGCTCCGGCTTCGACTTCGACCTGCGCATCTTCAAGGGCGCGGGCGCCTTCGTCTGCGGGGAGGAGACCTCGCTCATGGCCTCCATCGAGGGCGTGCGCGCCTCTCCGCGCCAGAGGCCCCCCTTCCCGGCGGTCAAGGGGCTCTGGGGCAAGCCCACCAACATCAACAATGTCGAGACCTGGGCGAACGTCCCCCTTATCCTCGACCGGGGCGCGGACTGGTTCTCGGGCCTGGGCACGGAGAAGAGCGGCGGGACCAAGATCTTCGCGCTCGTGGGCAAGATCAACAACACGGGCTTGGTCGAGGTCCCCATGGGCCTGAGCCTTCGGCAGATCGTGCAGGACGTGGGCGGCGGCATCAAGGACGGCAGGCCGTTGAAGGCCGTCCAGACCGGCGGCCCCTCGGGCGGATGCATCCCGGCCTCCATGCTGGACATCAAGGTGGATTACGACACCCTGGCCCAGGCGGGGTCCATCATGGGCTCGGGCGGCATGATCGTGGTGGACGACACCACCTGCATGGTCGACCTCGCGAACTACTTCCTGCACTTCACCCAGGAGGAGTCCTGCGGCAAGTGCGTGCCCTGCCGCCTGGGCACCCGGCAGATGGCCGGCATCCTCTCGAGGATCACGAAAGGCCTCGGGGAGGAGGACGACATCGAGAAGCTCGAGAGCCTCGCCGCGGCGGTCAAGGCGGGGTCCCTGTGCGGGCTGGGGCAGACCGCGTCCAACCCGGTCCTGACCACCATCAGGCACTTCCGGTCCGAGTACGAGGCCCACATCAGGGAGAAGCGCTGCCCGGCCCTGGTCTGCAAGGCGCTCCTGCGCTTCACCATCGCGGCCGACAAGTGCATCGCGTGCGGCCTGTGCCGGAAGGCCTGCCCGGTCGACGCCATCGCTGGGAAGCCCAAGACACCCCACGTCATCGCCCAGGAGATCTGCGTCAGGTGCGGCGCGTGCTTCGAGGTCTGCCCGCCCAAGGCCCAGGCGGTCGTCAAATCCAGCGGCGAGGCCGCGGGGGTGCGGAAATGAAGCTCGTCATCGACGGCCGGACGGTCTCGGCTCCCGAGGGCTCCACGGTCTACGCGGCGGCCCGCGACAACGGCGTCGCCATCCCGACGCTCTGCAGCCACCGCAGGCTCGCCCCCTATTCGGCGTGCAGGGTCTGCCTGGTGTCCGTCAAGGGCCGGCCGGGCTTCCACCCCTCCTGCTCCCTGGCCGCGGTCGAGGGCATGGAGGTCACGACCGACAGCGCCGAGATCAAGGCCCTGAGGCGCCAGATCGTGGAGCTCATCCTCTCCGAGCACCCCAGCGCCTGCCTCGTCTGCCTCGAGAAGAAGAACTGCGACGAGCACAAGGGCACCATCCGCAAGGTCGGCGAGACCACGGGCTGCGTCCTGTGCCCGGGCAACAAGGAGTGCGAGCTCCAGGAGGTCGCGGCCAAGGTCGGGGTGGACTCCGTGCGCTTCCCGGCCGTGTTCCGCGATCTCGAGGTCAAGCGGCGCGACCCCTTCTTCGTCCAGGACTACAACCTCTGCATCCTCTGCGGCCGCTGCGTGCGCATGTGCTCCGAGGTGCGCGGCGCCTCGGTCATCTCCTTCGTGCACCGCGGGCCGACGGCCGTGGTGGGCACGGCCCTCGACCGGAGCCTCGCCGCCGCGGGCTGCCAGTTCTGCGGGGCCTGCGTGGACGCCTGCCCGACCGGGGCCCTGACCGAGCGGCAGGTCCGCAGCGCCGGTCCGGCCGAGGAAGAGGCGGAGACCCTCTGCCCCTATTGCGGGGTCGGCTGCCGGCTCACGGCGGAACTCCGCTCGGGCCGGCTCTCGGCCGCGGTCCCGGCCGACGCCTCCCCGAACGAGGGGCAGGCCTGCGTTCGCGGCCGCTTCACCCTGGCCGACGCGGTGAACAGCCCCCGCCGCCTCCTCTCCCCCATGGTCCGCAAGGGAGGCAAGCTCGAGCCCGCGTCCTGGGATGAGGCCCTCGCCGCCGCGGCCGAGGGGCTCAAGGCGGCCCAGGGCCAGGGCTGCGCCATGGTCCTCTCCGGCCAGGCGAGCCTGGAGGACCTTCACGCCTTGTCCAAGCTTGGCCGCGAAGTCCTGCGGGCCGGGAGCATCGTCTCCTCCATGGGCCCCTCCATCCTCGACGGAATCGCCGCTTCCGGCCTCCCCTTCCCTCCCGCCCCATCCCTGGCGGACCTTGCCAAGGCCTCCACGGTCCTGGTCGCGGGAGAGGACCTCGCGGTCACCCACCCAGTGGCCTGGATCTCGGCCTTCCAAGCCGTCTCCAGGGGCGGCCGGCTGCTCTCCGTGGGCTCGAAGGATTGCCGCCACGACCGCCACGCCGCGTTCCGGCTCAAGCCCCGTCAGGGCGGCGAAGAGGCCGCCTTCACGCTGCTCGCCCAGGCTCTGGAGGGAGGCTCCCTGTCGGAGGCTTGCCGCAGCGCGGGCCTGCCGGAGGACGCTGTCCGCGGCATGGCCGCCGAGCTCAAGGCCGATGGACCCTCGGTCTTCATCGTCGGGGCGTCCCTCGGCTCCTCCAAGGCCCTGTCCGCCCTCCTCAAGCTTGCGGCCCTGACCAAGAGCGCGGTCCTGCCGCTTGCCGAGGAGTCGAACACCCGCGGGCTCTGGACCCTGCTCAGGGGCTCCGGAGACGCGCACGCGCTCGCTGGGGACCTGGTTGCCGGCAAGGTCAGGGCCCTCTATCTGGCCGGCCCCATGTCCCTGCCCCAGGACGCCAAGCCCGGGTTCCTGGTGGTCCAGGACTGCTTCGACGGCCCCTCCTGCGCCCGGGCCGACGTGGTCTTGCCTGCCGCGGCCTTCGCCGAGGCCGGAGGGACCTTCATGAACATGGAGGGCCGGGCGCAGACCGCCGAATCCGCGCTCCCGCTCCTGGTCGAGTCCAAGCCGGACTGGTGGATCGCCTCGGCGCTCGCGGCCAAGCTGGGCGCTTCCGGCTTCGGGTGGACCGACCGCTCCGCGGTCCGCGCGGAGCTCGACGCGGCCCGGGTCCTGGAGGCGCCGGCCTCTGTGCCGGCTCCGGCCGGACCCTTCGCCCCCCGGCCGTCGGGGACCGACTACTACAGGTCCCTGGGTCTGGCCGACGCCAGCCCCGACTTCCGCGCCCTGCGGCCCGGCCGGAAGCCGTCCGCGGACGGCACCGGGGAAGGAGCGGCCGGCAGACAGGACCGCGTCAAGGACGCGTGCAGGAGCTGATCCATGCCCAAGATCATCCGCCGGGAACGACTGGTCCCCAACATCCACGTGCTCGAGGTGGAGGCCCCCGAGGTCGCGGCCAAGGCCCTGCCCGGGCAGTTCGTCATGGTCATGCCTGACGAGCGCGGGGAGCGCATCCCGCTGACCATCGCGGATTGGGACGCCAAGGCCGGGACAGTGACCGTGGTCTTCATGCTCGTGGGCACGACCACCCACAAGCTTGCGGCCTTGAAGGCCGGCGACGACCTGCCGGTCTTCGTGGGCCCCCTGGGCAAGCCCGTGGAGACGGGCAAGTTCGGCTCCGTGCTCTGCGCCGGAGGCTGCTTCGGCATCGCGGCGATCTACCCCATCGCCCGCGCGCTCAAGGAGGCGGGCAACACCGTGCACACCCTCGTGGACGTCAAGGCGGGCTACCTCCTCTACTGGGAGGACAAGCTCCGCAAAGTCAGCGACCGCTTCTCCGTCTCCTCGCGCGAGCGCTCTCTGGCTGACGGCCACTACGTGGGCTCCAAGATCAAGTCCCTCCTCGAGCAGGGGACCAAGCTCGACCGGGTCGTGGCCATCGGGTGCACCTACCTCATGTCGTCGGCGTGCGAGGCGACCCGGCCGGCCGGGATCAAGACCATGGTGGCCTTGAACCCCATCATGGTCGACGGGACCGGCATGTGCGGCGCCTGCCGCTGTTCGGTCGGGGGCAAGTCCAAGTTCGCCTGCGTGGACGGCCCGGAATTCGACGGACACGCCGTGGACTGGCCGGAGGTCTTCTCCCGGCGCAAGTCCTACGTGGAGGACGAGATGCGCTCCCTCTGCGACTGGGAGCGCCGCAACCTCGACGCCGCCGTCCCTGAGGAGGCCGCCCGCCATGGCTGACGACAAGGTCTCTCTCACGCCCGAGGACAAGGCGCGCCTGAAAGCCGAATTCGACCTGCCCTGGCGCCAGGAACTGCGCAAGTCCATGCCGGCCAAGGAGCGGACCAAGGTCCCCCGCCAGAAGATGCCCGAGCGGCCCGCGGTGGTCCGGAACTCCGACTTTCAGGAGGTCAACCAGGGCCTCTCGGAGGAGTCCGCCATCGCCGAGGCCCGGCGCTGCCTCGACTGCCCCAACTCCCCCTGCGTCGCCGGGTGTCCGGTCGCCATCGACATCCCCTCGTTCATCAAGCTCATCGAGAAGGGCGAGTTCGATGCCGCGGCCCGTAAGCTCAAGGAGACCACGAGCCTCCCTGCCATCTGCGGCCGGGTCTGCCCGCAGGAGACCCAGTGCGAGGCCGTCTGCACCATGAAGAAGGCCGCGGGCACGCCCGTGGGCATCGGCAACCTCGAGCGCTTCGCCGCGGATCACGAGCGGGAGCGGGGCAAGGTCGTCATCCCGAAGCTCCCCCCCTCCACGGGCAGGAAGGCCGCGGTCATCGGCGCCGGGCCGGCGGGCCTGACCGTGGCCGGGGACCTCGCCAAGGCCGGGCACAAGGTCACGGTCTTCGAGGCCCTGCACCTGGCCGGGGGCGTGCTCGTCTACGGCATCCCGGAGTTCCGGCTGCCGAAGAAGATCCTCGAGGCCGAGGTGGACTATCTCCGCCGGCTCGGGGTCGAGTTCCGCATGAACTTCGTGGTGGGCCGCACCGCGACCTTGGACGACCTCAAGGCCAGGGGCTACGAGGCCTTCTTCATCGCCTCGGGCGCGGGCCTGCCCAACTTCATGAAGATCCCGGGCGAGAACCTGGTCGGCGTCTACTCCGCCAACGAGTACCTCACCCGCGTCAACCTGATGAAGGCCTACGACTTCCCGAACTACGACACCCCCACCCTGCTCGGCAAGCGGGTGGCGGTCATCGGCG
>JBAZSR010000124.1:2779-11019 GCA_041662295.1 Elusimicrobiota bacterium | reverse complement strand
GGAGCGGGACTTCTTCTTGAGCTTCTTGTTCAAGACGAAGAAGCCCGTGCTCGCCACGGTCAGGCAGAGGGCGATGGCCACGAACTTGCCCACGCCCACCGAGGCGATCCAGGCGCCCAGGCCCGAGCCTGTCGCGCTCACGCCGACCGTGGCCACCTGCGGGGCCGCGGCCGAGGCAGCGGCCCGCGCCGCGGCGCCGATGCCGCCCTTGGCGCCCACGAAGGCGCCCGGCTTGGCGGCGCCGCCGATCGGGACGCCGGCGCCCTTCTTCTTCTCTTCCTTCTCTTTCTTCAGATTAGGGAGCTGGATGTCGGGAACAGGGGTGGTGTTCGCCGCGGCCAACTCGTCATCCTTCTTCTTTTTATCCCAGAACATAAGTCACCCCCGAGTCGTCAATTCATGTCGCTGCTGCTGTCCTTCTGCATCATGGTCGCGCCAAGGCCGAGCATCAGGGCCAAGCCTTTCCATTTAAACGCGATCATGAGCTCCTTCGTCTTCATGTCTCCGGTCCAACCAGCCCATATCCCGATGGCGCCGGTCAGAGTGGTGATGAGCCCCAGGTCGCTCCTTCCCATGGCCATGAGCGCGATGCCGCACCCGAAGATGCCCGCGCTCAAGGCGAGGATCAAGACCTTGAGGACCTTCTTGACTTTGACCGTGAGATAGGTCGGCTTGATCAAGAACTGGATGAGCAGCAGCATGAAGAGGATCATCGAAAGGATCTTCACGATGCCCATGATCTTGCTTGCGTTGTCGGCGTCCTTGGCTTTGGCCACGCAGGTGCCGTTGACCAGGCGCGTGCCGCTGCCGCAGGTGATGGGGTCATCAGCGACAGACCCGTCCCCGCCGCCGCCCGAGCTCCCGCCGCCTCCGCCGGACCCGTCCGGCGTGCCTTCCGGAGCAGGAGCGCCCTCGACAGCGCCCGCGCCGGTCAGGGACACGCCCGGAGGAGTGTTGTTCTCGAAGGCCGAACTCGAGTTCGCGCTTCGGTTCTCGTCGCCGCCCCTGCGGGAGGCGTTGGCGAACTGCTGTGCGCGGGACAACTGCCGCCGCGCCAGGCTGCGGTTCATGGAGTTCCGGATGCCCGTGCTCGCGATGGTGGTCTTCTTCGGCGCAGCCGCCCTCTTGGCCGCCGCGATACTGCCGCCCTTGAGCTTGTTGGTCGCGCCGAAGTTCCTGCTGATGCCTCCTGAAAGCCCCCCTCCTCCGGAGAGCCCGGAGGGCCGGGAACCCAGGGCGCCGGGCCTTGCGCCAAACGCCCCGGCCTTGGCCGCGGCAGCCTCGCCAGCGGCCTCGCCGGCCTCGGCCGGCGGCGCTTCGCCCGCAGGCGCCTCGCCCACAGCGGCCACGTCCCCTGCTGACGCGGACTCATCCGCCGCTGGAGCCTCCTCTGCATCGACCGCTTCCGCGGGCTCAGGCGCGGACAAAGACCCCGACACCATGCCCAAGCCGCTCTTACCGCGCTCAGCACCCGGCAGGTTCGCGAGGTCGCCCTCGTACTGGACCTTGCCTGACGAGGTGGACGGCGCGGAAAGGCCAGCGGAGGTGTCTCCACCCTGATCCGCGAGCATCTTCCCAAAGCCCCATGCCCCGGCCGACAGTGCGGCCGTCATGAGGAGGATGCCGATTTTGCTCCCCAGGAACGCGGAGAAGATGCCCGCTCGAGCGGCGTTGCCGCCGGTCGCCAGAGCAGTCTGGGCCCCGCGTCCCATCTGCGGGAACCACGGAAGGCCGACCTTCCTTCTTTCCCGGTCCTTGCCCACCTTCTTGAGCTTGAAATCAGGCAGTTCCAACTCCGGAGGAGGTATCTTCTTGTCCATAAGAGTCTCCTAAACGGTGAAGTCCTTCATGGCCCGGTCAGAAGGCGCGCCTCCAGGCATGATGAGGACCTGGCAATAGCCCTTGCAGGACTTGTCGCCCTTGCAGTCCTTGCAGCTGATCTGCTTGGGCTTGAGGAATTGGGTGGCGATCACGCCCACGAGCGCGCCCACGCCGATGACCAGCAGCAGCTTATCGAAAGCCCCGGCGCCCATCAACGTAGCTTCTTTATCCGACGGAACTTCAGTCTTGAGCATCATACCGCCTGTAGCGAGCAGGAAGACTCCGGTGACCGCGATGATACTGCCGATGGCTTTCTGGCCGAACTTGCCGCCGGCGATCATGGCGCCCATGACCAGGGCAGCCAGAGCCAAGACCATGGCAATGATGATGAGCGCTTTGACCAGACCAGACAAGACCAATTTAAGCGGCTCGCCGGCTGTCTTCAGCTTGATGTTGGAAGCGAGTAACAGGAGCAAGGTCGCGCCCATGAGGAGCATCTTGGCAGTGTTGAGCTCCTTGGCCCAGGGCGTGACGTCCTTGGCAGGCGGAGGAGGCGGGGGATCTTCCTCGCTCTTCTCATTGATGGACGTGCTGGGCTGGCCCGAGAGGTCGCCGCCGTCGGCAGCGCCTGCTCCGGCCCCGCCCTCGGGGACCCCGCCCTCGGCGCCAAACGAGCCCGGGGCCGCGGAATTGCCGTCATAGGTCCGGCCCGCGGCCTGGCTTGAGCGCGCGCCCTTCTGGTCCTTCTTGATCTGGCCCAAGGTGCGCATGTTGCTGCCGCGGCGCAGGCCCTTCAAGGCCGCGCCCACGCTGGCGGGCCGGGCATTGGCGCCCTTGCCGCCCGCGCTGAGACTGCCCTTCTTGATCGCGCCGAACTGCGGCCCTGAGGCCGAGCCCGCGGAATAGCCCGCGCTCGACCCGCTGCCTCCGGTCGAGCCCGAGAGCCCGCCGATCTTGCCCGAGAACTGGGGCTTGGGCATGGACGCGGACGGGCCCGAGAGGGTGGAGTTTCCGTGGTCCACGCCCTTGTTGGCCCCGGCTGCCGCTGAGTCCACGGCAGGATCTGCGGCCGGGGAAGCAGAAGACTCGGCGCCCTTGTCCTCGTCCGGGGTGTTGGCCTTGGCGAACATGTCGAGCGAGCCTGAGACGCCGTCCCTGGATCCCTTCTGGCCGGCTTCGTCCGCGGGGAGGGCGGACTTCGGCCTGGCCTCGAAGATGGACAGGGTCTGCGGCTCGGAGGAGGGCATCATGGCCTTGTAGCCCACGTAGCCGATGCCGCCTGCCACTGTGGTGCCGATGATGGCCAGGCCCACGATGCCGGCCTTGGTCGCGAGCAGACCGCCCGCGGCCGCGCTGCCAAGGCCGCCCGAGGCCGAACTGCCGCCGCCAGCGGACTTGGAGAAGAGGTTGGCCCAGAATCCGCCCCTGCGCTTCTCTTGCTGCTGGGGCTGCTGGTTGGTGTTGACTTCCGGTCTGATGTCAGGCGTCTGGCTCATACAATCCTCCCCGAATCTATTTCATGTTGCTCTTCATCAGCATCTGCGTGCTCTGCATCGCGAACGAGGTCACGGCCGCGGCCGCCGGGCCTTCCACCATGCCGCCGACGACCCCGCCGACCACCAGGGACATCACCATCTGCCCCATCTGGTCGCCCATCTGCTCCTTGTAATCGTCCTTGACTTCCTTGCCCTTCATCCCGCTGATGGCGTCAGCGATCTTTTCAAGGGCGTCGTCGGGCTTCTTGTCCGGGTCCATGAAGGCGCCGCCCTTCTTCATCTTCAGGTTGGCGGGCGCCATGCCGCTGTCGAACTGGCCGAACACGATGCCCTTGCCGGCGGAGCCGATGGTCTTGCCGCTGGCGCCGCTGCCGTCGAAAGAGCCGGCCGAGCCCGCCTTGGAAGCGTCGCCGGCGAGCTTGGAGGCCGCGACGGACTGGGCCGCGGCGTTGCGCACGCTGCGCATGTAGGCGCGGCCTCCGGCCGCGGAGCCCGACTCCGAACCCCCGGCGCCGCTGTCCTGGATCGAGACCTCGGGACCGCCCTTGTTGAAGGGCGAGGCGGACATGGACGCGCCTGAGCCGCCTCCCCCGCCGAGGCTCGCCATGCCCTTGAAGCTCCCCTTGGAGGAGGTGAAGCCCCGCTGGGCTTTCTCCCCGCCCCAGCCAGCCGGGTCGCTCTTGCTCACGGCCTTGAGCGCGGAAGCCAGGTTCTTGGTCGAGGGGATGGACTTGGCGTCGAGGATCGGCGCGCCTTCAGCGCCTCCCTCAGGCGCCTCGTAGAGCGAGGAGGTCGCGGTCTCGCTGCTGCGGCTCTTGTGAAGGACGCCGTCCATGGAGAGATCGATGGCCGAGCCCTGCGCGCCCGAAAGGTTCTCCGTGGCGTCGAGGCTCTGGAGACTCTGGTCAACAGCCTGCGGCTTGGGCACAGCCACCCTGGAGGATCCGGTCTGGCCCATGAGCGGGATGAGCACCCAAAGCCCGGTGAGGCCGAATCCCACCAAAAGGACCCACCAATATTTCTTAAAAGGGTCGTTGTCGCGGCGCACGTTGACCATGGCTGTCGCTCCTTTCATGAGTTTAGCCCCATGCTGGAATTTTGTCAAGCGAATCTGGCTTTATTACCGTTTTTTTACCGCTTAAAACATGGCAGGAAGGAGGACGAACGGAGCGATTAAACCCCTCAAAGAGGGGCAGAGGGTGGGAAATGCCGCTGAGTGTCCTGAACCTCGGCCGGGAGAGGCTTGGGCGGCTTGTTATATTCCAAGAAAATCTGCACTATTTCATCGTAGTCCAGCTCTTCCCTGGCAAGCAGTTCCTTGGCGAAACGCTCCAGGATGTGGAATTCGGCCTTGAGCACAGTCTCCACCTCCTTGACGCACTCGTGGAGCACGGACTGGGTCGCCATGTTCAATTTTTCTTTAAAAGCCTCGGAAAGCTGACTGGGCTGGTGAAGGCCGCCGCCTGCCGGGATCTGGTTGAAGTCGCCGATGAGGCCGTCGCCTCCCATGCCGTAGACCCACACCATGTCGTGCGCAATGGCCATGGCCTTGGCAAAGTCCGAGGAGACGCCCGTGGTCGTGACCCCGTACTTGAGCCGCTCGGCAACGTAGCCGGCCAGGGAGACCCGGATGTGGGCCTTCAAGGTGTTGATGTCCGAGGTGTAGAGCTCCTCGCGCGGCACGGAGTGGACCACGCCGAGGCTCCCCCCCCGCTGGACGATGGAGACCTTGAAGACGTCGTTGGTCGGGTGGGTCAGGTAGGTGATGAGCAGGTGCCCGGCCTCGTGGAAGGCCGTCATCTCGCGCTCGTGGGGCGTGAGGTTGAGGCGGTGGGCCACGCCGAGCTCGATGCGCTCGATGGCGCTCGAGATGTCCTTGTAGGTCACCCGATCGCGGCGGTCGCGCACCGCGATGAGCGCGGCCTCCTTCAGGATGTTCTCGATCTCGGCCGGGGTCTTGTACACGGCCTTGCGGGCCAGACGCCCGAGGTCCACGCCCGGGTCGAGCGCGATGCTCCGCGCGTAGTACTCGAAGATCTCCCGCCGCTCCTGGAGGTTGGGGCGGTTGACCGTGATCCTCCGGTCGAAGCGGCCGGGCCGCAGGAGCGCGGGATCGAGCACCTCCTCCTGCGCGTTCATGGCGCCGATGACCACGATGTTGGTGTCCACGTCGGTCAGGCCGTCCATCTCCACGAGGAGCTGGTTCAAGGTGCTGTTGGACTCGGAGGAGCCGCCGAAGGCGTCCATGAAGACCCGGGCCTTGCCCACGACCTCGAGCTCGTCGATGAAGATGATGCACGCGCCGTAGGCCTGGGCGTACTGCCGGGCCTGCTTGAAGAGCTTGCGCACGCGGGAGGCGCCCACGCCCACGAAGATCTCGACGAACTCCGAGCCCGCGGTGGAAAGGAAAGGCACCCCGGCCTCGGTCGCGATGGCCTTGGCGAGCATGGTCTTGCCGCAGCCTGGAGGCCCGACCATGAGCATGCCGTGGAGGATCTTGCCGCCGACCTTCTTCAAGACCGCGCGGTCCTTGATGAGCTGGACGACCTCCCAGGCCTCGCGCTTGGCCTCCATGAGGCCGATGACGTCCGTGAATCGCGTGCTCACGCCGCCGGCGTTGATCTTGGACTTCTTGAACATGGCGAAGCCGCCGCCGTACTGCAGGAGGTAGAGGAAGCCGACGAAGACCAGGGTCTGGAGGATGCCCCAGGGCAGGGAGGCCACGTTGATGCCCACGATGTAGCGGCGGACGCTCTCCTCCATGCCCTGCATGTACCACACCGGCACGATGATCGCGACGATCATCAGCAGGGCGATGGCGAACCAGATCCAGTTGCGCTGGAAGTAGAGCTTCAGGCGGGCCCAGAGCATCTCTACTTCATCCCCGGGAGCTCGAAGGCGATGGGACGGTCCCGGTTAGGGACGTACTTCGTGATCTCGAACTCGTAGCCCTTGGACCGGTACATCCAGGA
Organism: Elusimicrobiota bacterium; assembly: GCA_041662295.1. Lineage (GTDB taxonomy): Bacteria > Elusimicrobiota > Elusimicrobia > UBA1565 > UBA9628 > JACQWX01. The sequence continues at coordinate 4,730 of JBAZSR010000124.1, read as the reverse complement.
CACCACGACCGGCTTGGTGACGACCTTGAGGTAGACGACCTGCCAGACCTGCGTGCGCTCGATGGTGAGGATGGGCGCCCCGCCCTCGAGGTCGAGGAACTTGCCGATGGGAGTCCCGTAGCCGAGGTATTCGGAGACCTGACGCTTGATGTCCGCCGCGAGGTCCCCTTGGTCATGGCCCACATATTGGAAATTCCTGTGCGATTCGAGCTGCCAGCGCCGGGCCGCGTAGTACGACGCGATCTCCATCTTCTGGATGAGCACCAGCGCCGCGAATATCTTAGCAAAAGCGTAGAGGAAGAACACGAACATGGGCAGGAGCAGGACGGTCTCCGTGGTGGCCTGACCTCCTGACCCGCGCCGGGAAAAAAGGCCTCTCATGAGTCTCGCGGGGGTCATGGATAGAGCCTCACCTGGAACTTGGGCGTGGGGTCGGGCCACCCATCCGCGGCGGCGAATTGCGATAGCAGGCTCATCCTTTGCTCCCTGTCTGCGTCTCGATTCGAAAACGCCTTGCGACGACGGCGACATAAAGCCAGATGAGGAAGATCATGCCTGCCGACATCAAAGCGAGACCGCCCCACCAGCGCAAAGGATCAGCAGGACCTATTTCAATGCCGCCGAAAGAGACATGGAATACGCTCTTGAAGATGACGACGCCGCCGAAGATGCCGATGAGAGCCGCCGCCCAGACCGCGATTGAACGCTTCATCACTCGTAATAGCACGCCGCCGCCAATATCTTAGCAAACAGCCCCCAACTCGGCTCCTTGGGCACGGGCTGGCCGATGTTCAAGAAGAATCCATCCATGTCCTGTGTCCATCCGGAGGCGCCCTCCAAGAAGGATGCCAAATCCGAATTTTCCCATTTTCCACCATGCGACCGACTTTTCTCTGCCAAATAATGGAGGAATCGCGCGAAATCCTCCCGGGTTTCGACGGCATCAGCCAGCTCAGCGATACCCATGTCACTCTCCTCGGATTCTCACCGACATGCCGTCATTCAGTGTCGAGAATTTGCCATGTTTGGCCGCGAGTTCGGCCTCTTCCGCAGTCGCCATGCGATAAGGCACCTCCATCTTGGCTCGCCTGAATGCCTCAAGACGCCTGTTGTCAAGAGCGAATAATCGACCGTCTCGCATGACCAGCCGGACAGGCGGGACAACATCCGGCATGACCTTGCCATTGACAAGATCGGCAGCGAGCTCATCAACAGTTTGAGCTGACTTGTTGCCAGCCGCGTCCCTCAGCTTATTGCTGATACTGCTCTGGCTGAACCGCACCGCAAAGGGGTTGATTCTTCCAGAGGGCGCGAGGTTCTTGAAATTGCCTGACCCCGAAGGATGAACGGCTCCGAACTCCGACTGCACAACTCTTTGGAATGAAGGAGCGGCGTAACGCCACGCAGCCGCCACCCCTGCCCCAATGCGCGGCAGCACCCAAGGACCTCCGAAGGCCACGGCCGCTCCGATCGCGGCCGAAGCCATGACCGCCTGGGCATGGCGCTTCCAGTAGGCGTCATCCTCGGGGTCGACGACCGCGTTCCCACCAAGGTCTTCCCGCCGCGACCAGGTCTGCTTCGGCCGCAAGACCCCATATGAGGCCAAACCGATTCCTGCCGCAGCGCCTATGGGCAACAACGGCGAAGAACCGGGGTCTGAAGCGGGGAGCATGGGCGGCCGGGGAGAATCGCTGCCTATCGAGGGAACCAGGACGGACCTCCTGCCCGCCTTCACGGGAGGCTTGACGGGCAGGATGGAATCGGCATTCCAGCCCGCAGTCACTTCCTTGGGCTGGGCGCCTACGCTCGGAGACGGGATTCCCTTCACGCCCTGGCCCGAGGCCGCCCTTCCTTCGGAGAGACTGAGCACCGTCTGCGCGACAGCGTCGTCCTTGTCGCGCTTCAAGGCCTCCTGCGCGGCCCGAGCCGCCGAAGGATAGTCCCCCATCCG
>JBAZSR010000124.1:0-2769 GCA_041662295.1 Elusimicrobiota bacterium | reverse complement strand
CCCCATCCGGAAATGGCCGCTGGCAGCCAGCGTGAACCCGTCCGACCGTTCCGGCTCCATCTCCTGGAGCCTGGAAGCGACGCGCACCGCGTTCTGGCCGGCCTCGGGTTGAGTCTCGTCCAGGAGGAGGTAGCCCCGGGCGATCTCCTTGAGGGCCTCCGCGCTCTCGGCCAGGGCTTCGGCCTCGGCCAGCCGCGACCGGGCGCCCGCGCGCTGCTCCGGCGTCATGGCCGAGACAAGCTTTTTGAGGTCAGGCTTCCTGCCCAGAGCAGCTCGTTGGTCCGGGGCGAATTGGGATTCAAAAACATCCCTGACGAGGCCTCCTTCTCGACCGACTTGCGCAACTCTCGGGGAAAGATCGCTCCGCGCATCGTTTCGGGGCTGTGCCCCCGTCCTTGACGCAAACGACCAAAGGACGGGCGCGAGCACCGGAAGAAGGAGCCCCCTCATAACCTTCGCCCGAACCTCGTTCGCGCGAGTCATGGATAGAGCCTCACCTGGAACTTGGGCGTGGGGTTCGGCCAGACCTCGGCCTGGGAGCCCTCCCCGCAGGAGACCGTGGCGTGCAGGGTCGGCCGCCTGAAGTTGAGCTCCTTGGACTCCTTGTTGAAGTCGTAGTTGAAGTAGTTTCCGGGCGCGGTCCAGGGCTGGGTCACGGGGTAGCCCGCGAACTTGCCCCCGTAGGGCTTGCGCATCTTGTCGAGCTCCGCGGGCTTGACCCAGAGGATCTGGAAAAGCCCCGAACCGCCGTCGCACTTGTCGAGGAAATTGGTCTGGACCGGGCTCGAGGGCGCCTGCTCCCGGTAGGGCGGGATGAGCTCGCCGGTCGGGATGCTCCCGTAGTAGGTGATCTGCCGGTGGCAGAAGAACTTGATGCCCGACCCCCCGTCGCTCGAATGCAGGAAGCTGCGCGCCGAGGAGTCGAAGGACTCCGCTCCCAACATACCGTCCGCCACGGAGTCGCCGGTGTTGAGCCAGTAGGCCTTCTTGTAGAAGTTGTGCGATTTGACGAGCCGCGAGAGCACGGAATACTGGGCTTCCTCCACCGAGCCGAGGAGCTGCCAGATCTGGACGTAGAGGGTCGCCATCTGCTGGGCGTCCTCCCAGTTGAGCCACCAGTCGTGGGCGTCCTCCTGGTCGAAGATGACGAAGATCCCGTTCCACTCCGAGGCCGCCATGTTCGGCTCGCTCTCGTTCTTCTGCCCGGGCTCGGTCGTCTGGCTCTGGGTGACCTGATTGGGACTCTGCGCGTAGCGGATCTTCCAGACAGGCTCCTCGTTGAGGGTGTCCGGCAACGGGTTTGGGGGCTTCTGCGGAGTAACGGGGTACGGGTCGTTGCCGTAGGGGAACACGCCGTTGCGGTAGAGCACGTCGCCGAGGAGGATCCTGCCGCCCTTCCTCTTGCGCTCGCCCGAGATGTCGATGTCGCCGAAGCCCTCGGCGAAGATGCGCATGGGGAAGGCGCCGTTGACGTAGGCTGAGCGGTTGAGGAAGTCGGAGTAGTTCGTCATCTCCACGAAGGCCGCGGCGTCCACCGCGAACTGGTGGCGGATCTTCTCCCGGGAGAGCTTGGCCGTGTCGTAGATGAGGAACACAAACAGGAAGAACGAGGGGAAGATGAAGATCGTGGGCAGGACGAACTGTCCCTGCCAGGCGTTCTTGGCAGGGACGTGCCGCTTCCAGAGGAACTGGAAAGCGGCCTGTCCCCACTTGGAAAGTAGGCGGCTCACACGATAAGGGTAGCCCCGGAGCGCGGGAGAATCAAGTGTTTTGTTGTTAAATAATGGGGTCAGACCCTACTTCTTCTTGGCGGGACGGGGAGCGGCGAGGAACTCGTCGACCCCGGGATGGTCCAGGATCTTGCCGGAGGCCAGGTCGATGCTGGCCATGACCAGGGTGGCCAGGCCGCCGTCCTTGAGCCGGTGGGCCCTCAGCTGGTAGGTCATGGAGTAGAGCTCGCCCCGCACGGCCTCGATCTCGATCCAGAGCCCCCGGTCCGCCCAGGGGGCGAGGGTGGCGGCCACGGACTTGGAGAAGGCCGCGTAGCGCTCGTCCGTCATCCGGCAGGTCACGCCCATGTTCATGAAGAGGATGCCGACCTCCGGGTCGTCGGCCGGGATGTTCTTGGCGATGAAGCGCATGGCCTTATCGGATGAGCACGGCACGATCTGGAGGAAGGAGGGGTCGTCCTTCACCGCGGCCATGACGAACTCCACGGCCCGGTCGAGCTCCACGATGCTCTTCATATTGTCGGGCATGAGGGCCGCCGTCACCCAGCGGCGGTGATAGATGTCGTGCATCTCCAGGGGCTTGAGGTCGAGCCCGATGCGCGTGGACACGAAGCTGGGGTCGAACTCCTTGATCGGGTGGAGGATGTCGCCGACGAGGTTCAAGCCCGCGCCCGCGTCGGTCTCGACGACGTAGTAGGAAAGCTCGCGCTTCTGAAAGAAGAGCATGGCCGGCAGGGACCAGAGCATGGCGCGCAGGGGCACATAGACCCGGCGGACCCCGTCGCGGAGGTTGTCGTAGAAGCTCACGGGCGCGCGGGCCAGGAACTTGGCCAGGCAAGTGGACGGGTCCGCCTCGCCGGTCCCCCCGCAGGACGGGAAGTACGGGACCAGCGGGTTCTCCGCGTTGTTGAGGGCCTCGAAGTGCAGGCAGGTCAGGAACAGGGTCCAGGCCTCGTCCCAGGCCGTGAAGGTCCTCTTCTCCCAGGCATGGGAGGTCTCCTTCCACCACTCCGGGTCTGCCTTCTTGAGGTCCTTGGAA
>JBAZSR010000123.1:0-11129 GCA_041662295.1 Elusimicrobiota bacterium | reverse complement strand
CCACCGCCACCGCCACCACCACCACCACCACCACCACCACCACCACCTCCTCCTCCTCCGAGCATTCCTGCACCGATGTCTGCGCCTGTTGCTGAGCCGAGGACGCCATGGGAATCACCCGCGGTAGTGTCTTCGGAGGATGTTGTGGCCCGGTTCGAGAAATCCCGGGCAGCGGCAGCGGAGAGAGCGGCTTTCCTGCCGGATCCCGCGCAATTTCCAGATCTCCTGGCTGGCAGCAAGGGTCCACCCGCTGCGCCCGCGCCTGTCTCCCCGCCTGCCGCGACTCCGCCGCCCCAGGCCTCCACGCCGCCGATCCTCGTCTCCCCCCCGCAGAAGGAGGATCCTCCGACCGTGAAGGTCCCTGTCCTCGAGCCCGCGGTCGAGGCGCCGCCGCCTGACCCGATGCAGGCCTTCCTGTCTGCCTCGTCAGGCCCCCCTTCGGCTCCTCCTCCTGCGGCCGCGGCCGGAGCCCCGGCTGCCGATGCGGTCCAGCTTCCCGCCGGGATGCAGCGTTATATCGTCATCGGCATCGCGCTGGTGGCGGTCGCGGCCGTGGGCACCCCGCTTGCCGTCTTCTTTGGGCTCCGCGGCAGGGCGTCTGAGCCCGCGCAGATCGCTGCCCCAGCCGTCCCGGCGGCCGCGCCTCCTGCGCCTGCGGCCCTGCCTGTCGCTGCGCCGCAGGCACCCGCAGTCCTGCCTCCCCCCCCAGCGCCTCCCCGACCCGTGGAGCCCAGGCCCACCATTGTGGAGCATCGGCCTGCGGAGCCTAGGCCCGCTCCGCCTGCGCCAAGACCGGAGACGACCGCGCCCATCCCCGCGTCCAAGCCCGAGGCCCCCATCGTGCCGGTTCAGGAGCCGCCGGCGCCGTCCGCGTACGTGGCCAAGCCGTCAGGCAAGCGCTGGGTCTTCAAGGGCAGGGTCTATGACCTCATCAACCTCTCTCCGGTCTACGACGCCAGACTGGTCTTTCTCGACCCCGGGGGACGGGAGGCCGGGAGCGCGATGACGAAGGATGAGGGGGTCTTCGAGGTCTCGCTGGACGCCCTAGCCAAGGGCGGCTACACCCTGAGCGTCCAGCATGCGGATTACCGGGTCAAGTACATCGACGACATCACCCCGCCTTTCGATCAGCTCGACGACAAGATGAGGCGGCCCCTGGCGGATGCCGCGCCCGTCAACAAGCCCTGGATCGGATCCACCGGCAAGACCGTCAAGCGCGACTTCGTGATGGTGCCCAAGACGATCGGCGACTAGCCGTCAGCCCTTCGACGTCGCGGATCTCCTTAGGCACGTCCGTGAGGTTCATGGGAGCGCCGTGCTTGGCGACGAGGACGTCGTCCTCGATGCGGACCCCGCCGAATCCCCTCCAGGCCTCGGCCCTGTTGAAATCCACCGAGCCGCGGAACTTCCGGCGGTTGGCCGTTTCGTCGAGCAGCGCGGGAATGAAGTAGACCCCGGGCTCGACCGTCAGGACGAAGCCCGGTTCGAGCCGCGCCACGAAGCGTATGGGGACCTTGCCGGGATTGGGCAGACGGCGGCCCCGGCCGCCGCCTGCGTCGTGGACGTCGAGACCCAGCATGTGCCCGATGCCGTGCGGGTAGAAGAGGCGGACCGCGCCTCCTTCCACGAGCCCTGAGGTCGACCCCTTCAGGAGCCTCAATCCCTTGAGCCCCTCGGCGATCATGGTCATGGACAGGACATGGAGGTCGACGGAGAGAACTCCCGGGCGGGCCGCGGCGATGACGGCCTTCTGGGTCTCGAGGACGATGGCGTAGACATCGCGCTGCCTCGCGGTGAACCGGCCGCCGGCCGGGAAGGTGCGGGTGATGTCGGCGGCGTAGCCGCGGTATTCCGCGCCTGCGTCGAGGAGGACGAGGCTGCCCGGACGGATGCGCTGGTCGTTGCCGTGGTAATGGAGAACGGCCGAGTTCGCGCCTGAGGCGACGATGCTCTCGAAGGCCAGGCGCTTGAGGCCCCCGGCGAGGCAGGCGGACTCGAAGGCCGCCTGAAGCTCGAACTCGAACATGCCGGGCCGGACGGACTTCATCGCGGTCCGAAACGCGGCGCTGGTGACCGCGCTTGCCCTGCGCAGAAGGGAGACCTCGCCGGGGTCCTTGACCGCGCGCAGGCTGTCGAGGGCGTCGCGCAGGGCCGCTGGCCGGACCGTCAGCCCACGGCTTGCGGCTGGGTCGAGGCTGGAAAGGCGCCGGAGGGAGGCCTTGTCGGAGTAGAGGACCCGGCTCCCGCGCCGAGCCCGGCGGAGTTCCCTGAGGAGCCTGTCGGCGTGGAACGCCTTCGTGAATCCATAGACGGCACTGGCTTCGGCCGGGCTGGGGACATGGCCCAGCCAGACCCGGTGAAGGCTGTCCACCTTCGGGATGAACAGGGTGTGGGTCTTCCTCGTGGGGTCGATGAGGATCCAGCAATCCGGCTCCTCGACGCCGCTCAGATAGAGGAAGTCGGAGCCCTGTCGGAAGGGGTGGTGGACGTCGCCGTTCCTCAGGACCGGGGAATTGCCCGCCAGGAGGATGGGGCCATCCGAGAGCATTCGGGCCAGGTTCTTGCGGTGCAGAAGGAAGGTATCCATACGGGGATTATACAATGGTGCCAGACGTTATGGTGTGAAGTATCCGATTCTTAACGTCTGGCACCAGCAAAGCAGCAGCAACGTCAGTAGATCCAGCCGGGCACGCCCGAGGGGCGGACGTCCTGGGGCGGGGCGGGGCGGGGCTTCTTGCGCGGCTTTTCCTCGATGGGGACGACCTCCGCGTTGGCCGGCATGCTCTCCTGGCCCGGGGAGATCTCGACGAAGGGCCGGCGCGTCCGGCCGCGGGAGGACTGGACGATCCCGCCGAAGCGGTATCCGAAGGTGATCCGGTGGCTGTTCCCGGACGCGCCCGCGGCCCAGGCGTAGTCGAAGGTGAAGCGCTTCCGCCAGGCCACGCCCAGCCCCGCCGTCAGGCCGAGGGTCTGGCGGTTGAACTGCCAGCCCAGGCGGAAGCCGAACATCTTGTTCCAGAAATACTCCATGCCCAGCGCGGTGTGCCAGAGCCGGTCGTTGAAGAGGAAGTCCCCGTCCGCCGCGAGCAGGACCTCGTGGGTGGGCTTGGGCTTGTAGAGGTAGGAGACCCCCATCCGGGCCGCGGCCGGCAGCGGGTCGTTGGCCTCGACATACCGCAGCTTGTTGCCGAGGTTCACGGCGGAGAACCCGAGGCTGACCCCGAGGTCCGGGCACTGGGCCAGATAGCCCGCGTCCGCGGCGGCCGCGGTGGCCGAATAGCGCTCGGCCAGGGAGGAGTGGATGAGCTTGGCCGCCACGCCCAGGAAATGGTTGATGTTGTAGGTCTTGCCGGGCGTCTCGATGGGGGTCATGCCGATGCGCTCCGCGTAGCCGGCGGAAGCCACCACGTCGTAGCCCGCGCTGATTGTGTCGGAGCGTTGGACCGCGCCGTCCGCGCCGAGCTCGTTGACCTCGATCTGCCCCCCCCTCGAGTACAGGATCGAGCCCCCGACGCTGGAGAAGCCCTCGCCGGCCAGGCCTGAGAACGGGATGGGCCCGCCGTAGGCGAAGTGCTGGGAGGATGTGTCGGTCTGGCCTGAGAGGAACGCGGCGCTGATCTCGTGGGCCTTGAGGAGGCTCAGGCCCGCCGGGTTATAGTGAAGGGCGCTGACATCGTCCGCGACGCCCGTGAACGCGCCGCCCATGCCCAGCGCCCGCGAGCCCATCGGCACCTGCAGGATCGAGGCTGCCGTGGTGCCGGGCTGTTCGATGGCGCGGGCGGCGGAGGGCGGCAGGAGGGTCCCGAGGATGCAGGCGAGCGCGGCGGCTTGCCGGGCCGGAGTCATTTGACCACCACGATCTTCTGGGTTTGGGAGACGCCGGGCGCCGAGAGCTTGAGCAGGTAGATGCCGCTGGCCACGGTCTTGCCGCTCATGTTCCGGCCGGACCAGTCCACCGTGCCCTTGCCGCCCGAGGTCGTGTCGTCGAAGATCGTCTCCACCAGGGTCCCGTCCATGGCGTAGAGCTTGAGCGTGAGCCGGCCCGCGGAGGGGACCTCGTACTTGATGGTCGTCTTGCCGCCCTTGAGCGGGTTGAAGACGTTGTTGAAGGCGGTCAGCTTGGATTGGTTGGCGCTCAGGTTCATCGGCCCCGAGAGGCCTAGGCTGATCGTGCTCCCGACCACGTTGTAGCCGAAGACCTCGAGGTGCACCGTGCCGACCGCCGGGAACCGGCTTCCGAACGTTCCGGTGAGGCGGACCTGGCCGGAGACCTTCCCGAGCGCGCTGTGGGAGGACACCCAGGCGAGGTAGGTCGCGGAGCCGCTCCCGGGGATCGCGAGGGTGTTCGGGACGGCGTCGAGGGTGTGGCTGCGGAGCTGGGCGTAGGCGAAGTGGAGGGGCTGGACGTTCTCGTGCGTGGTGACCGCGACCTCGAAGGAGATGAGGTCGTTGTCGACCACCGCCGAGACGATGGAGGCGTCGAGCGCCCTGGGCCGCGGGATGTCGGCCGTCAGCTCGTAGGGGGTCGAGGAGTAGACTCCGGAGTTCGAGAATCCCTCGGATTCCGCGCCCGTGACCTGGATGTAGAAGAGGCCCCCCTCCGTGACGACGTGGTCGAGCAGGACCTCGCTCTGGGTCGTGGTGCAGTCGAAGGATTCGCAGTACGCGCCGTCCACCGTGTTGAGGCCGTCCAGGAGCGGCTGGGCCTTGGCGATCTCGACGTGCTGGCGGTTGTAGAGCCTGAGGGTGTAGGCCTTGAAGAAGTTCCCGGCCGAGGGGAGGGCCATCTTGATCCTCAGCCTGCCCGGTCCCGCGCCGAAGGAGTAGGTGTCGACGTCGGACGCGGGGTAGACCGTGGCCGAGAGGGAGGAGATGGTGCTGATGTCGACCGCGCTCATGAAGCCGTCGTTGCGCTCCCAGCCGTCGCCCTTGGGATAGGGGAGGCCGTGGCTCTGGAACGCCGTGGTGATGATGGCCCCGACCTGGTTGGCGCCGCCGCAGTCGGCGACGGCGCCCGCCCCGTCGACCCTCAGGAGGGCGTCGTAGAACTCGACGAAGCTCTCGGGGAAGAAGAGCAGGGACTCGAAGATCAGCCCGTCCGCGCACGCGGCGGTCCGGCCCAGGTCGCTGATGACCTTCTTGCGGATGTCCCAGAACGCCTGGCCGATGTAGACGGAGTCCTCGTGCACCTCCCCGTACCAGTTCGAGCTGCTGAGGGCGCGGCAGTTGGGCGGGCAGTTGAGCTCGATGATGGGGTTGGGGTTGCCGAGCTGGCTGTTGTACCAGAGGCCGGAGGTCGAGTGGTTGAGGGCGCTCGCCGTGAAATAGTAGCTCAGGGCCTCCTGGATGGCGCCGGACTGGGCGAAATACGGGGAGGAGAAGATCCTCTCCTGGACGTAGTGGGTGTACTCGTGGCGCACCGCCGTGGCGTCGTCCGTGGAGACGAGCTTGGGGTTGGCGGATTCGATGTCGCTGAGGTTCAGGTTGTCCATGTCGGGGTCGTAGTAGGGGCTCAGGAGGTCGGGGCCGACATAGACGTTGACGTTGAGCGGGAGGCCCAGGAACGCGGCGCTCGATCTGTTCACCCCGCCGACGAAGTAGTCGTGCTGGGCGTTGACGTGGTAGAAGGCGCTGAACTCGCCGCCGAGGTTGACCGAGGTGTGGGAGGAGGGCCACCAGGCCAGGCTCGAGCCGTTGACGTTCCACTCGTCGGCCGCGGTGAGGACGAGGTAGCTCGAGACGAGCACGTCGTAGCCGTGCTGCTGGCCGGACTCGTTGGACTTGAGCGCCAGGGAATACCTCCTTCCGTGCACGGCCGTGCCGTTGAAGGGCCCGCGGTTGCCGATGTAGGAGGCCACGGGGGCGCCGGCGCCGTCGAGGATGAAGAGCTGGTCGTTGTCCACCACCTGGCCCAGGGAGTCGATGATGTCCCAGGAGCCGACGCTGAACTGGCTGAACACGGGCAGGACCTTGACGGCCGTCGGCGCCACGGCGTCGAGGCTGACCGTCTCGACGACGGTCGTGCCGTTGGGGTAGGGGTGGGGCGAGCTCACCGGGGTGGCGACCGTGTGCCAGGTCCCGGCGCCGTTGTCGTAATGGGCGCTCGGTCCCCGGAAGTTGGCGACGTTGGCGTAGGGGCCCTGCAGGGAGGTGGCGATCTTGCCCTTGGTGTCGCTGCAGAAGAAGCCCTGGGCGTTGGTGTCGGCGTAGTGGCTGCCGTCCTTGACGTAGACTCGCTGGTGCTTCATGGGCTTCCATTGATAAGGGGTCTGGCTGGGGTCGATCTCCGCGATGTAGGCCGTGATCGTCCCGGAGGTCATGCAGGCCTGATAGCGGTGGTCGTCATAGCGGAAGAGGACCTGTCCCGTATGCGCGTCGACATAGTACCGCCAGAGATGCGACCCCTGGCGCACGGTGAACTTCCAGGCGAGGTGGCTGCGGCCGCTCATCTCGCTGGGAAAGACCACCAGGGACCCGCCCGGCCGCTCCATGGGCCCGAGCTCGGCGGCCACGGAGCCGAAGGCCGCGTCGGCGGAGAGCGAGGGCTCCAGGCCCAGGCTCAGGTCCGGCTCAAAGCTGGAGTTGAGGCCGATGACCCTGCCGTCGTCGTCCACGTGCACCTTGACCCGGGCGAATTCGACCGGCACCCCCTTGTAGGTCTGCCGGTAGAGGAGGTGGCCCATCTTCCTGCCGGAGCTCTGGCGGTCCAGGACCAGGTCGGCGGGGTCCGCCATGGTCAAGCCGCGGGCCTCCCGCAGGAAGGACTCGGCAACGGACCGGTGCCCTCCGCGCCTCGGGGCGGCCGAGCCGCCGGTGAGGGCTTCGGGCGCGCCCGTCCTCGGGCTGAACCGGATCTTCCACCGTCCCCCCTCCCTGCGGTTGAACGCGCCGAAGGCCCGCGCCGCCTCGCGGCGCGGCAGGGACCGGTCCCGGAGCTGGAGGCGGTCGAGGCCAAAGCGCTTGCGGTCCTCAACCCGCACCCCGCCCCGGCGCAGGGCGTCCGTGCGCGGGACGAGGCCCGTCGCCAGGAAGGCGAGGCAGGCCGCGGCCGCGGCCAGCGCGCCCAGCCCCAGCCGGCGGCGCAGCGTCATGGCCTGCCTCCCGGGTTCTGCAGCTTCCTGACCAGGGCGGCGGCGGCCCGGACCCGCACCCGCGGCTCACCCTGCTCGAGCGCCGGCTTGAGGAGCCGCACGGCGTCGGCGGTCTTCACCGAAAGGAGGATCTCGATGGCCTCCAGCTGGACCTCGGGGGTGTTCTGCTCCATGGCGTCCTGGACGAGCTTGAGGTCCACGGACTCGCCCCGGCGGACCAGTCCCTCGATGGCCCTGAGCGCGACCGAAGGGAAGGTTTTGTCCTCCAAGGCCGCGCGCAGCATCTGGGTGGAGCGGGCGCCCGGGATGCGTCCCGTCGACTGCACGGCCACGGCCCGGACCTTGACGTTGGGGTCGCGCACTCCCTTGGCGAGGTACTCAAGGGCGATCGGGTCCGGGAAGTTGCCCAGCGCCCTCATGGCCTCGGTGCGGACCTCGGGAGACTCGTCCTCTGAGACCGCCCGGAGTTCGTCGAGGCCGACCGCCAGGCCCGTCTGCCAGAGGGCCTTGGCTCCGGCGGCCCGGACCGCGGCGTCCTTGGCCTTGAGCGCGGCGACGAGGGGGGCCACGAACTCCTCGAAGCCGAGCTTCGCCAGCGCGATGGCCGTGGCGTCGCGGACCACGTCCGAGGGGTCCTCGAGCGTCTTTTCGAGGACCTCCACCGCCTCGACCCCGCCGATGCGCCCGAGCTTCTCCACGGCGCCGGCGCGCACCTTGCTGCGCTTGATGTCGGCCAGCTCCTCGGCCGGTCCCGCGGGCTTGGCGGCAGCGGCGGTCGAGGGGTGGACTAGGGAGACGATCTCCTTGAGGCCGCGGGCGTCGCCAAGGATGTTGAGGCTGGCGGCCGCCTCGAGCCGCACGTAGAGGTTCTTGTCTTTGAGCATCCTGCCGAGGAGGCGCAGGGCGGACTTGTTGCCGAGTTCGCCGAAGGCCTTGGCGGCCTCGAGGCGCACCTCGGGATCCTGGTGGCCGCAGTTCGCGACGAGGAACTTGAGAGCGTCACGGCCGACCTTGGCGTACTCCGCCGGGGACGGCTCCGGCGCGGCCTTGGCGGCCGCGACGACAGGAGGCTCCGCCGCATGCGCGGAGACAGGGGCGAAGAAGAAGAACAAGAGCATGCATTGACAGGATAGCTTGGCCAATTTGCGGAAATATTGCGTGTCTATAGATGCTAGAATATCGTCCGGCCGCGGTCCCCTCCCGGAGATCGTCGGAGGGGAGGCGGAAGTGAGACGGGCCCGTAGCTCAATGGATAGAGTACGTGGCTTCGGACCACGTGGTCCGGGTTCGATTCCTGGCGGGCCCATTTCACTTCTCTCTCCCGCGGGGGCCGTTGCCGTCGTTGATCCCGTTAATTTGATAGGATAAATCCATGGGTGGCCATTCACACTGGGCGGGCATCAAGCACAAGAAGGGCGTCACGGACGCCAAGAAGGGCAAGGTCTGGACCAAGCTCGTCCGCGAGATCACGATCGCGGCGCGGCTGGGCGGGGCGATGCGAACTCGAACCCGCGCCTGCGCAAGGCCATCGATGACGGCCGCGCCGCGAACATGCCGAGCGACAACGTCAAGCGCGCCATCCAGCGCGGGACCGGGGAGCTCCCCGGGGTGCAGTACGACGACCTTCTTTTCGAGGGCTACGGCCCGGCAGGGGTCGCCATCATCGCCGAGGCGACCTCGGACAACCGCAACCGCACCAACTCCGAGATCCGCTTCATGTTCCAGGAGCACGGCGGCAACCTGGGCGTGGCGGGCTGCGTCGGGTGGATGTTCAAGCAGAAGGGCGTCCTGTGCGTGGCCAAGTCCGCGGGCGTGACCGAGGACCAGCTCATGGGCGTGTGCCTGGATTTGGGCGCGGAGGACATCGACTCCTCGGGCTCCTCCTTCGAGGTCCTCTGCGACCCGAAGGACTTCGAGAAGGTCCGGCAGGGCCTTTCGGCCGCCAAGATCCCCCTGGAGTCCTCGGAGGTCGCGATGATCCCGGGCACGCTCGTCAAGGTCAGCGAGGAGGACGCGCCCAAGGTTCTCGGGCTCATGGAAGCCCTGGAGGACCACGAGGACATCAAGAGCGTCTATGCCAACTTCGACATCCCCGAGCAGGTGCTCGAGAAGTTCGGGGGCTGACGCGTCCAGGAGCCCGGCGTGAGGATCCTCGGCATCGACCCGGGCCTGGCCCGGACCGGCTGGGCGGTCGTCGAGGCGGAGGCGGGGTCCGAGCCCGGCCTGGCCGCCTCCGGGCTCATCGAGACCGCGAGCTCCACCCCCCTCCAAGACCGGCTCTGCGACATCCACAGGCGGCTCTCCGCCGTCCTCGGAGCATCGGCCCTCGGCCGCGGCCGCCGAGGAGCTTTTCTTCCTGAAGGCCTCCCCGAGCATCCGCGGCACCCTCGAGGCTCGCGGCGTCATCCTGCTCGCGTGCGCGCACGCTGGCTTGGACGTCCACGCCTACGACCCCCGCACCGTGAAGGCCGCCCTCACCGGCAGCGGCTCATCCGGCAAGGTCCAGATCCAGCACATGGTCCAGCGCGTCTTGCGCCTCGCCGCGCCCTTGGAGCCGGACGACGTGGCCGACGCCGCGGCGATCGCCCTGACGCACTCCCGGATGGGGCGGCTCGGCGGGTTGAAGGTGGTCGAGCGCATCGGCGGGACCCGTCCCAGGGGCGCCGGAGCCATGCCGTGATCGCCTCCCTGCGCGGGACGCTACTCTCCCGTTCGACCGACCGCGCTGTGGTCGAGGCGGGCGGGGTCGGCTACGAGGTGCTCGTGGCGCCCTCGACCGCCGGCCGGCTTCCCGAGCCCGGCGCCGAGGTCAGCCTCCAGGTCTGCGAGTCCTTCGGCATGTACGGCGGAGGCGCGACCCTTTACGGCTTTTTGACCCAGGCCGAGAAGGACGCCTTCTGCGTCTTTCGGGACCACGTCCCTTCCACGGGCGCCAAGAAGGCCCTCGAGTACCTCGACAAGGCGTCCAAATCCCTTCCGGACTTCCGCAGGGCGGTCCTCGACAAGGACGACCGGATGCTCGCGGCCGTCTTCGGGTTCTCGAAGAAGACCGCCGACAAGCTCATCGAGGCCCTCAAGGAGCACCTCGGGGACCTCGAGGTCGCCGGCTCCGAGCGCTTCGCCACGGACCGGACCCGGGGCCTGCCGGCCAGCGCCATGGCCCAGGCCATGAGCGCTTTGAGCTCGCTGGGCTACCGCCCGGCCGAGGCGCGGGCGGCGCTCGGCGTGGTCGCGGAAGAGGTTCCCGCCAAGGGCCTCGACGCGGGCGAGATCGTGCGCCGGGCGCTCAAGAGGCTCTCTCCATGAGCCCCCGCAAGGACGCGGACGCCGCGGGCCGCGCCTCGGCCAGGGAAGCTTCGGTCCTCAGCCCTGGCCCCGTCAAAGAAGAGGTCCAGTTCGAGGCCAGCCTCCGTCCCCGGACCCTCGACGAGTTCACCGGGCAGGAGTCCCTCAAGGCCAATCTGCGCGTCTTCATCGAGGCCGCCCGCAAGCGCGGCGAGCCCCTCGACCACTGCCTCTTCTACTCGCCCCCGGGCCTCGGCAAGACCACGTTGGCCCACATCATCGCCCGCGAGCTGGGCGTCAACCTCCGCTCCACCTCTGGGCCCACGATCACGCGGCCCGGGGACCTGGCGGCCATCCTCACGGACCTGGGCAAGGGCGACGTCTTCTTCATCGACGAGATCCACCGTCTGAGCCCTGTGGTGGAGGAGTCCCTCTATCCCGTGATGGAGGACTCCCACCTCTACATCTCCACGGGCAAGGGGCCGGGGGCGTCGGCGCTCAAGCTCTCCATCGAGCGATTCACCCTCATCGGCGCCACGACCCGGGCGGGCCTCCTGACCGGCCCCCTGCGCGACCGCTTCGGGATCGTCGGCAACCTCAACTTCTACGCCCCGGGCGAGCTCGAGGCCATCGTCCGGAGGTCCGCCTCCATCCTGGGCATCCCCATCGACTCCGAGGGCGCCGCCGAGATCGCCCGTCGCTGCCGGGCCACCCCGCGGGTCGCCAACCGCCTCCTCGGCGGGTGCGGGACTT
>JBAZSR010000122.1:0-11383 GCA_041662295.1 Elusimicrobiota bacterium | reverse complement strand
GGCGCGAGGTAGAACTTCGTGTAGGTGTTGACCTTGTGGATGCCGCCGAGCTCGCGGATCTTCCGGCGCGCCTTGACCATGCTGGGCTCGGTCGGCGAGTGCCCCGCGAACTTGAGGGCCCAGTAGGCCTTGACGGTCGCGGAGATGTCGGCGGGGCCGCTCGGGTAGATCGGCCACCCGCCGTCGGCCAGCTGGGTCTTGAGGAGCCGGTTGGCGAAGCGGCGGACCTTGATGGAGGACCCGCGGCCCAGGAAGTTGAGGAGCATGACGGTGTCGGAGTCGATCGTGGTGTCGGCCTTCAGGGGCCCGCACCAGAAGCCTTCCTCCCGGTTCTGCTGCTGGAGCACGGCGTTCTGCGCGCGCAGGACCGCGGTCTGCAGGTCCTCGGGGATGGCGGCGTCCGGGTGGGGATCGGAAAGGTCGGGCCGGAGATTGGCCGCCCAATCCTTGGGCTTTCGGTAGATCCAGCGGGACGGCGTCAGCCACGCGGAAACGGTCCTTATCATCGTTCCTCCAAGAAAGAAGCTTGGCCGAAAAGCGGTATATTATAGTATATTGATATCGTCTTTGACTCATTTACTTTTAACATGGGCGCCGTGCATCCCAAAAAGTGAATGAACCAAAGGCTGACACCATGACGCGGCCCCTTCTCTTCCTAGCCGTCAGCATCGCCGTCAGCATCCTTCCGGCGGGATGCGCCAAAAAGTCCCAGCATCCTGCGCGCATCGCGGTCGCGGCCCCTTTCACCGGCGACCTCGGGAGCGAGGGGGAGGGCCTGCGCCGCGCCGTGACGCTCGCTGTGGAGGAGGCCAACGCCAGCCGCAGCCTTCCCTTCCGCGTGGAGGTCGTCCCGTTCGACGACCGCTCCGACCCGAAGGAGGCGGTCAACGCCGCCAACCTCATCGTCCTCGACCCCAGGATCGTGGCGGTGGTCGGCCACTACAGCTCCGACTGCTGCATCCCTGCCGGCCGCGTCTACGCGGCCGCAGGCATGGCCATGGTGACGCCGTCGGCCACCAACCCCGAGGTCACGCTCCAGCAGGCCCGTCCTGATTGGCCCTGGGAGAGGACGGTCTTCCGCCTCGTGGCCACGGACGACGTGCAGGGCGCCTACGCGGCGCGCTTCGTCCGCCGCAGGCTGCGCAAGCGCGCGGTCGCGGTCGTCCACGACGGCACCGCGTACGGGCGCGACCTGACGTCCGAGTTCAGCAAGGTCTTCGTCCGGCTCGGAGGCAGGCTTGTCGCTGCGGAGCGCCTCGACCTGCGCCGCAAGGCGTTGGCCCGCCTGAAGGCGGCGGACCCGCAGGCCGTCTACTTCGCCGGCCTCTACACGGAGGCGGGGCTCTTCGCCAAGGGCATGCGCGCCGCCGGGATCAAGGCGGTGTTCGTGGCGGGCGACGGGGCCAAGACCCCGGGATTCTTCGACGTGGCCGGTCCTGCCGCGGACGAGTCCTATGTGTCCATGGTCGGCGTGCCGCCGGAGATCCTGCCGTCCGCGCGCGACTTCATCGAGCGCTACCGCCAGCGCTGGAAGGCCTCCGGAGAGGACCTCAAGCCCTTCGACCACTTCGCCTACGAGGGGGCGCGGATCGTGCTGTCCGCGCTCGGCGCCGCGGGGCGCGACCGCGGCCGGATCGTCTCCGCGATCCGGCGCCAGCGCCACCAGGGCATGTTCGGCGCGTTCTCCTTCGACGAGAAGGGCGACGGCCGCGACAAGGTCGTCACCATGACGCAGGCGCACTACAAGGACCGCAGCTTCCACGTCATCCCCTTCGCCCCCTGACCCCGATCAGCATCAGCATCACCCCAATCAGCGCCCATTTATGGTAGAATCACCGGCGCAGCTGTCCCGCCTGCGGCGGGACAGGCCGTGTCCCGGATGTTTTAGGGCCGAGGTAGCTCAACGGTAGAGCAATCGCTTCGTAAGCGATAGGTTGTGGGTTCGAATCCCATCCTCGGCTTTCTCTTTTCGACGAGGAATGGGATTTTTGGTGCAGGTTTTGGAACAGCCCTCCCGCATCCAGGAGGTCTGAAGGACCCACCCTGGGCCCCTGTGCGAGTGGTGCGTCGTAGCGCACCACTCGCACAGGGAGGCCGGGACATCCCCTCCCGCGCCCCGCGAGGATCGATGGATGATGGGACGACCTGCCCCATTTGATAGAATGACACCGATGGCCAAGACCAAGGCCGCTCTCCCGCGCACGGACCTGACCGCTCCCAAGAAGAGGCTCTGGATCCAGGTCCGGGGCGCCGTGCAGGGCGTGGGCTTCCGGCCGTTCGTCTTCCGCCTCGCCGCCGACCTCGGCCTGACCGGCTGGGTCAACAACTCCCCGGCCGGCGTGACGATCGAGGCCGAGGGCCCCCAGGCCGCCCTGGAGACCCTGCTCGAACGGCTGGTCGACGAGCGGCCCCCGAACTCCGTCATCGAGGGCCGCGAGACCGCCTGGCTCGACCCCGTCCCGTACGCGGGCTTCGAGATCCGGCCGAGCGCGGCCGGCGGGGCCAAGACGGCCCTCGTCCTGCCGGACATCGCCACCTGCCCGGCCTGCCTCGCCGAGCTCCGCGACCCGCGGGACAGGCGCCACCGCTACCCCTTCACCAACTGCACGCACTGCGGTCCGCGCTACAGCATCATCGAGGGCCTCCCGTACGACCGGCCCAACACCACGATGCGCGGCTTCGCCATGTGCGCGGACTGCCGGAGGGAATACGAGGACCCGCGGGACCGCAGGTTCCACGCGCAGCCCAACGCCTGCCCCGCGTGCGGGCCGCGCCTGGAGCTCTGGGACCCTGCCGGGAGAGCGCTCTCCGGCGGCGACGCCGCGCTCCGCGGGGCGGCCGAAGCGCTTTCCCGCGGCGGCATCGTGGCGGTCAAGGGGGTGGGAGGCTTCCACCTCATGGCCGACGCGCGCGCCGAGGCCGCGGTGCGGGCCTTGCGCGAGCGCAAGCGCCGCTCGGAGAAGCCCTTCGCGGTCCTCTTCCCTTCCATGGCCCGGCTCCTCTCCTGCGCCGAGGCCTCGGAGACCGAGCGCCGCCTGCTCGCCGGGCCCGAGGCCCCCATCGTGCTCCTGCGCCTGCGGCCGGGCGCGGGGGGCAGCGTCTGCGGGCTCGTGGCGCCCGGGAACCCGCGGGTGGGAGCGCTCCTCCCCTCGAACCCGCTCCAGCACACGCTCCTGGGCGACCTGGGCTTCCCCGTGGTCGCGACGAGCGGCAACCTCTCGGAGGAGCCCCTCTGCACGGACGAGCGCGAGGCCCTCGAACGCCTCGCCGGGATCGCGGACCTCTTCCTCGTGCACGACCGTCCCATCGCCCGCCACGTGGACGACTCCATCGTCCGCAGCGTGGCGGGCCGGCCGATCCTGCTGCGCCGCGCCCGGGGCTACGCTCCCATGCCCGTGAGGATCCCCACGGGAGGCCGCCCCCTTCCTCCCGTGCTCGCGGTCGGCGGGCACCTCAAGAGCGCGGCCGCGGTCACGGTCGCAGACGGGGTCCACCTGAGCCAGCACATCGGCGACCTCGGGACCCTGGCGTCGGCCGAGGCCTTCGAGGCCGTGATCGCCAGCCTCACGGAGCTCTACGGGCTCGCGCCGGCCCTGGCGGCCTGCGACAGCCACCCTGACTACGGCTCCTCGCGCTACGCGGAACGCACGGGCCTGCCCGTGCTCCGGGTCCAGCACCACCTCGCCCACGTCCTAGCCTGCATGGCGGACAACGGGATCTCGGCCCCTGTCCTCGGCGTCGCCTGGGACGGCACGGGCTGGGGCCCGGACGGGACGGTCTGGGGCGGCGAGTTCCTCCTGATCCGGCCGGACGGGTTCTCCCGGGCCGCGCATTGGCGGACCTTCCCGCTCCCGGGAGGAGAGGCCGCGGCGCGCGAGCCCAGGCGCTCCGCCTTCGGCCTGCTCCATGAGGCGTTCGGGACGGACCCCGGACGACTCCGGGGCCTGCCGCGCATGGAGTCCTTCACGGACCGCCAGTTCCAGCTCCTCTCCAGGATGTGCCTCAAGGGGGCCGCAACCCCGAGGACCTCGAGCGCGGGCCGCCTCTTCGACGCCGCCGCGTTCCTGGCCGGCCTGAGGTCGGTCAACGCGTTCGAGGGCCAGGCCGCCATGGAGCTCGAGGCCGCGGCCGAAGGCTCGTCCGACGGGAGGGCCTACCCGGTCGCGCTCTTGCGCGGACCCGGGCCAAGGGTCCTTGATTGGGAGCCCATGGTCCGCGCCATGCTCGCCGACGCGGCCGCCATGGTCCCGGCCGGGACCATGGCGGCCCGCTTCCACCGGGGCATGGCCGACGGCGTCGTGCTCGCGGCCAAAGCCGCGGGCGCGGCCAGAGTCGCGCTCACCGGCGGCTGCTTCCAGAACGCCCTCCTCACCGAGGAGACCGCGGCGCGCCTGCGGGCAGAGGGCTTCCAGCCCTACTGGCACCAGCGCGTGCCGCCCAACGACGGCGGCATCGCGCTCGGCCAGGCCGCGGCCGCGGCCCTGGGGTGGAAGGACGCCGAACACCCGACGCAAGGGGGAACCTAGTATGTGTCTCGCGGTGCCGGGCAGGATCCTCAGCATCCAGGAGGGGAGCGACCCCCTGGCGCGGACCGGGCGCGTGAGCTTCGGCGGCGCCGTCAAGGAGGCGTGCCTGGCTTACGTCCCCGAAGCCAAGGTCGGGGACTATGTCATCGTCCATGTCGGGTTCGCGCTCAGCGTTCTCGACGAGGAAGAGGCCGCGCGGACGCTGGAGTATTTCAGGCAATTGGGGGAGATCGCGGCAAAAGAGGAGAAACCTTCAGACAACGGCATCGGCCCCCACGACTACTCTCCTCCCCGCGGGGGAGGAGAGTGAAAGAGTGAAATACCTTTCGGAATACCGGGACGCGGACGCGGCTCGCCGCCTGGCCGAGGCGCTCGCGGACGCGGCGGTCCGGCCCTGGACCATCATGGAGATCTGCGGGGGCCAGACCCACGCCATCATCAAGTACGGCGTGGACGAGCTCCTCCCCAAGAGCCTGACGCTCGTGCACGGCCCGGGCTGCCCCGTGTGCGTGACCCCGGTCGAGCTCATCGACAAGGCGGTCGCCATCGCCGGCATGCCCGGCGTGACCTTGACCTCCTTCGGGGACATGCTGCGGGTCCCCGGGACGCGGGGGGATCTCTTCTCCGTGCGCGCGGCCGGCGGCGACGTGCGCATCGTCTACTCCCCGCTCGACGCGGTCAAGCTCGCCAAGGAGAACCCCTCGCTCCAGGTCGTGTTCTTCGCGATCGGCTTCGAGACCACGGCCCCGGCCAACGCCATGGCCGCGCACCAGGCCCGGGCGCTCGGGCTGGATAATTTCTCGATGCTCGTCTCGCAGGTGCTCGTGCCGCCGGCCATGGAGGCCGTGCTGTCCTCGCCGTCCAACCGGGTCCAAGCCTTCCTTGCGGCCGGCCATGTCTGCGCCGTGATGGGCCTCGCCGAGTACGAGCCCCTGGCCGCCCGCTTCAAGGTCCCCATCGTGGTCACGGGCTTCGAGCCGCTCGACATCCTCCAGGGCATCCTCATGACCGTGCGCCAGCTCGAGGAGGGACGCGCCCAGGTGGAGAACCAGTACAGCCGCTCGGTCCGGCGCGAGGGCAACCCCGGGGCCCGCGAGCTCATCCGGGAGGTCTTCAAGGTCGTGCCGCGCAAGTGGCGCGGCATCGGCGCCATCCCGGCCAGCGGCCTCGGGCTGACGGAGCCCTACCGCCGCTTCGACGCGGAGCACCGCTTCGGCGTGGCCGAGCTCTCGGTGGAGGAGTCCGGCGAGTGCCTCAGCGGCCTCATCCTGCAGGGCCTCAAGAAGCCGCCGGAATGCCCGGCCTTCGGCGCGGCCTGCACCCCCGAGCACCCGCTGGGCGCCACCATGGTCTCCTCCGAAGGCGCCTGCGCCGCCTACCACCGCTACCGCCGTCTCGATCCCAGGAGCCCGTCATGAAGAAGCCCGAAGTGCAGGGCCCGGTCTGCCCCGCGCCCCTCTCCGATCATCCGAACATCCTCCTCGCCCACGGCGGAGGAGGGCGCCTGACCCACGGGCTCATCGAGCGGGTCTTCCTGCCCGCCTTCTCCAACCCCATGCTCGAGGCACGTCACGACGGGGCGGTCCTCGACGTCGGGGGGGCGCGCCTCGCCTTCACGACCGACTCCTACGTCGTCTCGCCCCTCTTTTTCCCCGGAGGGGACATCGGCTCGCTGGCCGTGCACGGCACGGTCAACGACCTGGCCATGTGCGGGGCCCGGCCCCTTCACCTGAGCGCGGCCTTCATCCTGGAGGAGGGCCTCCCGGTGGCGGACCTAAGCCGGGTCGTGGCCTCCATGAAAGCCGCGGCGCAACGCGCCGGGGTGAGCCTCGTCACCGGCGACACCAAGGTCGTGGGCCGCGGCAAGGGCGACGGGCTCTTCATCACCACGTCCGGCATCGGCCTCATCGAGCACGACCTGGTCGTCGCTCCCTCGAGCGTGCGGCCCGGGGACGCGATCGTGCTCAGCGGGGACGTGGGCCGGCACGGCATGGCCGTCATGGCGGTCCGGGAGGGGCTCTCCTTCGAATCCTCGATCGAGAGCGACTCGGCGCCCCTCAACGGCGTCGTCGACGCCCTGCTCGCCGCGAAGGTGGAGATCCACGCCCTGCGCGACCTCACGCGAGGGGGCCTGGCCACCTGCCTCGTGGAGATCGCGGAGTCCCGGGGCGTGCGCCTCGATTTCGACGAGGCCGCGGTCCCGGTCCGCGAGGACGTGCTGGGCGCCTGCGAGATGCTGGGCTTGGACCCCTTCTACGTCGCCAACGAGGGCCGCTGCGCGGCCTTCGTGCCGGGGAGCCAAGCCGAGGCCGCGGTCGCGGCCATGCGGTCGCGGCCCGAGGCGGCGGGCGCGACCGTCATCGGCAGGGTCGGGCCCGAAGGCCGGCCGAGCGTCGTGCTCCGCAGCCGCATCGGCGCCAGCCGCATCGTGGACATGCTCAGCGGCGAACAGCTCCCCCGGATCTGCTGAGCTCCACGACGGCTCTCGAAAATGGATCCGGCCGTCTCTGATCGGACAAGGGACGTTGACGCTGGCTTATATTCTGTATAATCCTGCGGGATTTTCCATCGCCATGACCGCCCGCCTGCGACACCTGCTCATCGTAGCCTGCTTCTTCGTGACCCCGCTCCTGTTCTTCACGAACCTGACCCGCAACCCCTACGTCACCCAGATCTGCCTCCTCAACATCCTGATCTGCGCCGCGGCAGCCATCCACTTCCTGACCGGCGCCGCTTGCGGCGGACCCCTGCGCCTGCCTCGGACCATGGCGGACGTGCCCCTGGCCGCGGCAGCCGGGGTCGCGGCTCTCAGCTGGGGCGTGGCCTTTGTCGGCCACGGGGCCTTCTTCCGTCCGTCCATGCTCAGCGAGGGGGCCCGGATCGGCATCTTCTCCCTGGTCAACGCCGTGCTCCCGTTCTTCCTGGCCGCGGCTCTCTGCCGGGAAGAGGCCGTTCGGGACGCCGCGTCTCCGGCCAAGGCCAAGCCCGGGGCCAAGGACCCGGCCTGGGACGAGTACCCGATCCTGTCCTGGGCCGCCTTCGCCCTGGTCTGGGGCGGGCTCTGGGCGCTGTTCCCGCAGATGCGCTCGGCCCGGGCGCCGATAGGCATCGCGTCCCAGGTCTGGGACGGCTACGGCGCCTTCCTGTGGGCCGTGGGCTTCGGCGGCGCGGCGTGGCTCTCGCGCCTCGGTCGGACCGCGGACTACCTCCACCTGGCACTGACCGCCGGCTTCCTCGCCTCCGCCTACGGCGTGCTCCAGTACTTCAACGTGGAGTTCATCTGGCCGAGCATCCTCAACCCCTACGGCGGCCGGTCCGTCTCGACGTTCGGCAACCCGAACTTCCTCTCCTCCTTCAACGTCGTGCTCATGCCGCTGGCCGCGGTCCTCTTCGTCCACAGCAGGACCCTGGGCCGCAGGCTTGCCTACGGAACCCTGTTCCTGATCATGGGGACCGCGGTCCTCGCGAGCCTGACCCGCTCGTCCTGGGCCGGGACCGCGGCCGCCCTGGCGCTCCTCGGCCTCTCGAAGGACGTCCGGGCGAGGATCGCCGAGGCGCCGCGCGCGGCCGGGCTCCTGGCCGGACTCACGCTCGCGATCGTGGCCTTCTGGCCCGAGAGCCGGATCGCGGGCTCCTACCACCCCAGCGTGGTCGGACGCCTCACGGAGATCAAGACCTTCAGCCAGGCCGACGGCTACTACAGCCCGTTCCACCAGCGCCTGCTCATCTGGACCTGCTCCTGGCTGATGGGAGCGGAGAACCCAGTGACCGGCAAGGGGTTCGGCCTCTTCGAGCTCTTCTACCCGTTCTACCAGGGCCGACTCCTCGACGCCTTCGCCTTCTTCCACACCATGCGCACCCACGCGAACAACTCCCACAACGAGATCATGGAGGTCTGGGCCCAGACGGGGATCGCCGGGCTCGGAGTCCTGTTCTGGCTTTGGGCGACGTACTTCCGGAGCCTCGGGCCCCGCTGGCGCTCGTGCCGGGGCATGCGCGAGACCCTGGGACTGGCCGCAGCCTGCGGCGTGGGGGGGATGCTGGTGGACAACCTCCTCAACGTCAGCCTCCACTTCGCCATGCCGGCCTTCATGTTCTGGTGGGCGGCGGGAGCCGCCGCAGGCACGGTCTTCCCTCAGGACCGTCCCTGGCGGACCGCAGGGCCCTCGGCGGGCGTGAAGGCCGGCGCCTGGATCGGGAGCGCGCTCCTCCTGGCGATCTGCTGGTATTGGGTCTGCACCTGGTTCCGGGAGGCGCACTACTTCGAGGGCTTCAAGATCCTGCGGGGCGCTTCGGCCGCCGCGGCGGTCAAGGAGCTCGAGCGCTCGAAAGACTGGGGGCCGCGCGAGGTCAACGCTATCTACGAGCTCGGCAACGCCTACGCCCGCGTCGAGCGCTTTGCGGACGCCGACCGCACCTACGCCGACGCTCTCAAGGCCAACGCGGGCTACGACGAGATATACTTCAACCTCGGCACCATCAAGAGTTCCCGTCTAGGGCAGGCCGCGGAGGCTGAGCCCTACTACCACACCGCGCTCGCCATCAACCCCATCTCCCCGGACATCTACACCGCCCTGAGCGCGCTCTACCTCCAGGGCTCGAACCTCCAGATCGACAAGGCCGAGCGCCTGCTCGATAAGGCCCTGCGGTTCTTCCCGCGCAACCCCAACCACTGGAACAACCTCGGCTTCGTCATGAGCAACAAGGGCCGCTGGCCCGAGGCCGAGAAGGCCTATGTCCGGGCCCTCGAGCTCAGCCCGGACCTGCGCGTGGCGGAGAGCAACCTGCGCACCGTGTCCCGGCGGTCGGGGGGAGGGCCGCCCCCGGTCCTGAAGGCCCTCGACGGCCTGCGGGAGCTCGAGACCCGGCTGATCCGGAGGGACTACTCCGAGCAGTCCCTGGCGTTGGCGCGCCAGGCCGCGGCGGCCCTGCCGGAGTCCTCCAAGGCCCGCTTCATGCTTGGCACCGTCCTGCTCGCCCTGGGCCGCGACGCCGACGCGCTCGAGCACCTCGAGTGGGCCTCCCGCCGCGACCCGGGCCTCCTCGGCAGCCGGCTGAACCTCGCCCGGGCCTACATGCGACTGCGCCGCACCGAGGACGCGGCCCGGGAGCTCCGGGCCATCCTGGCGCTCGACCCCGGCAACGCGGACGCCAGGGCCGGGCTCGCGGTGCTCGGCAAGGCGCAATAAATCAGTAATGCGGATAGCTTAAACCTATTAGCGTGAGCCCGATGAAGAGGTCGGCTTGGAGGCTTCTGGCATGCGCCCAGGCGTTGGGCCTGGGCCTGCTCGTCGCAGGAGCCCCCTGCGCCGCCCAAGAGCGGACCCTCAGCCGGCAGATGAAGCTGGGGATCATGTTCTACGAGCGCGGCGAGGACGGCCAGGCCATGGACCGCTTCATGGACGTGCTCATGCGAGGGGAAGCCTCGGAGCGGCCGCTGGCCAACGAGTACATCAACCTGATCACACAGCGGCTCAACACCGAAGGCGGCGCCGGCAGGGAAGTCCCCGTCGGGTTCGCCCCCCAGCTCGAGCCCGAGGATGAGCCTCGGCCCGCGGTCGTCTCCCCCAAGGCTCCTGCCCGGCGGACGCAGGTCCAGACCCAAGCCGCGGCCGCTCCGGCCTCCGCGCCGGTCCGGGCCCAGTCGATCCCGCCCGGGCCCGAGGTCGTCGTCGAGCCCGACGCGCCCCGCATGGTGGCCCCGGAACCACGGCGCCGCAAGGCCCCGGCCGTCGAACCCGACGAAGAGGAAGAGCCCCAGGAGGAAGCGCAGGCGCCCCGGATCCGCAAGCCGAGCCGCGAAGCGGTCGAGAAGGACATCCGCGCCAAGATCCGCGCGGTCTATACGAGCAGCCTCGAGAAGCTCCGCGCGATCGAGGACGTCCGGGTCGTGCTCGGCCCTGGCGGGGACCCCGAGGGCATCGGCGTCCCGACGCCCGTCCTGTTCCAGTCCGGGATCGCGTTCAAGAAGACCGCCAAGCCCGTCCTCGAGGGTGTCACCGGCGTGGTCTACGCCCTCAAGAACGCCCAGCTCCTGATCATGCCCGAGGGCGCCGCCATCGGCGACCCCAAGGTCCTCGATATGCGCCGCACCATGGGCATCAGCGCCCACCTGTACACCGCGGGCATCTCCCCGGGCCGCGTGCGCGTCAACCTCCTCTCCAACCAGGTCGAGGTCCCCAAGTCTCTAAGGGAATTCAAAGGCATCATCCTCCTCTTTGTCTATAACAAGCCCCTCGACCTCGTGATGGAGGGTGAGGCCGCCCACGACGCGGGTCCCACGGTCTCGCTCGGAGTCCACCCCGAGCGCATCGACGCCTCCCGGGGAGAGGGCTCCATCATCGAGTTCTCCGTGCTTGAGCCTCCGTCCGGCCTGGCCTCCTGGAGGTTCCGCCTGCTCCGGCCCTCGCTCGAAGAGGGGGAGGACCTCGCCCCCTTGAACGACGTCGTGGGCTCGGGCCCCGTCTTCCACCAGATCTACTGGAACGGCCGCAAGAGCTACTTCGGGGATCCCATGCCGGCCGGGCGCTACGAGTGCGTGCTGACGGCCACGGACGGCAAGAACCGCTCCCGCACCCTCCACCGCTGGATCTCCCTCGCCGGGTCCGTCCCCAGCCGCGCCTCCGCCCGGGCCGCGGCGGGCGAAGGCGACATCGCGGTGGAGAAGGCCCCGGCCGGGCCCCCTCCCGCCGACCTCGTAGACGGCGCGGGCGGGGTGGACTCTCCCGAGTCCCTGGTCAAGGGCATCACCATCGGGACGGCTTCCCAGTCCAGGAGGCCGGCCCGCGGCCGCAAGGCCAAGCCGCCGAAGAAGGCCAAAGCCGCCCCTGCCGCGAAGAAGCCTGCGGCCGT
This sequence comes from Elusimicrobiota bacterium, assembly GCA_041662295.1. Classification (GTDB taxonomy): domain Bacteria; phylum Elusimicrobiota; class Elusimicrobia; order UBA1565; family UBA9628; genus JACQWX01. The sequence goes on along the minus strand of JBAZSR010000122.1, from coordinate 5 downwards.
TGACG
>JBAZSR010000121.1:0-11423 GCA_041662295.1 Elusimicrobiota bacterium | reverse complement strand
GCTCGCCTTTGACGACGGCGCCCAGAAGGCGGCCGAGTTCTGACAGTGTCATGAGACCTCCGTGTTGTTGCGCGCCGGGAACGCGCGTCGGAGGGGCGCTCCGGGCCGCTCCTGGGGATATGGTAGCATGAGGGGTCACGAGCCTCCCATCAGGATGAAGGACGACCAATAGAAGGGGTTCTCGAAGCCTGCCTTGCGGATGTCGGCGCGGGCATTGCGGAGCGACGAGCGCGGGCTCTCGCCGTCCTTCAGGCGGCGGAAGAAGGCGCGGGCCAGCGCCACGGTCCCGTCCTCGGCCACGGACCAGAGGCTCATCAAGACGCTCCCGGCCCCGGCGTATTGGAACGCCCTGCCCATCCCCAGCACGCCCTCGCCTCCGACCTCCCGGCCCAGCCCGGTCTTGCAGGCGGTCAGGGCGACGACTTCGGCCCGGACTTTCAAGCCCATGACCTCGCTCATGGTGAGGAAGCCCTCGGCGTCGGCCGCGCCGGCGGAACGCGCCAGGACCAGGGCCGGCTCCTGAAGGTAGGGAAGGTCGGTCTCGAGCAGGCCATGGGTCCCGAAAACGATGAGTCGGTAGCGTTCCAGGTCCAATCCTCGCAGGACGCTTTTGGAGGCCCGCGTCCCGGTCAGCTCCTCGACCTCCGACCCGAATAGGGCGCGAAGCTCCGCGCCGATCTCCCGGGTCCTCGTCAGCGGGGGGAAAAGCGCATCCGAGCCTGTCGTTGCCCCGAGCCCCCGGCTCTTCGTCCCCGCCGCTCCCATGGCGCGCCAACTCTCCAGAAGGGTCGAGGGTTCCGGGCGGTCAGCGGAGAAGCTCGGGTCGAGCACAGCCAGGATGCTCTTGGCCGCGGGGCCGCGGTCCAGGGACCTTTGCATCATCAGGGAGGAGGCGGACTGCGCATAGGAGAAGCTGGCGTCGTCTCCCAGGTAGGAAAGGCCCAGCGGGAACGGGCCGTGGTCCCCCTCGCCCAGGCTCTCCTTCTCCGGGAGCGCGACCGGCAAGGACTCGAAAGGCAGGAGGGCCAGCATCTCGTCCGGGACCACGATCAAGCGCCTGGCCTTGGCTTCCTCTAGGAAACCTTCCCCGAATAGGAGCTGATAGAGCCGCGCCCCGGAGCGGGCGTCGTAGCGCGCCAGGTCTCCCAGCGATCCCACGGAATCGAAGAAGGAGCGGTACTGCCGGACGAGCGTTGAGAGCTCGGACCTGGAGACCGGGATCTCCCGGACCCGGGTCTTCTTCGAGGAGCCGTCGACCAGGAACAGGAAGGTCTTGTGCTCCGTCACGTTGAACTCGAGGAGCGTCTCGTCGGGCTGCAGCCTGAGGTCGGCCGGCCGGGAGGGGTCGGGGTAGCGCGCTGATGCGTAGGCTGGATGGGACGTGCGCAGCTCGGAGATGAAGCGCGTCCGCTCCTTCTTGGCCCGCGCCAGTCCTTTCTTCTGCTCCGCGTAGCCCTCGAGGTCTCCTGCCCGGAAGAGCTTCTCCAGGTCCTTGCGCAATCCCCGGATGCGGGTCTCGATCCCTTCCTCCTCCTCCCGCAGGGACGCGGGCAAGGCCTGGGAATAGGCGGCCGCGCCCCTGGAGATGGCGTCCGCCAGGGCCCTCGCTTTCACGCTCTCCGAATAGTAGAAGGCCTCCTCGGGCTGGCCCGCCGCGGCCAGGGTCCGGATGAGCCCTTCGTAGGCTTCGGTCCGCCGGAAGAAGCGGACCTTTGCGGAAAAGAACCTGGCCCGGTCCTCCGGGGTGAGGCCGGCGCGCTGGTCCTCGGCCAGGGCCGCGGCTTTCTCGAAAGCCTCCCTCGCGGAGGCCAGGTCGCCGAGCTCCAGCAGGGCCAGGCCAAGGCCGCTTTGAGCGATGAACATGGCGTCGGCGTCCTTGCTGGCGTCGGCGTCCTCGAGGTCCTTGCGGAAGTTCGCCGCGGCGGCCGCGAACCGGCCCGCCTTGAGCTCGACCATCCCGAGGCCGGCTGCGTCCTGGAGGCGGCGGTAGACCTCTTGCGCCTGCTGGGGCTTGCCGGTCGCGAGCAGCGCGTCGGCTAAGGCGCGCTCCGCGGTCTTGGTGGGGACGCCGACCTCCCGCTGGATGCGCAGCGCCGCCTCCAGGTGCTCGATGGCCCTGGGGTAGTCCTCCAGGCCGGATTGGATGGAGCCGAGGTTCTCCTCGTCCGTCCCCAGCCCTTGCCGGTCGCCGATCTCCCGATCGATCGCCATGGCCTGGCCGCAGTACGAAATGCCCCGGCTGGTGTCGCCGAAAGAGACATGGGCGAGGCCGAGACTGCTCAGGGCTATCCCCTCGCCCTTCTTGTCTCCGACCTCCCGGTAGACCTTGAGGGCCTCCTGGAAGTGGGCCAACGCCTTGCGGTAGTCGCCGAGGGCCGAGAGGATGTTGCCGAGATTGGAGTGGCCGTTGGCGGTCCCTTGGCGGTCGCCGAGCTTCCTCTTGGCTTCCAGAGCCTCTTCGGTGAGCTTCAGGGCCTTCCTGTGGTCGCCTTGCTCATAGTAGGCCCAGCCCAGGTTGCCGAGGTTGTTGGAATGGTTCATCCCGTCCCCGGACTTGAGGGTGAGCGTGAGGGCCTCCTCGTAGGCGCGGACCGCCCTGTCGAAGCGTCCCAGGTTGTGGTGGGCCACGGCGAGGTTCGTGAGGGTGAAACCGACCCCTTCCATGTTCCCGTCCTTCTTGAAGATGCCGTACGCCTCCTCGGCGTAGGCCACGGCCTTCTTGTAGTCCCCTTGGTTGCGGTAGACCGCCCCCAGGTTCGTCAGGCTCTCGGCGATGTCGGGCCGGTTCCCGTTCCGGCGCGAAATGTCGAGGGCTTCTTCGCCGTAGCGTATGGCCGCGCCGTATTCACTGAGCCCGTCCTTGGCCGCGGCCAGGTTCTTGAGGATGAGGCATAGGTCCTGCCGGGACGCGCCGGCCCGGGCCAGGCCCAGCGCCTCTTCCCATTTCGCGGATGCCTCGGCGAAGTCCCCGCTTTCGTACGCTTCCTGGCCGCGGTCCACGAGCGATTCCAGGCGGCTCGCGGCTCTGGCAGAAGGGCTCGTCAGGAGGGCTGCCAGGATGAGCACGGCCGCCGCGGCCATGCCCGGGGCGGTCAAAAGGGGACGTCCTCGATGTCGTCCGAAGGCGCTCCTTCCGTCTTCTTCGCGGAAGGGGCCGCGGGCTCCATGGGCCTGGACGCCCCGTCCTCGCGCTTCTCGAGGAATTGGATGTCATCCACGTAGACCACCGTCTTGGACTGCTTCTTGCCGTCTTCCTTGCCGGTCCACTCCTCGCGGACCAGGTGCCCTTCGATGTAGACTTGATGGCCCTTGCGGAGGAATTTCTCTGCGAGGTCGGCGAGCTTCCGGCCGGATTCCCGGTCGAAGGCCTTGAGATCCACCCACACGGGGATGTCCTCCCACTGGCCGCTCTGCTGGTTCTTGCGGCGATTGTTGACGGCGAAGCCGATGTTGGCCACCTTGCCGCCGTTGTTGAATGTCTTGATCTCCGGGTCCCGCGTCAGCCGGCCGATCAGCATGACCTTGTTCAAGTTGCCCATGGGTACCTCGTGCCTATGAATCCGATATCAGGCGAAGGACATCGCCCCCTAGATGGTAGCATACGGGCCCGGCCGTTGAGGCTAGATCCCGTTCACGGCGACGCTGAGGCAAAGCCGCGGCGGAACGGAGAAGAAGCGCTCAGTACGCTCCCGCACCGCGGCCAGGTCGGGCGCGGTGTGCACGGCCACGAAGAAGCGGTGCCCGAAGAAGAGGTTGCGCGCGAAATAGGGCGCGATGACCTTGAGCCGGCTGAGCGCCTGGGTGGGCTCGAAATCCTCGGCCACGTAGGCGCAGAGCCGCCGCCACACCTGGGCGTGGTCTACCTTCAGTCCCGGGTCGCGCCAGCGGGCGAAGACCCACGGGCAGGCCGCGGCCATGCGCCCGATCATCACCCCGGCCGCGGGTGCGAGCTCCGCCTTCAGGGCGCGGCAATCCTCCGGTCCGCCGAGGTCGCCGCTGGCGATGATGGGCAGGCGCGTCTCGGAAGCCAGTTCGGCGTAGAGCCGGTGGCGGGCGGAGCGCTTGAACTTCTCCTCGTGGAAGCGGGGGTGCAGGATCACGGCATCGACCCCCTCGCCCTCCAGCAGGCGGAGGCGCTCTCCCAGCCTCTCTCGCCAGCCCGCGGCCTCGCGTCCCAGGCGCAGCTTGGCGAACAGCGGCCCAGCGAAGTGTTTGCGCATCACCCGCACGATCCCGGTCAGGCGCTGGGGGTCGTCGCAGAGGGCGGCCCCTCCCTTGGCGCTCAGAACTTTCGGCGCGGAGCAGGCCAGGTTCAGGTCCAGCCCGTCGGGCTTGAGCAAAGACAGCCTCTCGATGGTCTCGTCGAGACGGTGCGTCTCCCAGGCCAGCAGCTGGTAGATGACTTTGCCTTCCTGGGGCCGGCGCTTGAGGAAGGCAGAGCGCTTCCGGTCCTCGACCAGGATCGTCTTGGCCGAGAGCATCTCGGTGAACAAGGCCCCGTAGCCGCCGAAGTCCGCGAGCAGGCGGCGGAAGGCGCTGTGGGTGATCGCCGCCATGGGGGCGCAGAACAGGGCCGGATCGAAGACCACCCCGCGCAGGGTCAGTGGGCCGGGTTGGGACGTCTGAACCATCCCGCACATGCTACCACAAGTCCGGGCTGGTTTGCGGGCTGTGCGAAATAGATGGGGAACCCGTCGACGTCAGGACCATTTGCTAGACTAGGCCCTCATGTTCCTGCTCATCTGCATCGTGGCCCTCGGAGCCTCGCTGCTCACTTTCTTCTCCGGATTCGGCCTCGGGACCCTGCTCCTCCCGGCGTTCGCGGCATTCTTCCCGATCGAAGCCGCCGTGGCGATGACGGCCGTCGTCCACTTCGCCAACAACATCTTCAAGCTGGCCCTGGTCGGCCGCAAGGCCGACCTGAAGGTGGTCGCCTGGTTCGGGCTTCCCGCGGTCGCGGCCTCGTTCGTCGGAGCGAAGGCCTTGCTGCTGCTCGCGGCTCTTCCCGGCCTTTGCACCTACGGGCTCTGGGGCCGGACGTTCCATGTCACGTGGGTGGGGTCGGTCATCGCGGCGCTCATGCTGGCTTTCGCGGCGCTGGAGGTCTTTCCGTCCCTGGCCGGGAAGTCCTTCGACCGGAAGTATCTGCCGTTCGGCGGTCTCCTGAGCGGATTCTTCGGGGGGCTCTCAGGGCATCAAGGGGCGTTCCGCAGCGCCTTCCTCGTGCGCTGCGGGCTCGGCCAGCAGGCCTTCGTCGCCACGGGCGTCGTGGCGGCGTGTCTGGTGGATGCGACGCGATTGGCGGTCTATGCGGCTCAGGTCTCGTCAGTCATGGCCGCGGGAAATGCCCCTCTGATCGCCGCCGCGATGTCCTCCGCTTTCGCCGGGGCCTGGCTCGGGGCCAGGCTCGTCGGAAAGGTCACGATCCGCGCGATCCAGGTCTTCGTCTCCTGCCTGCTGGCCCTGTTCGCCCTCTGCCTCGCGGCCGGTCTCATCTGAACCGCGCCGTCGCGGGCGGGGTGTTAGAACACCTTCTTGATGAGGATGAAGCCGCCGACCAGCAGGAGCGTGAACGCGATGGTCAGCCACTCGAAGTACGTGTCGATGAATGTCTTGACCCGCTCGCCGAAGAGCATGATGAGCCCCGCCACCAGGAAGAAGCGCAGGCCGCGGCCGACCAGGGAGACGAGCACGAAGGGCGCGAACGCGATCTGAGCCACCCCCGCGGTGATGGTGATGGCTTTGTAGGGGATGGGCGTGAAGGCGGCGATGAACACGATGAACGAGGCGTTCTGGTTGTATTCGCGCACCAGGTACGCGAACGTCTCCATGGCGTGGTAGAACTCGAGGATGGGCCGGCCGATCGCGGCGAAGAAGGCGTAGCCGATCAGATAGCCGAACATGCCTCCGGCAACGGAGCCGAGCGTGCAGATGGATGCCGTGATCAGCGCTTTGCGCGGCCGTCCCAGGCACATCGGGATCAGCAGGATGTCCGGCGGGATGGGGAAGAACGACGATTCCGCGAAGGAGACGCAGAAGAGCGCCCATGCCGCGCGAGGCTTCTCGGCCAGCCCGAGCGTCCAGTCGTAGACCCTTCGGATCAATCCCATCATCGGGCGGCGGCTCCCTCGGTTGTATCGGTCATGCCCGTTCCTCCTTGATGAGGACCGAGGCCGCCACCGACAGGGCCAGGATGCCGATCACGACTCCTAGGGAGGCGGCGATCGGGATCTTGTAGAGGTCCACCAGGAGCATCTTGACCCCGACGTAGCAGAGGACGATGGAGATGCCGACCTTCAGGAACCGGAACAGGCCCATGACTCCGGAGAGCAGGAAGAAGAGCGACCTGAGGCCCAGGATGGCGAACACGTTGGAGGTGTACACGATGAGCGGGTCTGAGGAGATGGCCAGGACCGCGGGGATGGAGTCCACGGCGAAGACGAGGTCCGAGGCCTCGACCACGAGCAGGGTGGCGAAGAGAGGAGTGGCTGTCCAGCGGGCGTCCTCCTTGACGAAAAAGGACTCCCCTTCGCCCTTGGAGGTGAACGGCACGAGCCGCTTGAAGAGCTTGAGCACGGGGTTCTTGTCCGGCTCGATCTTCTCGTCCTTCTGCAGGAGCATCTTGACTCCTGTCACGATGAGGATGCCGCCGAAAACGTAGATGATCCAATGAAAAGCGTGGAGGAGCTTGACCCCCGCGAAGATGAGGATGAGGCGCATGAACACCGCGCCCAGGATGCCCCAGTGCAGGACCCTCGGCTGGAGGTGTCGCGGCACGCTGAAGTACTCGAAGATGATGATGAAGACGAACATGTTGTCCACGGACAGCGAGTACTCGATGACATAGGCGGTGAGGAACTCCAGGGCCTTGGTCGACCCCATCCGATGCCAGATCCAGCCGCAGAACAGGAGCGCCAGCGCGGCCCAGGCCGCGCACCAGGCCCCTGCTTCCTTGAGGGAGACGACATGCGCCTTCTTGTTGAGGATGCCGAGGTCGATGTAGAGGACCAGGCCGATCAGGGCGGTGAAGGCGGTCCACATCAAAGGCTGGGTCTCGGGCATGCTCTGTCAGGCCATCCGGGTCACGGGCGGAGATTGTACATCATCCGGGCCTTGCTGCGCGGCGGCGCTACTCCCTGAGCCTTTTGATGTATTTCTCGACTTCCTTCATCTCCTGGCCGTAGCCCGTCCAGTCCGCCTTCTTCAGAAATGACTGGGCTCTGTCGAAATGCTCCTGGGCTTTCCTCGCCAGGTCCCGTGTTCCGGCGGCCTGGGGGCCCTGGGAGGCCTTCTCCGGCGCGGACCGCTCCAGCCTCCCGCCGAAGATGCGGTTCAAGGAGTCCTCCAGGCTCTCCTCCATGACGATCGTGTTGCCGTAGGCCACGATGACGCGCTTGAGCTCGGGCAGACCTCCCCCGGTGGCTTCGAGGTAGAGCGGCTGTACGTAGATGATGGAGCTCTCGATGGGGATCACCAGCAGGCTTCCGCGGATGACTTTGGACCCGCCCTGGTTCCAGAGGCTGAGCTGTTTGGAGATCTCCGCCTCCTGGTCGATGCGGGACTCGATCTGCTGCGGGCCGTAGACCAGCTTCTGCTTGGGGAAGTTGTAGACCAAAAGCTTCCCGTAGTCGGGATCGTCGCACCGGGCCGCCATCCAGGCGATCATGTTCTCCTTGCGGGCCGGGGTGAAGGGGACCATGAGGATGAACTCCTCCTTCTTCCCGACCGAGGCCAGCTTCATGATGGTGAAGTAGGGCGCCATCTTCTCGACCCGGCTCCCGAAGGACTTCTCAGGGATCTTCCAGAGATCCTCCTTGTTGTAGAAGACCTGCGGATCGGTCATGTGGTAGGTGCCGTAGATGTGGGCCTGGATGGAGAAAAGATCCTGAGGATAGCGGATATGGCTCCTCAGGTCCGGGGGCATCTCGGAGATCGGCTTGAAGGCATGGGGAAAGATCCTCGAGTAGGTCTGGATGATCGGATCGCGGTCCTCGGTGACATAGAACGAGATGTCTCCGTTGTAGGCGTCCACCACGGCCTTGACCGAGTTGCGGATGTAGTTGCCGACCCCCCGGATCCTCTCGGAATAGGGATAGTTGTCGGTGGCCGTGTAGGCGTCCACGATCCAGAACAGCCTCCCCTCCCGAGAAAGGACGATGTAGGCGTCCTGGTCGTAGCGCAGGTAGGGAGCGGCTTTGGAGAGCCTTTCCTGGATGTTCCTGGAGTAGAGGATCCTGCTCTCCGGCGTGATGTCGCCGGAAAGGAGGATCTTCAGGGATCTGAAGCGCAGGGAGAACAGGAGCCTCCGCAGGAGCCCATGGACGGAGACCCCGCCGGTTCCGGCATAGTTGGAGTAGATGTTCTCGTCCCCGGAGGGGTAATCGAACTCCTTGGACTTGGTGTTGACGATGACATAGCTCCCCCTGGCCTCGCCGTAGTAGACTTCGGGACGGGTGACCTTCAGGTCCGTGGAGGCCTGGGGGGGGATGTCCTTGATGAAGAACTCCGGCAGCCCTTCCGGCGAGATGCGGTTGACCGGGCCCAGGGTCAGGCCGTAGCCGTGGGTGTAGGTCAGGTGCTCGTTGATCCAGATGCGGCTGGGCAGGGCGGCGGGATTGAGCTCCCTGGGCGAGAGCATCACCTGGCGGTATTCGCCGTTGACGTGGTAGCGGTCGTTGTCCACGTCCATGAAGTCGTAGTAGGTGCGTATCTCCTGGAGCTGGCCGTAGGTGGTGAGCAGGGGGCCGTGGTCCCAGAGCCTGATGTTCTTGACGGTGAGGTCGTTGCGCGAGAGGTCCTTCTGCGTGAGGTTCTCGGCGGGGTCGAATTCCAGCTCCTGGACCCCGTCGATCCCGTAGGCTTTCCGGGTGTGCTCGATGGCCCAGCGGATATAGGGCGTTTCCTTCACGATCTCGTTGGGCGCCACGATGAAGCGCTGGACCATGCCGCTGTAGAGCGCGGACAGGATGCCTCCGACCACGAGGAGCCCGATCCCGCCGAGGACCGGCTTGGCGCTCCGGAAGAGGGGGCTGGCCCAGAGCAGGATGGCCGAGAGGACCGCGATGAAGCGCAGGCCCTTGAGCGCCGGGAGGTAGGCGGTGAGATCGGAGTAGCCTGGGCCCGGCGCCACGGGCCTCTGCATGTTGAGAAGGCCGTACATCTTGAGATGGATGTGGAAGGCCACCAGGACGCAGATGAGCCCTCCGAGGAAGGCCAGGTGGTTGCGCGCCCGGGGGGAGGTTCTGAGCCCCTTGTTCGTAAGGAGGACCTTGCCTTCCACGATGTAGAGCGCGAGGGCCGCGATGCCGGATAGGAGGACCGCCCCCTGGAGGAATCCCTTGAGAACATCGAAGAAGGGAAGGGAGAACACGTAGAAGCCGATGTCTTTATGGAAGACCGGGTCCCCGGACCCGAAAGCGGCCGCATGACGGAACCTCAGGAAGGTGTCCCAGTGGGAAGCGGCCCAGGTGCCGATGAAGAACGCGGCAACAAGGCTCCCCAGCAGGAGGATGGCGGCCGCGGTCTCCCGGAACTCGTCGAGGCGCGGGATCTCCAGGGACTCCGATTCGTCCAGGACCAGGATGTCGCGGCGGGAACACCTTCGGGCCAGGAGGATGTTGGCGTAGATCGTCAGCCAGGCGATCAGCGCTGCCGAGACGCCCAGGCCCCATTGCGAAAGCAGCATCGTCATGAAGACGGAGGAGAGGTCCACCTCTTGGAACCAAAGGTAATCGCTCGCGAGGCCGACGATCTTGCTGAGGAAGGCCAAGCCGAGGAACAGGACGAGGTAGATCGCGATCCCCAGTTGCTGCATGGACTTAGGCATGGACAACCTCCGGCATCACGTTAGATTTCCTGCGCTGCGCAGAGAGTATAGCTGGACCATGGAGCATAAGTAAAATAATTAAATCCAAAGGATGCGATAGGATAAGCGAATGATAGCGTTGAATCAGGTCTCGAAGCAGGTGGCGCAGATGCTGGCCAAGGATGTCTTCCGCTTCAAGCCGGATGCTCAGGTGACGGTGTTCGAGGGGGCTCTGTCGCCGATGCTTGGGGGATCGGAGCGGCTCCCATCAATCCTCTGACGGTCGCCGAGGACCTCCGTTCGCGCAGATTGACATGCCTGGGGCGGGAGGTCGACGAGGTCGAGGATGGGTCTTGGGCCTGAGTTCGGGTCCTGCGCCTGCTCCTGAATCTGGCTGGGGAAAACGGACGTTGTCAGAACCGGACGAGTTCCTTGTCGCCCTGCGCGTGCAATACCGGTTCCTGGTCGCGGTTCTGCCTGCGGGCCGCGTCCTGCACCTTGGGCTTCAGGTAGTCGTAGAGGGCCTGCGTCGTGACCCGTCCGGAGGCGTCCTTGGCCCCGCCGCTCAAGCCTTTCAGGAAGTAATAGGTGAAGGTCCCGTGGCCCTGGTCCTCCAGGGTGCTGGTGATCTGCTCTCCGGATGAGGCGGCGAAGACGGTCAGGTTCTGGGGCACGGCCGCGGTCTCGACCTTCAGGACCAATGGCCGGGCGCCCTTGGCCAGCACGGACCTCCCGCCCGCTCCCGAGAAGCAGGCGTCCAGGGCCACGATGACCTCCTTAGCCTTCAGGCTCGAGAGCTTTTCGTAGAGGCGCTTGACCGGGTAGGCGGTGTTCTCAAGGAAGCTCGGGTCGCCGTCCCACGGGACGAGGTAAGAGGCTCCGGAGGCGGGATCCGGCGCTCCGTGGCCGGAGAAATAGAAGAAAACGCGGCTCTCGGGTGTGACGACCTTCGGAAGCCAGGCCTCGACGAACTTCTGGAGAGCCGTGAAGCCCGCTTTCCCGCCCGTCAGGGCGACGATGTTCCGGCTGGGGAATCCCATCGCCAGCAGGTGGCTCTTGACCGCTTCGACGTCGCGCTCGCCGAATTGAGCGTCCGGAAGGTCGGAGTATTTCTCGATCCCCATGATGATCGCGAAATCGGCGGGGCGCTCGGGCAGCTGGAACCCGGGCCGGTCGACGTCGGAGGTCCAGGACGAGCCGGGCTTCGCGATCGGCTTGACCTGAGCGGAAGCGACTGCCTCGGTGACCATGCTCTGCATCTCGGCCTTGGAGAGTCCCGCGGCAACGGGCTTGGCAGCTTCCTGGCGCTTGAGATGCTCGGCTCTCTGGGCCATGACTTTCGCGTGGAGCTCGCTGCCCGGATAGAACCCGTCCTTGACGAGCTGTCCCATCTTCTTCCACATGTTGGCGCCCATGAAGGAGGTCCGCTCCTCGTGGTAAAGGATTTCCTTGGTGTAGGCGGAAAGCGCCTCTATGCCGTAGCCGCCAAAGCCGTGGGTCAGGAAGGTCCTGACGATGACGTCCGCGTTCCTGGGTTCCTTGGGGGTGGAGATGACGAAGATGTGCCAGTTGGGAAGAACCTGCTGCATCGAGGAGATGATGACGTCGGTATAGACGA
>JBAZSR010000120.1:5497-11561 GCA_041662295.1 Elusimicrobiota bacterium | reverse complement strand
GCCTGCCCGCGAACACCCCGTGCGTGTCGAGCGTGGCGGCTCGGGGCAACGACGGGAGCCTGACCCTGTTCACGGACCTGGGGTCCACCACGACCCTGGTCCTTCCTCCGGGCATGGCGAGTCCGGTCTTTACCTCGGTGCAGACCGGGAGCGTCGCGGTGCAGTGGACCGACGGAGGCAACAGCCCTGGGACGAACTACGTGGCCGAGGTCTCCACGGACTCCTTCGCTACGATCAACCTGAGCTCGCACACCAGGAACCTCGCGGTCGTGTTCGGCCTCGGCGGGGCGGGAGCTGGACTTGTCCCGAACACGTCCTATTACTTTCATGTGAAGTCCACGGCCGGTGCCTCCAGCAGCGCCTTCGTGGACCTGGGGAGCACCGTGACACTGCCCAATCCTCCGACCGGCTCGGCCGTGGTCTCGGTCGGAGCCGACAATGTGAACCTCTCCTGGAACGCCAACTCCAATCCCGGGTCCGGGACGAGCTACGAGGTCTGGCGCGCTTCGGACGCGGTGTTCAGCATCGACGTGGCGACCGCGCTCTCGGCCGGCACGGCCTACACGTCGCCCGGGCTCGAGGCCAGCACCACCTACTACTTCCGTGTCCGGACGGTCGGCCGGACCGGTCTTAAGAGCTCTTTCGACGCCCTGGTCTCCACCCGGACCAACCCTCCGCTCCCGCAGGTCCCGGGGACGCCGGTCGGGGTCGGCCTGGGGGTCTCCTCCATCGGGTGGACCTGGTCCGGCGCCCTCTACGCCGATTCCTACCGCGTCTACGAGATCCCGGTCGGGGTCCTCATCGGCGCGGCCGGGCTGCCTTCCTTCGACCACGCGTTGGACCGCTTCGGGATCAAGCTTGCCACGAACACCGCCTATGGGATCAAGGCGAGCGGACTTAACGGCATCGGGGAGGGTCCCCAGTCACCGGCCGGGTACGCCACCACCCTGGCAGCGCCGCCCGCGGGCTCCTACGCGGAGAGGGTCTACCCCACGAGCGCCACGATTCGCTGGTCGCTCAACACCAACCCCGGCTGGACCCTTTCCTCGCTCGAATACTCGACCTCGAGCCTCTTCGGCGTCAAGACGAGCGTGGACCCTGGGGCCGTGACCGTGAGCTCCATCACCGGGCTCCTGGGCTGCACCTCGTATTACGTCCGGGTCTTCAACAAGAACGGGGCCGGGGTCGCGACCTCCTATGACGGCGTCGTGAACTTCCTGACGCAGGGCACGACCCCCACGGCGCCAGGGGGGCTCGCCGCGGATTCGGTCGCGGGCTCCAAGGTCCGGCTCACCTTCACGCCGTCGAGCTTCGAGGGGGTCGTGGGATACCGCCTCTACTATGACGCTGGGACCGAGGTCATCGACTACGGCTCGGTCCTGGCCTTCATCCCCGCCGGGACGACGAGCTTCACGACCGGCGTCTTGGCCTCCTCGGACTCCTACAAGTTCGGGTTGAGGACCGTTCACCGCTGCCAGACCGAGGAGAAGAACACGAGCGTCGTCGCCGCCGCTGGCGCGGTGGCGGCCCTCTCCCCGGTCCGGGCCGCCATCGCGTCGCCCGTCGGCGGGGAGAAGATCGCGGGCGGCGAGGGGGGGACGACCGGCAGCCGCGTGAGCGTCACGGCGGGCCTCACGGCCGGCTTCCCTTCCGACGCCGCGTCCGTCCGCTTCCAGTTCAAGCGTTCGGACCAGTCCGTCTGGGCCGACATCGTCTCCGCAGACGCTTCCCTGCCCAACCCGGACACGGTCTTGCCGTTCGGCGTGTCCTGGAACGTGAGCGCCCTTGCGCAGACGAACTGGGACCTCAGGGCCGTGGCCACGAGCGTGGATGGCTCCTCGGACACGAGGCCCGCGGCCGTGACGGTCGCGGTGACGCCCTTGGCCCAGGCCTCGTCCGCCGAGGTCTACGATCCCTCGACCCTCGAGGTGACCAAGACCCTGACCGTGGACCCGACCTTCGCGGCGGAGGTGACGGCCATGGGGCTGGCCCCGGGCGGGACGACCCGGATGACGAAGGTGGAACTGCCCGCGGGCTGCTTCTCCTCCGCCGGGCCGGTTGCGGTCACGGTGGTCCCCAATCCCTCCCTCTCCTCCGTTCCCGAGATCCCCGGGACCGTGGGGGTCCTCTCCGGGCCCGTGACCCGCATCAGCCTCGGAGGCGGGACCGTGCTGGTCAAGAGCGCCCAGGTGACCTTGAGCTGCCCTGACGCGGATGGAGACGGCGTGATCGACGGCACCGCCCTGCGCGTCGCGGAGGCCCGGGTGTACTCCCACAGCGGCCTGGCCGGCGGACGTTGGCGGCGGCTGGAGACCTCGGTGGACGCCGGGGCCAAGACCATCACCGCCGTCACCCCGACCTTCAGCTTCTTCGCGGTGCTCGCCGCGCCCGCCGCGGACCTCTCCTCCATCCGGGTCTATCCCAACCCCTATAAGCCCAATGGGATCACCCCTGACGAAGGGCGGCCCTACAGCGCCTCGGTCCCGAACTCCGGGATCGTGTTCGACAACCTGCCCAACCCCGTGACCATCGAGATCTTCACGGTCTCGGGCCAGGTGGTGGACCGGGTCTACTCGACCTCTGGCTCCGGGAAGTTCCAGTGGGACGCCCGCAACTTCAACGGCAAGGAGGCCGCTTCCGGCGGCTACTTCGCCGTCATCTCGAGTCCCGGGATCAAGCGCGTGGTCAAGAGGTTCGTCATCATCAGATAACATGCCCATCATCCCAACGACGCTCGCCGTCCTGCTCCTCGCCTGCTCTCCGGCCGCCGCGGGCGGTCCCACGGGAGGGTCCGAGGTGTTCAACTTCCTCTTCCTGGACGCCAACGCCCGGGCCGTGGCCCTCGGCGGGGCCTACACCTCGCTTGCCTCGGATTCCAACGCGCTCCTCTATAACCCCGCGGGCTTGGGGTTCATCGAGCGGGATGAAGCCACCTTCATGCACCACCAGTACCTCGACGAGGGGCTCTCTCAGGAGTATTTCGGCGGGGCCCTGCGCCAGGGGTTCGGTCTGAGCGTGAACTATCTGGGGTTCGGGAAGGTCTCCCGGACGACCTATGCCGTGCCGGAAGGGACCGGGCTCGGGGATTTCGACCTGACCGACCTTGCGGTGAGCGTGGGCTACGGCCGCCGGATCTTCCGGGACCTCTCAGCGGGGCTCGCGTACAAGTACCTCCGCGAGGCCGCGGACCGGTTCGCGGCCAACGGCCATGCCGTGGACCTGGGCCTGCTCTACGCCCCGGCGGCCTGGGAGGGACTGCGCCTGGCGGCCTCGCTCCAGAACATCGGTCCCTCCGTCCGCTGGCAGGGCGCGGACCAGCCTCTCCCGCTCAACGGCCGGTGGGGCGCGTCCTACTCCTTCCCCTGGAGGGGGCTCGAGCACACCCTCAGCGTGGACGGGCTCAAGTCCCGCGGCGACCGGGTCCGCGCCGCCGCCGGCGTGGAGACCGTCGTCGCCCGGACCCTGGCCCTGCGCTTGGGCTTCTCCGGCCGCGTGGACGCCGGGCCCGGCGTGACCGCGGGCCTGGGAGTGCGCTACGCGTCGCTCATGGCCGACTACGCCTTCGTGCCCTATGGGAGCCTGGGCAACAGCCACCGGGCGAGCGTGACCTGGCGGTGGGGCCCGGCCGTGGAGCGCCCCAAGGCGCCTCCCGCCGCGGCCCAGGAGCCGGAGCCCGAACAGCGGGAGCCTGGGCCGGAAGAGCGCCTCGAGCGCGCCGAGAAGCTCCTGGAGGACGGTCTCTTCGACGAGGCCCGCCTCGAGCTCTACGCGGCCGCCAAGCTCCTCGACGAAGGCGACCGGAGGAGGGTCCGCGTCCACGAGAGGCTCGGCCGCGCCTCCTATCTGGAGCGGGACTTCCGGAAGGCCAAGGCCTCCTTCACGGAGGCGATCCGGCTGGCCTCCGAGCTCGGGGTCAAGGGCGCCGGGGTCGGGGACGCCTACGCCGGGATGGGGCTCTGCCTGGCCGAAGAGGGCAGCGACGCCTATGCCAAGAAGTTCCTGTTGAAGGCCCTGGAGGCCGGCCCCTCGGCCCCTGCCCGCAAAGAGGTCAAAGAGGAGCTGCGTCGCCTAGAAGAGAGGGAGTAGCGGCGGGGAGCTGTTCCAGCGTCGGGGCGGCCGCGCGGCCGAAGAGGTCCGAAAACTTTCTGGCGTAGGAATCCACGACCCCGGAGTTCGCGGTCAGCAGCACGTTCTCGAAGTCGTTGAGGTCCGCGTTGTTGGTCCAGTTGTGGGAGCCGGTCTCGAGGAGCCGGCCGTCGAAGACCGCGAACTTGTGGTGCATCGCGCCCTTGCCGCGGCCCGCCATCCAGCGGGTCTCCATGCCCTTTTCGATGAGGAAGCGCGTGATCGGCGTCTTCTTGCCCATGTCCCTGTCCACCAGGACCCGGACCCGGACCCCGCGGTCTCGCGCCGCGACCAGGGCATCGGCCAGGGGCTGTGAATAGAAGCTGTAGGAGGCCACGTCGATCGTGGACTTCGACGCCGCGATGGCCCGCAGCAGATGGGCTTCGGTCTGGCCCTGCGGGGAGAAGGCGCACGCCGGGAGCGTGAGGCCGTTGAAGGACACCGAGGTCCGGCACGCGGGGGCGCCCGTGAAGTGGTTCTCCGGGTACTCTCCCACGGGGCCGTCCGCCACGGGCCGCGAGCGGTCCCACATCCACTTCCAGTAGGTCGCGTACCCCTCGACGTGGCCCGAGTCCGTGGTGAAGAGGGCGTTCTCGTAGTTGTAGTTGTTGGCCGCGAAGGTCCAGTTGAAGGAGCCGATCTTCAGCAGCCTGTTGTCGAAGATGCCGATCTTGTTGTGCTGGACCCCATAAGAGCGGTTGCCCCGGGCGGTCCGGAGCTCGATGCCCTTGTCCATGAGGTACTGGACCTCCGGCGTCCTGGTGCGCTCCGGGTAGACGTGGTTCTGATTGAAGATCACGCGCACCTGGACCCCGCGGTCCCTGGCGCGCACGAGCGCCTGCGCGACCTCGGTGAGGGAGAAGCCGAAGAGCGCTGTCTCCACCGAGGTCTTGGAGCGGTCGATGGCCTTGACGAGTTCGGCGTTGACGTCCCCCTCGTCCGAGAAGACCACCTTCGCGGCCGCGGCCATGGGGTCCATGCCAGCGGGCAGGCCCAGGGCGGGCGGGGGCAGGGCTGGCAAGGCGATGGGCATGACCATGACGGCCTGGAAGGGGATCCCGCTGTCGCCGGCGGTCAGGCCGAGGAGCTGGCCCGCGGCAGGGGACCGGAGGCCCAAGGCAGTGAGGGCCGGCTCGCCAGCCAGGACGCTGCCTGCGGTCAGCCAGAGCGCCACGGCGAGAAGGTTCTTCATTGAAGAGATTATAGTGGGTCTTTCGGCCTTCCGGGAGAGTCTATGGGCCCAGATTCAGATAGGCCGAAGGTCCCAGATCGGTCTGTCGGGCGGCAGTGACGGGCGTCATCGGGGCCGAGGGGGTGATTTGCTAGAATCCCTTCCGGCGGACGATCGGAACACCTTCACCGGAGGGCACCCATGCTGAGCAGTAAGACCATCGCCATTGTCGGAGCCGGACACATGGGCTCCGCCCTCATCGGAGGCATCCTGCGCGCCAAGCTCGTGGCTCCTGCCCGCGTCCGCGCGGCGCGGCGCTCCGAGGCCGCTCTTGCAGGGCTCCACAAGCGCTGGGGCGTGCGGACCTTCACGGATAACGACAAGGCCATCGCTGGAGCGGACATCGTCATCCTGGCCGTCAAGCCCCAGGCCGCGGCCGCGGTCGTCCGGGGCCTGGCCCCGCGGATCCGGTCGTCTCAACTCGTCATCAGCCTGATGGCCGGCATCACGACCGAGACCATCGCGAAGCTCCTGCAGTCCCCGTGCCCCGTGGTCCGCGCCATGCCCAACACGCCGGCGCAGGTGGACGCCGGGGCCACTGCCATCGCGGCCGGGGCCGGCGCCGGGGCGGGCCACCTCGCTCTGGCGGAGCGGATCTTCGGTTCCGTGGGGACCGTGGTCACGGTGCCGGAGTCCGCGATGGACGCCGTGACGGGCCTCTCCGGCACGGGCCCGGTCTACATCTTCATGCTCATCGAGGCCATGATC
>JBAZSR010000120.1:0-5487 GCA_041662295.1 Elusimicrobiota bacterium | reverse complement strand
CGACGGCGGGGTGAAGATGGGCCTGACGCGCGCCACCGCGTCGAAGCTCGCGGCCCAGACCGTGTACGGCGCGGCCAAGCTCGTGATGGAATCAGGCAAGCACCCGGCCATCCTCCGGGACGAGGTCACCACCCCCGGCGGGACCGCCATCAACGCCATCCATGAGCTGGAGTCCAAAGGCCTCAGGAGCGTGCTCATCGACGCCATCGTCACGGCGACCCGGCGCTCGGAGGAGCTCAGCCGCCTCCACGCGGGCTGACCGGATGAGGAGGCTCGGCGTCGACGTCGGCTCTGCCTACCTGGGCGCCGTCCTCTTGGAGGAGGGGGTCGTCCTGGCGGCCCACCACGCCGAGCACCGCGGAACCCCGGCCGACGCCCTGGAGGCCCTCCTGGCCGATCCCCGCTTCTCCCGCTTCGACGCGGCGGGCGTGACCGCCAGCCTCGAGACCCGGCAGGGGCTCATCGACAACAGCCTCGCCCTGATCGAGGGAGTCCGCTTCCTCCTCCCCGGAGTCCGCAATGTCTTCGAGGTCGGAGCGCAGACCTTCAGTCTCGTCTTCTTCGACGAGAAGGGCAGGTATCGGGAGCACTCCGTCAATCCGCCCTGCGCGGCCGGGACCGGTTCGTTCGTGGAAGCCCAGGCCGAGCGGCTGGGCCTGACGGCCGCCCGCCTGTCCGCCCTGGCCGCCGGGTTCGACGGCAAGGTCCCGGCCATCGCGACCCGCTGCGCCGTGTTCGCCAAGACCGACATCATCCATGCCATGCAGGAGGGCTACTCCCTGCACGCGGTCTGCGCCGGGCTCTGCGACGGCCTGGCCCGCAGCGTGGTGGAGGCCCTGGTCAAGGGCCGCGCCCTGGAGGGGCCGGCGGGCTTCGTGGGCGGGGTCTCCCTCAACCTCCGCATGGCCGCGGCCATGGAGCGCCTCCTCGGGACGCGGGTCCTCGTGCCGAAGCACGCCGAGGTCGCGGCCGCGGCCGGCGCGGCCCTGCTCGGCGGACTTCGGGAGGTGGACCCCCGCTCCGTCCTCGGCAAGGGGCACGGCCGGCGCAAGGTCCGGCCGGCCCTGGAGGCCTCCCTCACGGACTACCCGGATTGGGGCGCTTACGCCATCTCCCGCGACAGCGAGGTCGAGGTCTTCCGGGAGAAGGGGGCCCCGGACGGCCGCGCCGGCATCCATCTCGGCGTGGACATCGGCTCGACGAGCACGAAGGCCGTGGCCGTGGACGGCTCCGGGAGCATCGCGGGCGGGTTCTACACCGCGACCCGGGGAGAGCCTCTGGCCGCGGTCCGCCGGCTCCTGGACGCGGCCCGCCGGTCCTTCGGCGGGGAACTGCCGCCTCTCCTCGGGGTCTGCGCCACGGGCTCCGGGCGCAAGATGGTCAAGGCGGTCTTCCGGGCCGACCTCGAGGTCAACGAAATCTCCGCCCACGCCGAGGCGGCCCTGAGCCTCTACCCGGAGGCCGACACGATCATCGAGATCGGCGGCCAGGATTCCAAGTTCACGCGCTTGGCCGGCGGAGACGTGCTCTATGCCGCGATGAACTACGTCTGCGCGGCCGGGACCGGGAGCTTCATCGAGGAGCAGGCCAAGAAGCTGGGCATCGGCCTCGCCGAGTTCTCCGACTTGGCCCTGCAGGCTCAGGCTCCCTACACCTCGGACCGCTGCACGGTCTACATGGAGCGCGATCTCGCGGACCTCGCGGCCGAGGGGTGGCCCAAGGCGGGCCTGGCGGCCGCGGTGCTCAACTCGGTCCGGGACAACTACGTCGCCAAGGTCGTGGGCCGCAGCGCGATCGGAGACCACGTGGTCTTCCAGGGCGCCACGGCCAGGAACAAGGCCCTGGTCGCGGCCTTCGAGAGTCTGCTGGGCAGGACCGTGCACGTCTCGCCGTACTGCCATCTCGCAGGCGCCCTGGGCGCGGCGCTCCTCAGCCGTAAAGTCCTGTCCGGGAAGGCCGGCCTCTCGAGGTTCTCCCACTCCGGCGAACTCAAGGTTTCCTCCGAGCTCTGCAGGTCCTGCGCCAACCACTGCGTCCTGACCGTGGTCGACGGGGCCGACGGGAGGGCCGGGTTCGGCATGAAGTGCGGGAAGGACTACTCCAGCAGCCGCATGGCCCGCTCCGAGCCCAGCGCTCCTGAGCGCCGATTCCAGGAGGCCCTGTCGCCCCTGGCGCCAGGGCGCCAGGCCCTCGAAGGCGCGGGCGGTTCTCCTCTCGCCGGAGGGGGCCTTGCGCCAAGGCGCCAGGTCCGGGTGGGCGTCCTGACCGCGCTTTACGGCTTCGAGCACGAGCCCCTCTGGGCTTCCTTCCTGTCGGGGCTCGGCTTCTCCGTGGAGCGCGTCCCCTCGACGCGCCGGACGCTCGGATTGGGACGCAAGCTCGTCAACTCCGATTTCTGCGCGCCCATGATCCTCGCCCACGGCAACGCCGCCGAACTGCTGGAGAAGAAGGCCGACTTCGTGTTCTGCCCGGCCGTGCTCAACGAACGCGATGAGGGCGAACCCGTCGGAGTCTCCTTCCGCAAGAAGACCCGGGATTCCTATTACTGCTACTACTCCCAGTACCTTCCCACCATCCTCGAGAAGCTCACGACCCTGGACCTCAAGGGCCGCCTTATCGCCCCGATGGTGTCATTCCACGACCGCACGCCCGTGGAGACCGCGGCCGAGCTCCACCGGGAGCTCCGGCCGCTCGTTCCAGACCTCTCCCGGGAGGAGGTCGAGGCCGCCTATCTCAAGGCCCTCGCCGCGTTCGAGGCGGCGAAGGCTTCCCTGGCCGGGACGTTCAGCCGGGAGCGCTCGAAGGAGGGCGTGAACGTCGTTTTGCTGGGAAGGCCCTATCTTGCCCTGGACCCGGCCCTGAACCTGCATTTGCCGCGCCAGCTCGAGGCTGAGGGGGCCAAGGTCTTCTGGCAGGACGAGTTCGACCTCGAGGGCTTCGTCCCAGGCTACGGGGCCAAGCACCTCGAGAGGATGCACTGGCACTACGGCAGGACCATCCTCAAGCTCGCCGACTACGCCGCCCGCACCGAGGGGCTCTTCCCCGTGTTCCTGTCCGGGTTCCGCTGCAGCCCCGACTCCTTCCTCATCAACTACGTCAAAGACATCATGGCCCACTACGGCAAGCCCTTCCTGGTCCTCCAGCTCGATGAGCTGAGCTCCGACGTGGGCTACTCCACCCGCATCGAAGCCGCCATGCGCTCCTTCAGCCAGGCTCTCAAGCGGCCCCAGCCGCCGGCCGCGTGCGCGCCTGAAAGGCTCCGGGACGACAGGCCCGAGCCCGGGGACACGGTCCTCGTCTCCTACCTCGACGGCATCATCAGCCCCTTCTGGGCCGACTGCTTCACGGCCGCCGGGTACAAGGCCGTCCTCCTCGAACCCGACGAGGCTGCCCTGGCGACCGGGTACCGTTACGCCTCAGGCGGGGAGTGCCTGCCCCTGGTCGCTGTCGCGGGGGCGGCCATCAACAAGGTGCGCTCCGAGCGCCTCGACCCGGGGCGGGTCTTCCTTTATCTCCCCACGATCTGCATGGCCTGCAATTTCCCTCAGTTCCCGGTCTTCTGCAGGTTGGCCTTCGACGCAGCGGGCTTAAGGGGCGTCAAGGTGGGGATCATCAACTGGCTCTCCGCCAACCCCCACTTCTCCATGCGCCTCCAGGCTCGCATCGTGCACGCCTACATCGCGGGGTGCATCCTGCACAAGCTCTACAACCGAGTCAAGCCCTACGAGACGGTCCCGGGAGCGGCCGACGCGGCCCTAGCCAAGGCTAGGGAGGGCGTGAGCGCGGCCATCCGGGAGCGCCAGGACCTCAAGGCGTCGGTGGCGGCCGCCGCGGAGCTCTTCCGGGTGGTCCCCCGCGCGTCCGGCCGCAAGCCGAGGATCGCGGTGGTGGGCGACCTCTACGTCAAATACAACGACCTGGTCAACTCCAGGCTCCAGGACCTCATCAGGGAGCTCGGAGGGGAG
Organism: Elusimicrobiota bacterium; assembly: GCA_041662295.1. Classification (GTDB taxonomy): domain Bacteria; phylum Elusimicrobiota; class Elusimicrobia; order UBA1565; family UBA9628; genus JACQWX01. The sequence goes on along the minus strand of JBAZSR010000120.1, from coordinate 1,522 downwards.
GTCGTGGTCTCCTCCATCACCGAGTACCCCCTGCACTTCCTGGACACGGACGCCAGGCTCTACGGCGAGGACTCCAGGACCTACGGCCTCCTGCGCAGGACCGAGGCCGAGTTCGAGGAGCCGGCCAGGGACCTCCTCGGCGACATGGTCGAGCCCGACTACGCGGAGTGCGCCGCCGCCCTGGCCGATTACGGGATCAAGCACATCCTGGCGGGCGAGACCACGATCAACGTGGGCCGGGTCCTGTATTTCCTCAAGAAGAGGATGGTCGACGCCGTGATCCACGTCAACCCCATGTTCTGCTGTCCCGGGGTCGTGACCGCCTCCATCTTCCGGAAGATCCAGGAGGACTTCCGGGTCCCGGTCATCGACATCTTCTACGACGGCACCGGCCAGCCCAACCGCAACCTCATCCCCCACCTGCACTACCTGAAGGGTTCCTGCCGGTCTGCCTGACCAGGTACCCCACGTTGTCCGTGGCGTCGACGCCCGGATATTTGCGCGGGCCGGCTTTCGACGGACAACGCAACCATTTCAAGCCTCTGATGCCTACCTATCCATCGGCGGGGTCAGCATCGCCTCCAAGGGACCGTGGTCTATCTGTAGCGCGCTAGCGCCTCATGTCCTGGAGCATCTTGAGGCCTCGCGCCGCGTTGCGGATGCGGGCAGCGCTCTTCTGGAGGTAGGCCATGGCCTTGTCCCGGCTCGCGCCCTTCTCCAGGAGGAACCTGGCGGTCGCCTCCTGGTCGTCGTAGGCCGCGAAGGCCAGCGCCGTCTCCCCGCTCATGGTCTCGGCGTCGATGCTGGCGCCCTTCTCCAGCAGGAGCCTCACCGTGTCGGTGTTCCCATTCTCGGCGGCCTTCATGAGGGCGGTGAACCTGAAGGACGGCACCGCCTGGTCCACCCGCGCGCCCCTCTCGATGAGGAGCCGCGCCACCTTCGTGTGTCCCCAGAAAGCAGCCTGCATGAGGGGCGTCTGGCCGTCCTTGTCCACCTCGTTGGGGTCGGCGCCAAGGTCCAGGAGCTTGAGGACCTTCCCGTACTTGCCCGCGTCCGCGGCATCGGAGAGCGCGCCCGGGACGGCCTTCCCGTCCTTGGTGACGGGTACGGAAGAGCAGCCGGCAGCTGCGAGCGCGCAGGCCAGCAGGAACGAAAGGTTCCTCATGGCATCCCCTCCTTCATTGGTCAGGGGTCCATTCTACAATAACACGCAGTTGGGCAGGCGCGGGTTCAGCCGTTTCCAGGGGAAAGGCCGGTCAGGCCAGGGCAGCTAGGTATTCCCTTCCTTCGCGCGCATCCGGCAGACTTTGATTGAGGAGGGTCGTGCATTTAGTGTATAACCAAGGACATCGAAGGGAACCTATGATGACCATGATCTCGAATCTGGGACTTCGCTGGACAACGACGCTGCTGGCCGTCGCGCTGGCGGGCTGCGCTGCCGCTGGACCGCGCAAGCAGGCTCAGGTCGGCCTGTCCGACCCGAACCATCTCGAGTCCATCCCGGTCAAGCGGCTCCTCCCCT
>JBAZSR010000119.1:0-11589 GCA_041662295.1 Elusimicrobiota bacterium | reverse complement strand
GGTCCCCATGAGCCTGGCAGTCCTTGGCGGCTTGATCATCCTGGCCCATCCGAGCAAGGACGCCAACCTTTTCTGGCCCCTCAACGTCATCAGCCCGCTCTCCCTCCTCTTCTACCTCGTCGGCCACCTGGCGTTCCTGGCGCATGTCGAATCCGGCGGCTTGCGCCCCCTCGCGGCGTGCCTCGGGGCCCTGCTCCTGTCCATGACCACCTATGACCAGACCGCGTTCCTGCCCCTTTGCTGGATGATAACGCCCGGCCTGTTCAAGGAGGGGTTCTCCCCCCGCGCCAAGAAGGGGGTCCTGCTGGCGCTCGGACTCGTCGCCGCCTTCCTCTGCTACAAGCTCTTCCTCGCGCCCCGCCTCTTCGAGATCCCCTACAGCAAGGCCGTGCTGCTCTCGCCGACGCAGTTCCTGAAGACCTACCTGGGCGGCCTCAACGCCCTCTTCGGGCCCAGCCTCCTGCTGGGGATCCTCACCGGCCTCTGGAGGTCTGCAGCCTCCCCGCTCGTCCTCCTCCTGGGATTGGCCCTGCCCTGGCTGTGCCTGTCCCTGTTCCGCAGGAGCGACGCCGGACAGCGGAGCGCCCCGGCCGACAGCCTCGCGCTCCTCGGCGCCGCCGTCTTCCTCCTTGGCTATCTCCCGGTCGCGTTCTCGGACTATGTTCCCACCCCCCTCAACCACCAGAACCGGATCAACCTTGCGCCGAGCCTGGGCATCGTGCTCGCGGCCCTGGGCTGCGTCGCGGGCAAGATCCCGATGGGACGCGGCCCCGTGGTCCTGGCGGCCTGCGCGGGCGTGTTCTTGGCGGCCAGCGCCGGGTTCGCCAAGACCTGGGCCGAATCCTACCGCCTCCAGTGCGGGGTCGTGGAGCTCGTCGAGCGCAAGCTCCCCTCCTGGCCGCAGGACAAGCTCCTGCTCGTGCTCCTGCCGGACCGCTACGTCGACCGCAAGGCCCCGGTGTTCGACGCCTACTGGGACATCTCTGGAGCCATCCGCCTGGCCACCGGCGACGCGCGCAGGCGCGCGGCCGTAGTCAGCCCGCGCATGCGCTTCGAGCCGGACCGCATCATCGAAGCCGGCCACGCGGACCTCTCCTACGGCGAGGTCGTCCTCCTCGACGTCGGCAGAGGGGAGCTCTCGGACGTCGCTTTCGAGGACCTCTCCCGCTTGCCGCCCCCGCGGTAGCTAGGGTACAATCACCCCGGCCATGCGCATCCCCCCCCGAACCGGGCTCCGCCTCTGCATCGCGGGACTGCTGTGCGGCGCCGCGTCCCTCTTCATCTCGTGGGAAGCCGACCTCGCAGAGGAGCCCGCCCCTGCCTTGGCCTGGCGCTCCAACCAACCCGTCCGGACCCTGACCTTCGGCCAGGACGGGGTCAACGAGGAGATGCCGCGTCCGCCGGGCGCGACCTTCAAGAGGGTCTCGCTCTCCCAGGACATCTACGAGATCCAGCTCAAGTTCAGGAACTTCAACAACGACCCCCTCAAGCTCGAATTCCCCCTGGTCCAGGCCGACGTGGACGGCAGCCTGCGCGAGTTCGGGTACTCCAAGAAGGAGCTCGACGCGGTCTTCGAGAAGTACGGCAAGCAGGGACAGGCCGCCTACGAGGAGCAGGTCAAGCTCTACTTCGTGTCCCGGGGCTTCAAGCAGGTGGACAAGGGCACGGTCGCGGTGGACGTCCCCCAGCTCATCTGGCGCAACATGAAGCGCGTCAACGGCCTGGCCTTGGCCATCCAGCGCCTGGGAGAAGGTCACGGCTACGACTCGGAGGAGGTCATCGGCGCGGCCACGGCCATGGTCCAGACCGCCTTGGCCTACCGCATCCCGCCGGACGCGGAGCGCGGCCGCCGCATCGGAGGCGTCCATCCCCCGCCTCAACTCCTCTACGACGGCTGGGGCGACTGCGACTCCAAATCCGCGCTCTTGGCCGCCATCCTGTCGAACTGGAAGGGCATCAAAGGCGTGGGCGTGGCCCTGCCCCGGCACTTCCTGCTCGGCATCGCCCGCCTGCCCAGACAGGGCGACGTCTTCCTCGAACACAAGGGCGTCCAGTACGTGCTCATCGAGCCGGCGGGGCCGGCCTGGCTGCCCATCGGACAAGTCTCGGACTACACCACGGACCTGCTCAACAAGATGAACGGAGTGCCGATCCAGCCGTTTTGATATATTAGGAGGAGTCATGTACATCACCAGAGTGCTCGTGAGCATCTTCGAGTTCGTGATGACCGTCATCATGTCGGTCCTCATCCTCTACGTCAACTACCGGTCCATGCGGGGGATGCACAAGGACTACAGCGAGGCCGAGGAGCTCAAGAAGCAGAACGTGGCCGTCGCCATCCTGCTGGCCGCCCTCCTCTTCGCCACCGCGCTCATGGTGCAGAAAGGCATCGGCCCGGTCATCAGCCTCGTCCGTTTCTACTTCCTCACCCCGCAGGAGGCCGAGGTCAACGTGCTGAAGATGGTGGCCTTCGCCCTCTCGCAGCTCGTGCTGGTGTTCGTCATCTCGATGTTCACCACCTCCTTCGCCCTGAGGTTCTACGCCAGGCTCACCACGGACATCGACGAGGGCGCGGAGCTCCGGAAGGGGAACGTCGCGGTCGGCATCGTGCTCGCGGCCGTGGTCATCGTGGTCGCCATGTACGTGAGCGAGGGCATCGGCTCGCTGACCAAGGCCCTCGTGCCCCAGCCGTCCATCGGCCGCGTCCAGATCATGCGCTAGCCGCGAGATCGGTGCCGGGGATTAAGAAACTTAAGTTATCCGTGACAACTTAAGTTTCTTAATCCCCGGCACCTTCATTTGGAACCGCCATCAGACACAGGTGTCCTACCACCATGAAGACCCCAGCCGCCGTCGCTGCCGCAGTCCTCGCCCTCGTCTTCGCCCAAGCGGCAGGGGCCGAGACGCCCAAGAAGGCGGCCCCTTCCATCGAGGTCGTATTCGTGCTCGACACCACCGGGAGCATGGGCGGCCTGCTCGAGGGCGCCAAGCGCAAGATCTGGTCCATCGTCAACGACCTGGCCAGGGGCAAGCCTACCCCGAAGATCAAGATGGGGCTCGTGGCCTACAGGGACCGGACCGACACGTACGTCACCCAGGTGGAGCCCCTCTCCGCCAACCTCGACGCGGTCTATGAGAAGCTGCTCGCCCTCAAGGCCGAGGGCGGGGGCGACGGCCCGGAGGACGTCCTCACCGCGCTCGACGACGCGGTGAACAAATCGGGCTGGAGCTCCGCGCCCAGGACCCTGCGCATCGTCTTCCTGGTGGGCGACGCGCCCCCCCACAACGACTATAAGGACGTCCCGGCCTACCCCAAGACCGTGCAGGCCGCGGTGCTCAAGGGCATCAAGGTCAACGCCATCCGCTGCGGCGCAGACCCTTCCACGGGCGCCGACTGGAGCGCCATCGCCAGGCTCGGGGAAGGCAAGTTCTTCACCATCGACCAGGGAGGAGGGGTCCGGAACGTGGAGACCCCCTTCGACCGCTCCATCGCGGAGCTCCAGGCCAGGCTCGACGGCACGACCCTGGCCTTCGGCGCCAAGGCCGAGGAAGCCCGGATGGACATCGCGCGCGGGAGGAGCTTCGCGGCCGCGGCCCCGGCCTCGGCCATGGCCGCCCGGGCCGAGTTCAAGAGCAAGGCCGGGTTCTCCCGGGAGAAGGACCTCCTGGCCGCTGTAGAGGGAGGCTCCGTCCAGCTCGCGGAGGTCAAGGACAGCGACCTGCCGGAAACCATGAAGGGGCGGTCCTTAGAAGAAAAGAAAGCCCAACTCGCCAAGGTCTCAGAGGAGAGGGAAGCCCTGCGCCGTCAGCTCGCGGACCTCGCGAAGAAGCGCGAGAAGTTCATCATGGGCAAGGCCGCCAAGACGCCTGCCTCCAAGGACGGGTTCGACGCCAAGGTGACCGCAACCCTCCGGGAACAAGCCGGCTCCATCGGTGTCCAATATTAGACTGATCCCAGGCGTACAAAGCGAAGCCCCGCTCCCGAAAGGGAGCGGGGCCGTTGCTTTGCGCCTGCATTAGAACCGCAGGCCCGCGCTTGCGAAGTAGCCCTGGTTGCCGTGCAGGAGCAGGGCCCCTCCGTCGAGGGTGAGGAACACGAGCTTGAGCTGTGTCCCAACGATGAAGCGCGAGCCTGTAGCTGTCTCGCTCAAGCCCTGGACGGTCGTGTTCGTGATCCATGTGGAGGCGCCCGAATCGACGACCGCGGTCTTGACCTTGAGGTTGGTGGCGTCGTACCCGGCGCCGATGTAGGGGGCGATGAAGGGCAGGTCCCAGGTCGCCATGGCGTTCAACCCGAGGTGGGAGGCGCTGAAAGCCGAGAAGTCGATCCTGTCGCCAAAGGCCGAGACCCCGATGTTCGGGATGGCCTTGGTCGCCAGGCCGGCCTTGAACACGCACCAGCGCAGGCCCCCGCCCACGATCGAGAGGTTCTGGACCCTGAAGCCGTGCGCCACGACGTCGAGGTTGAAGGGCAGGCCGATAGCCGCCTCGACCACGGGGATGCCGAAGGTCGTGATCCCGGAGTTCCGCAGGACCAGGTTGTCCTTGTCCGGTTTGGTCTGGATCGCGGCCACGACGCGGACCGAAGGGTGGAAGGTCCCCAAGGGAATGGCCGGCGCGAAGCCCGTGGCGCCCACCAATCCTCCTATATCCAGCGCGAAGGGCTTGATGATGCCCTGCTTGATCTCCCTCTCGAAATCGCTGTAGACGCCCGCGCGGGCCGTGGAGACCGCGGCAAGGATGGAACATGCCATGAGGAGGATTCTTGCTTTCATGGCAAGATTCTACCCTATGCCGTCGGCAACATCAACCGTCCTATCGGGGTCAGGTCTTGAGATTTGAGTTTTCGCTATGCGAAAACTCAAATCTCAAGACCTGACCACATCGTAGGTCCTTTTCCTCCCCCATTGTGGGACGAAGGTCCCATAGAGCCCTTTCGGGGGGTTGATACAATGTAATCCGTGAGACGACCCATCGTCCCCCACGACCTTACGGAGGATACCCCATGAAGACCCTTGTCGCCGCCCTTGCCGCAGTCCTGTGCGCCGCGCCCCTTGCCGCGCACGAGGAGCTGAGGCTCGACCTTCCGGCCAAGCTGGAGATCCCGAGGTTCCAGCTCACGCAGAGCGGGCCGCCGCCCCAAATCAGCGCCCTCGAGACCACACTGGTCGCCATGAACGATGGGGTCGGAGTGGGCCCCGAGGTCGTGGAGTTCCTCAAGGAGAAGGGCGTCAGGATCGAGTTCCGCAAGCAGGCCGCCCCCTCCGCACTCGAGGCCAAGCCCGGCGCGAAGCCGATCATCGTCCTTAAGGCGGACCTCCCCCTCTACCCGCGGGTCCTGGCCTCCTACATCACCAAGGAAGCCTCCAAACTCATGCTCGATGGGATGGTCGATAGCGCTGAGAAGGAGTACATGAAGCTCAGCATGACCGTGCGGGCGTGGCTCGAGCTCGGCGGATCGACCCGCAGACTGCCCGAGATCGAGACCATCAACCACTTCAAGGACGCGGACCTCGCGTCCTCCTTCAAGATCTGGCTGGACGGCCCGGGCTCGGAGATCGCACTCGACCGGATCGGCAAGAAGACCGGCATGGAGACCATCCCGGTCATGGAGGACCGCGTTGCCGCCGAGATCGCCGGCCGCAAGGCCGGCGACCCGACCCGCTCCATGCTCGAAAAACTCCTGGCGGGCCTGGGCGAGGACAACAAGCGCTTCCTCGCCTTCCACATGGCGGAGCGCGAGTGGCGGATGGCCAACGATTTCAGGCTCAAGCAATAATCGGGCGGACCGAGGAGGCGGACCATGCGCAGTCTCCGATTCATCGCGGCCGCGGCTCTCCTGCTGGCGTGCTCCAGCGCGGCCCGAGCCGCTGACGACCGGTCCTCAGGCTTCGAATCCATCGTCACGCAGGCCTGGGACACCTTGAGCACCGGCCTGACCGGGTTCAAGACCTGGGTCACGGGCAGTCAGGCGAAGGGACGGCAATCCCCTCCGCGGACGACCCTGATGAAGGTCGGCAAGTGCTGGACACGGGGCGAAAGCGCCGAGGCCGACGTCCTTGGGTTGCCCAAGGAGTTCTGCGTGGACATCGTGGGCGTCGAGGTGCACGACCCTTACTACCACCCCTTCACCTACGGGTCCGTCATGCTCCTCGAAGGCTCCCCGGTCTCGGGAAGGCTCCACATCTCGGGCGGCAGCCGGGCGCAGTCCGGCTGGAACATCGTGGGCGACCTCTTCAGCGGCAAAAAGCCGCAGCAGCGCTGCGGCGAGCTCAACTACGCCGGCGCGGCGATCTACGTCGGGACCGATGTGGAGGGCCGGCTCCGCGAGGAGGCCCCGGTCTCGGTGCGCGGCTTTATGTTCGACGGCGCGTCCCTTTGCCGGATGCCCGCCAAGACGGTCGAAGTCCCCTACACCCTCAAGCCCTAAGCAGCCTGGCCGGACGCACGAAGGCCCGCGCTCCCAGCGCGGGCCTTCTCTTTCCCACCCACCCTATAGCAGAAAACCCGGTTTGGGCATCCGGCTCAGGCAGGCTGATCGGGCTGCGGGGGCTCCTCCGGCTTGTAGGAGGCCTCGATCTTGCAGGCGAGACGGCAGCCGCAGACCTCGGACGCGCCGGCGTAGATCGGGTTCTGGCAGACCCCCGAGGACTCGCTGGCTGTCTCGCGGGCGTTGAGGACCGCCGCGAGCTTGGTGTCGAGGTCGAACCTGCCCCCTCCGCACCGGCCCGGACAGGACACCTCGAAGCCGCACTTGTCGGCTGGACCGAAGGAGCGGGTCTCTTCGGAGAAGAGCTGGCCCTGAGGGCCCGTGATCGCCAGGCGGATGGACAGGCGCAGGACCATGGGGAACCTGGCTCCCAGCGTGCCTCCCATGCGGGCGCGCCTCTCGACCTCCGAGGCGCGCGCGACCTTGAGTTCGTTCTTGCTGGGCCCGGCGTTCCTGCGCTTCTTGAAATATGCCATGGCCCATTATAGCAATTGAACATGGCGGATTTTTGGTAACATAATCAGGAGGCACCATGACCATGAAACTCCGTGGATTCCCATGGCCCGGCCTTGCCGTCCTTCTCCTCCCCTGGGCCCTGACCTCCTGCGGCGGCGCGCCCATCATGGACGAGGAATACGTAGCCCCTCCGCCCGTCTCGGCCGATAAAGAGGGCGAGGACGCTCCGGAGCTGGAGAAGGAGGCCTCCCCGGTCACGGACTCCATCGAGACGCACTTCCAGAAGGCGGACAGACACCTCGCGGAAGAGAACGGCAGCGAGGCCATCCTCGAGCTCCAAGAGGCGGCCCGCAGGCTCGACCCCAGCGACCCGCGGATGATCCTCTTCCACGAACGGATGGGAAGCGTCTATTTCACCGAGAACAACCTGACCGCGGCGAAGGAATCCTACACCCGCGCCATCAAGCTCTCCAAGGACATCCAGGCCGAGGACTCGATCGTGGCCGACGTCTACGCCGGCATGGGGCTCTGTCTCGTCCGGGAGCGCAACAACGCCTACGCCGCCAAGTTCTTCCACAAGGCCCTCACGCTCGACCCATCCAAAGGCACCCGAAAGGCCGTCGAGGCCGAACTCCGCAGAATCGAAGGCGCCTCGGGCGCCAAGCCTTGAGCCTGCTCATCCGCGACGGCCTCGTGATCGACCCTGCCCAACGGGTCGAGGGCATCCTCGACATCCTCATCGAGGACGGGAAGGTCGCGACGATCGGTCGCGGGCTCGGCAAGAGGCCCTCCCTGAAAGGCCTCCCCTGCCTGGATGCCTCGGGCCGCTGGGTCGTCCCCGGGCTCATCGACATGCACGTGCACCTGAGGGAACCCGGCTTCGAGGAAGCTGAGACCATCGCCTCAGGCGCGGCCGCCGCGGCCCGAGGGGGCTTCACCACGGTCTTGGCCATGCCCAACACCAGCCCGCCGCTGGACGACCCCGGCCTCCTGGCCGACCTTAGGGCGCGGGCCGCAGGCGCGGCGGTCAACGTCCTCTTCGCCGCAACGGTCACCGAGGGCCAGGCTGGGACGTCGCTCGCCCCGCTCGAGGTCCTGGCCGCGGCTGGCGCGGCCGCCTTCTCTGAGGACGGACGGCCGGTCCGGGACCCGGGCCTCATGCGCCGCGCCCTGGAGCTCTCCCGGAGCCTGGACCGGCCGATCCTCTCCCACTGCGAGGACCTGAACCTGGCCGGGAACGGGGTCATGAACGCGGGGCCGCTTGCGGCCGCCAAGGGGCTTCCCGGCATCCCGGCCGCCTGCGAGACCGCGATGGTCTGCAGGGACATCACCCTGGCCGAGGCGGCGCGGGGCCGGCTCCACCTCTGCCATGCCAGCACCCGCGGCACGGTCCGGGCCCTGGCCCTTGCCAAAGCAAGGGGCCTGTCCGTGACGGGCGAGGCCGCGCCGCACCATTGGACCCTCTGCGACGCGGACATCCCGGGCCGCGACCCGGACTACAAGATGAACCCGCCCCTGCGCTCCCCGACGGACCGGGACGCGGTCCGGACGGGCCTCGTGGAGGGGACCATCGACGTCGTGGCCTCGGACCACGCGCCCCACACCCGCAAGCGCAAAGCCCTGGGCTTCGCGAAGGCGCCCTTCGGCATCATCGGCCTCGAGACCTCCCTCGGCCTGGCCTTGACGCGGCTCCTCGAAGCTGGCCTCACGCCCACCGCCCTGGTCGAGCGCATGTCCGCGGCCCCGGCCAGGATTCTGGGCCTGAAGTCCAAGGGGAGCCTGCGTCCGGGCATGGACGCCGACGTCACGATCATCGACCCCGGGGCCCGGTGGACCCCGCGCCCCCCGTTCGCCTCGAAGTCCTCCAACACGCCCTTCACGGGGATGCGGCTCCGGGGACGGGCCTGCGCCACGGTCGTGGCCGGGAGGGTCGTCCATGCTCTATGAAAAGGTCCTGCGTCCCCTGGCCTTCCGGCGCGACCCCGAGAACGCGCACGACGCTGTCGTGGGCCTGCTCAGCCTGCTGCAGAAGCTTCCCGGAGGAGCCTCTCTCGTCTCCCTGGCAGCCGGGCCCTCAGCCCCGGGCCTCGAGACCGAGGCGTTCGGCCTGAGGTTCCCCAATCCCGTGGGCCTGGCCGCGGGGTTCGACAAGGACTGCATCCTGGCCGGCATCCTGCCCTCCTTGGGCTTCGGCTTCCTGGAACTCGGGTCCATCACCCTGAGGCCCCAGCCCGGCAACCCCAAGCCCCGCCTATTCCGGGTCGTGGAAGCCGAGGGCATCATCAACCGCATGGGCTTCAACGGCCGAGGCGCGGCCAAGGCCGCTGAGAAGCTCAGGGGCTGCGGGAAGCTGCCCGTGCCCATCGGCATCAACCTCGGCCTCAACAAGGACTGCCCACACGACCGCGCGCCCCAGGAATACGCCGAGACCTTCCGCACCCTCGAGCCTTACGGCGACTATTTCGCGGTCAACGTGAGCTCCCCGAACACCCCGGGCCTGCGCGCGCTCCAGGACAAGCTCAGGCTGGAGAGAATCCTCGGCGCCATCGACGGCGAGAACCTGCGGGGCAAACCAGTCCTCGTGAAGATCGACTCCGACATGGCCGAGACGGACCTCAAGGACATCCTCCCCCTGGTGGAAACAGCCGCCTCGGGAATCATCGTGTCAAACACCACCACTTCGAGGGAGGGCGTCCCGGAGGCCTTCGCCGGCCTCCAGGGAGGCTTGAGCGGCAAGCCCCTGGCCGCCCGCTCCACCAGGCTCGTGGCACGGGTCCATGCCCTGACCGGGGGCCGCCTGCCCATCATCGGAGTGGGAGGCATCTTCACAGGAGCCGACGCATATGCGAAAATCAGGGCTGGGGCGAGCCTCGTGCAGGTCTACACGGGCCTCGTCTACCGCGGCCCGGCAGTGGTCCGCCGGATCCAGGCGGAGTTGGCGGAGCTGCTGAAAAAGAACGGGGACAAGACAGTGAAAGATGCTGTAGGAAGAGGAAAGTGACAGATATAATCGTCGCGCTGGACGTGGACACGATCCTCAAGGAAGAGGAACTCCTCAATCGTCTCAAGGGGACGATCACCCACTACAAGATCGGCCTGAGGCTCTTCACCGCGCACGGCAAACGCGCGGTCGACCTGGTCCACCACTACGGCGGCAAGATCTTCCTCGACCTCAAGTTCCACGATATCCCGCAGACCGTGGCCCACGCCGTGCGCGAGGCCCAGCGCCTCGGCGTGGAAGCAGTGTCCCTGCACCTCTCGGGAGGGGCCGGCATGGTCGACGCCGCGGCCGAGGTCTCTCCCCGGCCGAAGCTCTGGGGCGTGACCGTGCTGACCAGCCTGCAGAACAAGGACGTCAAGGTCTTCGGCCAAGGCGCCCAGGTCCCCGCCCTCGCCAAGCGCCTGGCCAAGATGGGCTGGGTGCACGGCATCGACGCTATCATCTGCTCCGGCCAGGAGGTGGCGCACCTGCGCAGGAGCTTCCCGCACCTCGACATGCGCTTCATCGTCCCCGGCATCCGTCCCGCCGGGGCGGTCAGGAACGACCAGCGGCGGACGATGACCCCGGGCGACGCCGCCCGGCTCGGCATCGACCGCATCGTCATCGGCCGGCCCATCACCATGGCGCCCGACCCTTTGAAGGCGGCGCACGACATCATGCGCGAGATGGTGGACGCTTCACCCAGCGCCCTGGAGGCAACATGACCCCCCGCACCGACGCACCCCGCACCGTCCGTCCCGTCCGGCCCTCGAAGCCGGCCCGGCCCAAGGCCTCGGCCAAGGGCGCCCGCAAGCCCGACGTCCAACGCCACCTCGTCGAGGCCGGCGCCCTCCTCGAAGGGCATTTCCTGCTCTCCTCGGGACTCCACAGCGACAAGTATCTCCAGGCCGCCCTGCTCCTGGCCGACCCCAAGCTCGCCACGGAGATGGGCAAGTCCCTCGCCGTCCTCCAGGATGAGGCGCCCGACGCCGTGGTCTCCCCCGCCGTGGGCGGCATCGTCATCGGCCAGGAGGTCGCCCGGGCGCTCAAGGCCAAGAAGGCCTTCTTCGCCGAGCGCGTCGAAGGGGCGCTCACCCTGCGCCGAGGCTTCCGCCTCCTGCCCGGCGAGAAGGTCGTGGTGGTCGAGGACGTCATCACCACGGGACGCTCCGCCCGGGAGATCGTGACCCTGGCCCGATCCTGGGGCGCCAAGCCCTTGGCCGTGCTCGCGGTCGCGGTGAGGAGCCAGAAGGACCCGGACTTCGGCGTCCCCCTCAAGACCCTCCTGCGCCTGCCGCTCGTGGTCTACAAGCCGGAGGCCTGCCCCCTCTGCCGCAAGGGCCTGCCCCTGGTCAAGCCGGGCAGCCGGGAGTTCAGGAAAATGGCCGACGAGGCAAGAAAAGGAGCATCCTGATGAAGCGGCCTTCCGACGGCCCGACGACCGGCCGTCGGAGAATCACCTACCGCCAAGCCGGGGTCGACACGGCCCTGGCCGACCGGCTGGTGGACTACATCGCGTCGCGGACCAAGGGCATCGGCGGCTTCGCCGGGCTCTTCCCCCTCGAACTCGGCGGCAGGGGGGAGCACTCCCTGGTCGCCTGCACGGACGGGGTGGGCACCAAGCTCAAGATCGCCTTCCTCCTCGACCCCACGAGACGATCGG
>JBAZSR010000118.1:0-11674 GCA_041662295.1 Elusimicrobiota bacterium | reverse complement strand
TGGGGCCTGGGCTGGGGCTGAGGCCTGACGACCGGCGGCTGGGGCCTGGGCTGGGGCTGGGGCCTGACGACCGGCGGCTGGGGCCTGGGCTGGGGCTGGGGCCTGACGACCGGCGGCTGGGGCCTGACGACCGGCGGCTGGGGCCTGGGCTGGGGCTGAGGCCTGACCACCGGCGGCTGAGGCCTGGGAGCGGGACGTGCTTCAGGCTTCCTTGGCTGGTGCTGTGGAGGCCGCTTCATGCCCCCGTCGTTGCGGAAGGCCGCGAAGTTTTTCGATCCGGCGATGTCCTGGCTGGCAGCCGCGAAAGCGGGGTTTGAGCCCGCGACCGCGGCTGACAGGACGACGATCATCAACTTTATGGTCTTCATCATTCTCCTCGATTCTCGATTTGGCTTTGACAGCTTCAACGGATGCGCGTCTTGGCGGATGGACGCGGGGCGATGCGGGGAAGGATCCCCGTGGAGGGACGGCTTACTTCTTGGAACTCAGGTGGGGCGGTTGGACCGGACTCAGGTCGCTGGCCAGCTTCCAGCGTTCCCGCAAGCTGGTCAGGGGGACGGGCTTCGGCGCCGGGACATGCGTCACGACCTGGGCCGCGACCGGGGCGACCTTGGCATCGCAGCGGAGGCTGTCGAGGTCCTTCGAGGTGTGCCTGCGGCTGGTTGTCTTCCAGGACTTCTCGCCGCGGTGGTGCTTGGCCTTCTTGGTCACCACCTTGGCCACGGCCCTGATGCCCCGGGAAGGGGCCGCGACGAAGCGGCCTGGCTGGCCGGCTTCGGCGCGGGCCACGAAGCGGACGCCGCCCGTGTTCATCACGAGCACGACGATCACGATCAGCTTCTGAAGGCGGCGCACGATGTTCCCTTTGGACCTACTCAATGCTATCACGGGGCCCAGGAGCGAGCATGGGACCTGGGACCTAGGCGCGACAGGGCAAGGGGCCTATGGTGAAATAGGTCCTTTGGTCTCGGACATCAGGGGGACCGGAGGGCGGCTTCGATCTCGGAGCGGACCGAGGGGTCGGGCTCGGTTTTGCGGCAGCGGTCCAACGCTGCGCGGGCCTCGCCCCTGCCGAGTCTTCCCAGAGCCCAGGCGGCGTGGCCCCGGACGAGAACGGACGGGTCCGCGGCCAGGGTCCCGGCCAGGGCCGGGACAGCGGCCGGGTCAGCGGCATTGCCCAGGGCCAGGCAGGCGTTGCGGCGGATGGCTTCGAAGCGGACCCAGCGTGCCGCGATCTGGTTGCCGGCAAAGGCTGTCCGGTAGCCGCTCTCCGTCATGGAAAGGAGGGGGATCAGCGGGATGCTGGGTCCCACGGCCCCGGATGCGACGGCCCTTGGCGAGGGCCGGACCGCCGCGTTCTTGGGGCAGACCTGCTGGCAGGTCGCGCACCCGTAGAGCCGCTTGCCCCAGAGCGGCCTCCAGTCTTCCGGGATGGCCGAGGGGGAGTTGGTCAGGTGCTGGAGGCAGCGCGAACGGTCGAGACGGCCCGGAGCGGTGATGGCCTTGGTGGGACAGGCCTCCATGCACGCCCTGCAGTCTCCGCAGGCGTCCGGGACCTCGGGGTCGGGCTCGAAACGGAACTCGGTCGCCATCTCGCCCAGCACGACCCAGGACCCGAACCTTTTGGTGACGATGATGCCGTGCTTTCCGTACCAGCCCAAGCCCGAGGCCCGGGCCAGCGGCTTCTCAGCCAGGGGGCCGCAGGAGGAGCACTTGGACCGGACCGCTGTCCCGGCGGCCTTCTCGAGGAGCTTCGCGAGGGCCTTGAGCCTGTCCCTGAGGTCCTTGTAGTGGTTTCTCCTGGTGTAGGGCGCGATGAGGCCGTGAGGCTCTCCCGGCCGGGAGAGGTCGTCCTCCTCGTCCTTGAGGTAGCACTGGGCCGCGCAGACCACGGACGCGGCGGTCGGAAGCACGCTCCTGGGGTCGCAGAAGGACGAAAGGTCCCGGGCGACGGGCGCCGCGGACGCGAAGCCCACTTGGTCGATGCCGCAGTCGGCTGCGGCATCGCGGACGATGTCTCGGGACACGGGGGCCATTGCCAGTCACTATACCCGTTGAGTCGACGACGATGCAAGGCTCGCCGACGGGCAACATGCTATCATCCCAAGTGATGACGCCCGGATGGCGGATGCTCGCGGCGTGCGGCCTGGCGTTCTGGGCGCTCCGCGGCCGCGGCCCCCGGCTCTTCCTGCCGGACCCGCGGCGCTGCGCCTGGCTCTTCGCCGGCGCGGCTGCGCTGCGCGCGGTCTTCGGGGTCTGGGGGCCCTACCATCACAACGGGCAGGGGCCCGACTGGGTCTGGATGGCCGTGGCCGGGACCGGGTCGGACTTCTACGGGCCGGGCTTCCACGAGGTGGTGGGATGGATCCGCTGGCTGCCGATGGCGCCGGACCTGTCTCTTTTCAGCGTCAACCTCCTGCTCTCCGCCGCTGCTCCGGTCCTGATGCTGGCGATGGTCACGGCCCTGGCAGGCAGGGGCAGGGCCGCGGACCTGGCCGCGGGCGTGGCGGCCGTGGACCCCTTCCTGGCGCGCTACGCAGCCTCGGAGGCGCACTTCTCCGCGATCACCGCCCTCGTGGCGGCGGCCATGGCGTGTCTGGCCTGGGCGGGCCGGGAGGCCGAAGCAGGGCGCAAGAAACAAAGCCTGCTTCTGGCCGCTGCCGCGGGCCTCTTCGCGTCCCAGGCCATGAGGGTCCACCCCATCGCGTGGCCGCCGGCCGGTCTCGGCCTGCTGGCCGCCGCAGGCCTGGCAGGGCGGGCCGGGGCTGGAAAGGCATGGTTGAGGCTGACCGGGACCGCCGCCGCTGTCGCGGGCCTGGACAGCGCCCCGATCCTCTTCAAGGTGCTTCTGCGGGTCACGGCCCCGCGCGGGGACAATCCCGTGCCCCTGGCCTTCGTGACCTTCCATGACGAGAGGATGTGGCCGTGGATGGCCGCCTCGGCCGCCGCCGCCGTCGTCCTGGTCTTCCTGAGCCGCGGCCGGCGTCCCGCCGCGGCCCTGGTCGGGAGCGCCTGGACCGTCATGGTGGTCACGCACGGGACCTATATCATGAGCCGGATGTTCAGCGCGGGCCATGACCGGCTTTATTTTCCCCATCTGCTGGCCGGGCTGGCGCTGCTGCTTCCGGCGAGGCTTGGACGGCTGTCTCTTCTTGCCCTGCCGGTCTGGGTCGTGGTCGTGCTGGCGGCGTACTCTCCCGCGATTTATCGGAGGAACACGGAACAGCTGGAATACGCGTTCCTCAGGGAGGCCTTCAAGGCCGTCCCCGAGGGCTGCCGCATCGTGTTCCCGGGGCCGGCGGCTCACCCTGTCCTGCGCGTGCCTTCCTATGTCGGCGCAAAGGGCTGGCGGCGGTCCTTCGTCGACACAGGGGTCGTCTCCGAGGAGGCGTTCCTCGGCGCGATCGCCGGCCCGGGCTGCCGGTACTATGTCAGGACCTCGGTCTGCGCTTATCCCGAGTATGCGAGGCTCTGCGGCCTCTTCGAGCGTTTCCCCGGGCTGAGGCTTGTCGCCGGCCGGCGCTTGCCCGCCAGGCCGAGCACGGATTGCTGGCCCTACCCCGTCGCTGAGGTCGAGACCGCGGTGTTCAAGGTAGAATGAGGCGGATCCTTTCCAGCCCAAAGGCATCTTAAATAGAGAGAGCGTTATGAGGACCGCGGCGGCCTGAACGCGGCGGCCCCCTGCGGGGAGTGGTGGAACGGAACCGCAGGGGGCCGCGGAGCGACGCGGATCGGTAGTTCAGCGCTTCTTCTTGTCCTCGAACTTCGAGAAGTTCTTCTTCAGGTAGTCCAGGGCGCGGGAGGCGCTGACCACCCCGCCCATGGAGCCGGCGTAGGGGTTGCCGTTGGCCGTGGTCGTGGAGCTCTCCTTGAGGATGGTCCGGATCTGCTCCGGGGCGAGCTCGATGCCCATCTGCCGGCCGGACTGGATCAGCATGGCGGCCACGGCCGCCACGTGCGGGATCGCGGGAGAGGTGCCGTTGCCCGCGGCGCTGAGCGCGTCCGTGGGGAGCGCCTCGTAGTCGGCTTCCGGGTCGAATTTGGCCGAGCGCACGCCTACGCCGTAACCGTAGACGTCCGGCTTCTGGTTGATCTTGCCGTCGGCGGCGACCGCGCCGTCCCCGGAGAAGGCCGCCACCCGCTTGAAATAGTCCGCTGCGCCGACCGTGATGGCCTCGGGGATGAAGCCGGGCCTGGAGATCTTGGTCTGGCCCTCGTTGCCCGCCGCGACGCACACCACCACGCCCTGGGCGTGCAGTTTCTTGACCATGGCGCTGATGACGTCGGTGTCGGTCTGGCTGACCTGGTGGGCGTTGGAATTCGGGATGCCGAGGCTCATGCTCACCACGTCGATGCGCTCGCCCTTCTTCTTGCCGGAGGCGACGTCGGCGTTGTGGTCGTAGACCTTCTCGAGGCCCTTGGCGATGGCCGCCATGGTCGCGGGCAGGTCGTGCTTGAGCTCCTCCGGGATCTCCTCGCCGGCCTCCTCGTCGAGGACCTTGATGTTCATGATCTTGGCGTCCGGCGCGTAGGAGTGGAGCACGCCTGCCATGTGGGTGCCGTGCCCGCCGCGGTTGTCCGGGGTTCCGAAGAGGCTCGCGCCCGAGGCGTCCACCGCGCCCTTGTCGATGTAGCGGTGATGGGTGAGGTTGCCCCAGTCGGAGACCGCGCCCCGGACCATGGGGTGGTCCTTGTCGATGCCGGTGTCGAGGATGGCCACGTTGACGCCCTTGCCCGTGATGCCCCGGCGCCACGCCAGGTCCACCCGGTCCGCCCAGAGGCTGTGTCCCATGGGGTAGGAGTCGAAGATCGTCTCCCACTGCTCCCGCGTGAGTTCGCTCTCGGGGATGAGCTTGCAGATCGTGACAAGGCTCTCGGGCACGAGCACAGCGCCGTTTCCGCTCAAGCTGAGGGCGTCCATCTCCATGATGACCTTCTCGAGGAAGGCCTTCTTGTGCTGGTTGAGCGCCTTGGCCTGCTCGGTCTCCGGGAGCTTCTCGAGGGCCGAGACCATGCTCGTGAGGGCCTTCTCGCGCTTCTCGAGGACCTGCCGCAAGGTCTTGCCGTTCCGGCCCAGGCCGATGTAATCCGTGTCGCCGGCGATCTCGGCGTTCATGACGTCCATGACCTTGGCCTTGTAGGCGGCCAGCAGGCTCGGATGGGCCTGGTATTTGGGGTCGACCGAGCGCTTGCCGTACTCGAGGCAGGCGAGGACGATCATGTAGAGCTTCTTGTGGGTGATCTTCCGGACCCTGTCCTTGGGCGTTTCGTTGAGCGCGTCGAGGAGGATGCGGCCGATGGCGGAGGGGGTGCTCTTGGTCACGGAGTAGATGACCGCGAAGGCCTGCTTCTCCTCGATGGTGCTGGGGTCCTGGATGTAGATCGCCGGGGGAAGGCCGTAGTCCTGGAGGGCCTGGGCCGCCTTGACATGCTCCGGGGTCTCGGCCGGCGCGGCAGGGGCCGCGGGGGCCGCGTCCTTGGTCACGATGCTCTTGAGCGGGGGAAGGCTGGGAAGGGGCTGGGCCGGGGAGATGACGCCGGGGATATCTTCCACGGGCTTGCCGCCGGGGCCTGGGCGAACGACGCTGTGGAGACCGCGGCGAACACGATGACGGCCAGCGCGGCCTTCGCGAGCTTCAGGGTCCGGTTCTTCAGGTCCATTGATTCCTCCTGCCCTTGTCAATAGTGTAGTCCGGAAGGGCGGGTGGGGGGAGTTTCAAGGGGCCCACTCTTGACATCGCAAGGGGCCTATTCCCAGGTAGGCCCAAGGGCCTGCTGCCGGGGCGAGGGGGGCGGGTGGACACGCACCCGGCAAAGTGATATTCTCCCCAGGATGTCGAAGAGGATCCTCATCGTGGACGACGATCAGAACCTGGTCGCCCCGCTGAAGGAAGGCCTTGAGTCGGTGGGCTACAGGGTCTCGGTCGCGTTCGACGGGCTCCAGGGGGTCCTGCAGGCGCACCAGACCAAGCCCGACGCCATCATCCTGGACTACCAGATGCCAGGAGGAGGAGGTCACACGGTCTACGAGCGGCTTCGCGGCTCGCCCGACACGGCCGGCATCCCGGTCCTCTTCTCGAGCGTGGTCTCCGCTGAGGAGATCCGCTCCCGCGTCAAGCCGGGGCCCAACACCTTCTTCCTGCGCAAGCCCATGGGCCTCAACCAGTTTATCGCCATCCTGAACTCGGTGCTCGGGCTCTCGGTGGGCGGCGCTCCCGAGGAGCCATTCTCGCCCGTGCCTCTCCCGCCGCCGGCTGGGCCGGTCTTCGCTGCCCCGTCCGCCAAGCAGGGGCACGCCGCGCCCGCGGAGGCTGGGAGCCGTCGGCCTCACGCCAGGACGGGCGGGGTGCGCTTCCACGAGTTCAACGTGCGCGTGACCTACGCGGACACGGACAAGATGGGCGTCATCTACTACGCCAACTACTTCCGCTACTTCGAGCAGGGGCGCGTGGAGCTCCTTCGCTCGCTGGGCGTGCGCTACCGGGACCTTGAGACCCAGCGCAAGCTCTTCCTCCCCGTGGTGGAGACCGGCTGCCGCTACCTCGCGGCCAGCCGCTATGACGACCTGCTCGCGGTTCGCACCTGCATCTGCGAGATCGGCAAGGCGAGCGTCAAGTTCAGCTACCTCATCCTCGACGAGGAGGGGGGCAGGCGCAAAGTCGCGGACGGCTTCACCCGCCACGCCGTGGTCAACGACCTCTGGCGCGCGGTCCGCGTCCCGGACGACCTGCGCCGCCTCCTCGAGCCCTTCGTCGGCGACATGCCGGCTTGACCGGCGCGCCCCGCCCATGTCCCTTCTCCTCCGCGCCGCAGCCTGGGGCCTCGCCCTCCTGCTCCTGGGAAGAGGGCTCCTGCTCGCGCTCTCGGGGTGGGCTAGCCTGCGGGGCCGCTCCCTCGTCAAGAGGACGCCCTGGACCCCGATTGACGGGGTCGAGGCCGGGCGGGTCGTCAAGCTTCGGGGCGTGCCTGAGGCGCCGTTCGCCGCGGCGCCCGCCAGCGGCGCGGCGTGCGCCTATTTCGAAACGGCCTTCACCGACTATGTCTGGAGCGGCGGGGAGGCGCCGGCTGCCCGGCCTGGGGAAACGCAGCGGGGGCCGGACGTCCTCCTGCTCCGCGTCGGAGGGGCCCTGCTCGCCGTCGACATGCGG
Source organism: Elusimicrobiota bacterium (assembly GCA_041662295.1). Lineage (GTDB taxonomy): Bacteria > Elusimicrobiota > Elusimicrobia > UBA1565 > UBA9628 > JACQWX01. Next base: position 4,526 of record JBAZSR010000118.1, on the reverse strand, counting down.
ACGCGCCGTCCGCTCCTGACGGCCCGGACGCTGAGCTACCGCCAGTCGCCTTCCGGAGGGTATGAGCTGGGCTGGCCCTCGAGGCCGGCGATGGGGGAGCGGTACGCGCGGGAATCGCTCCTGCGCCCCGGGGAGGAGGTCGTGGTCTTCGGCGAGCTCGAGGCCACGGTCCGCCGGGAGGACGGGACGCTCCAGCTCTTCTTCGCGGAGCACGCGAACACCGGGGCGGCCCCTCTGAGGCGCTCATCGCAACGGGGGAGCGCTGCGGGCAGGCGCCGTTGGGCCGGGTCCCTGCTCGACGCTGTCAGGGGCGTCAGGCCCCTTTATGCGGTTTCCGGACTCGGCGAGGAGGCCATCCTGTCCGAGGCGGGCCAGCTGGTGGCCGTCCAACTCTTCTTCGCCGCGCTCTGCCTGGCCGCGGCTGCCGGACTGCTGTTCCTCTGACCTAGGTGTAGGGGGAGGACTCTCCGTCCACGGGAGGGGCGGCCAGGTAGCCCTCGGTGGTGTACCACTCCCAGCCCACCTTGAGCAGGGCCTTGAGGATGCAGGCCGTGGGAACGGCGAAGACCAGGCCCACGAACCCGAAGAGCTCGCCTCCGACCATCAGGGAGAGCAGGTAGACCAGGGGGTGGAGCTTGACCGCGTGCTTGGAGACCACCGGCTGGACGAAGGCCTCGTCCGCGAGCCGGATGACGGTGAAGAGCAGGACGACCTTCAACCCTGCGAGGATGGAGCCGGACTGGACCCAGGCCGCGACGCAGCCCACGGCCGCGCCCACGATGGCGCCCATGTAGGGGATGAAGGAGCTCACGCCCGAGAGCGCGGCGATGGCGATGGAGTATTTGACCCCGAGGAGCTTGAGGCCGACATAGGAGGCCGTGCCCACGGCCGCGACCACGATCATGGCGCCGCGCAGGTAGTTGCCCAGGGAGGTCTCGACCTCGGCGATGATGTAGAGGACCTGCTCGACGTATCGGCCCGGGCAGAGCTGGATGAAGCCGGAGAGGATGTTGTGCCAGTCCAGGAGCAGGAAGAAGGTGATGAAGGGAATGAGGAAGAAGAGGGAGAGGAAGGGGAAGAGGCCCAGCAGGTAGGATGGGATGTTCTGAATCTGCTCGATGAGGGGCTCGTATATCTTCTCGGTGTAGCCCTTGGCGGTCGTCGGGTCCATGGGCAGCCAGTGGAGGACCTTGGCGTGCGTCCGCATCAGGGTGTCCTGGCCGTGGTCGAGGTAGACGGGGAGGCTCGCCTTGAGGTCCGTGAATTCCTCCTTGATGCTCGGCAGGACCTGCTGGGCCGCGATCGTGAGGCTTCCGGCGACGACGATGTAGAAGAGCACCACCGCGGCCTCGCGGCGCAGTCCCTGGCTCTCCATCCAGTTGATGATGGGGTTGAGGAGGTATGCCAAGGCGACGCTCAGGAAGAAGGGCGCCAGCACGGCTCTCAGGTGGAAGACGGCGTAGGCGGACAGGCCCGTGACGACGAGGAGGGTCAGGAACGGGAAGCTCCGCGGCTCGGGGTGCTTAGCCATACGTCGGCGGCTGGTGCAGGAGGGAGAGCTTGTTGGCGTGGCGCAGGCGCATGGACATGAGTTGCGCCAGGTGCGTCATGATGCTCACGCCGATGCGCGGGTGGTAGTGCAGGATCTCCTCGAGGTTGGCCCGGTAGAGAAGGTGGATGTGAGCGCGCTCGACCGCGCGGGCCGAGGCGGACCGGGGGAGCCGCTCGAGCATGGCCATCTCCCCGAAGAAGTCGCCTGGCTCCAGGGTGAAGATCTTGCGGGTCTTGCCGGACTGCTCGCGCATGCCGAGTTCCACCCTCCCGGTCTCGAGGATGAACATCGCGCGGCCGATGTCGCCCTCCTCGAAGATGGCCTCGCCCTCTTTGTAGGTCCGGGTGTGGAGGGAGCGCACGAGGAACCCGAGGTCCCTGGAGCTGAGGTCATTGAAGAGCTCCAGGGAACGCAGGAAGACCTTTTTCTTCTGGAGTTCCGGGTCGGTGAAGAGTCTCTTGAGGAACTTGATCATGGGGCCTGGTCGCGGCGTTCTCGGTTCGTCCTCGTCGAATGCCGGGGCCTACTCGCCGCCCTTGCGGCCGGCCCAGAAGCCGGCGACCACGGAGGCGACCGCCGAGAGCGTCTGCAGCCAGCCTGAGCGCATGACCGTGCCCACATGGTCGACCTCTTCGTCGACCCGGTAGGTCAGCACCTCGACGGCGCGGGCCGTCTGGCGCAGCTGCAGGATCATGGTCACGAAGAAGATGAGGGCGACCAGCAGCTCGAGGACGATCAGGACGAGGCAGACGGCGACGATGGTTTCCATCGGCCTGATTATGCCAGAAAATCCTTCCCCTGTCCATATGCCGGTGTCAGAGATCGCGCTTGTTGCGTTTTGACAAGTCAAAACGCAACAAGCGCGATCTCTGACACCAGTGTATTTGGTAAAATCTGCGGGCATGACCAACGCCGCGCTGAAGAAAGAAAAACCTTCCTGGCCCGTGAACCTGCCGCAGACCGCCTTTCCCATGAAGGGCGACCTGGCGACGCGGGAGCCGCTCATCCTCCAGCATTGGGAGAAGCTCGGCCTCTACGAGCGCCTGCTCAAGGCCCGAGAAGGCAGGCCCGAGTGGGTCCTTCATGACGGCCCCCCGTACGCCAACGGCCCCATCCACATCGGCCACGCGCTCAACAAGATCCTCAAGGACATGGCTGTCAAGACCCGCTCCCTCATGGGCATGCGCACGCCCTATGTCCCGGGCTGGGACTGCCACGGCCTTCCCATCGAGACGGCGCTCCTCAAGGAGCTCAAGGTCTCCAAGCGCGCCATCACGGACCTGCCGGCGTTCCGGCGGCAGGCCGGGGAATTCGCGTCGCGCTTCATCAAGACGCAGAGGGAGGACTTCAAGCGCCTGGGCGTGCTCGGCGATTGGCCGAACCCCTACACCACGATGGCTCCGGGATTCGAGTCCCGCACACTGCACGCCTTCCGGGTCATGATGGGCAAGGGCTACGTCTACCGCGGTCTGCGCACGGTGTGCTGGTGCTCGCATTGCGAGACAGCCTTGGCTGAGGCCGAGGTCGAGTACAAGGATAAGACCTCGCGGTCGATCTTCGTCGCCTTCCAGCCCCTGGCTGGGACCGGCCCTTTAGCCGGAGCCCAGGCGGTCATCTGGACCACCACGCCATGGACCATGCCGGCCAACACCGGGCTGGCCTTCCACCCCAAGCTCGAGTACGTCCTCGCCCGGGTCCATTGGGCCGAGGGGGAGCGGCTCTGGGTCCTGGCCAAGGCCAGGCTCGACAGCGTGCTCGCCGCGACCGGCGCCCGGCTCGTCCGGGTCGAGGGCTCGTGGTCGGGCGCGGAGGCCGCGGGGCTCGTGCATTGCGGCCGGCCTTTTTATCCCGAGAAGGAGAGCCGGGCCGTGCTCGCGGACTACGTCAGCTCCGAGGACGGGACCGGGATCGTGCACACGGCCCCGGGCCACGGCCAGGAGGACTTCGAGACCGGCCGCGCCAACGGCCTGGACCTGCTCTCGCCCGTGGACGAGGCGGGCCGCTTCACGGCCGAGGCTCCCGAGGGCCTGGCGGGCAAGCACGTCCTCAAGGAGGGCAACGAGGCCGCGGCCGCGGCGCTCCGGTCCAGGGGCCTGCTGCTCGCCGAGGGTTCGGTGCAGCACAGCTACCCGCACTGCTGGCGCTGCAAGAACCCCATCGTGTTCCGGGCCACGGAGCAGTGGTTCCTCAGCGTCAGCCACGCGGGCCTGCGCGGGGAGCTCCTCAAGGCCATCGACGGCGTGTCGTGGGTCCCGGCCGTGGGCAAGTCCCGCATCGGAGGCATGGTGTCCTCCCGGCCGGACTGGTGCCTGTCCCGGCAGAGGGTCTGGGGCACGCCCATCCCGGTCCTCTACTGCGCTTCCTGCCGCAAGCCCCTCACCGACGACGCGGTCCTGGAGGCCGTGGAGAAGAAGGTCGCCTCCGAGGGCTCGGACTTCTGGTTCGCGGACCTCGAGAAGCCTGTCTCGCGGGCGGCGTGGCCCTTCCTGCCCGCCGGGACGAAGTGCTCCTGCGGCGGGGAGTCCTTCACCCGCGAGCGCGACATCCTCGACGTCTGGATCGACTCGGGCGCCTCCTGGCTCGGGGTGCGGCCCAAGGGCGACGAGCCCGCGGACCTCTACCTCGAGGGCTCCGACCAGCACCGGGGCTGGTTCCAGAGCTCGCTCGTCGTCTCCGTCGCGCTCAGGGGCCGGCCGCCCTACCGCGAGGTCCTCACCCACGGCTTCGTGCTCGACGAGCACGGCCACGCCATGCACAAGTCCGCGGGCAACGTGGTCGCCCCTCAGGACGTGATCGCCAAGCTCGGCGCCGACGTCCTGCGGATGTGGGTCGCCCTCTCGGACTACTCCGACGACGTCCGCATCTCGGACAAGCTTCTCGCCGGTCCAGCCGACGCCTACCGCAAGATCCGGAACACCCTGCGCTACCTGCTGGGCAACCTCAACGACTTCGACGGCCGCAGGCCCGAGCCCCT
>JBAZSR010000117.1:0-11928 GCA_041662295.1 Elusimicrobiota bacterium | reverse complement strand
CTACCCCGCGATGGGCAGCGCCATGTTCAACGAGCCCATCACCATGCAAATCGGCACGATCTCCCTCCAGGAGCCGGCCAAGACCGCTTCCGTGGACTGGCTCCTCAACATCGAGGGCAAGTCCGTCTGGGACCCGGAGAAGGCCGCCGCGACGATCGCCCGGCTGAGGAAATCCGGCTATCTCCTCCAAGGCTCCTCCGAGACCGTGCCCTCCAGCGCCACGGCCTGGCCGGAGATCGACTCCGTCCTTTTGACCACGCGGTCGCTGGGCGCCTTCTCCCCCTCGGGCTGGCCCGCCAAGGACTTCCGCCTCCACCGCATCCACTACTCCCCCATGGGAACGTGCGCCCTCCTGCTCTACCACTGGGACGGCTCGAAGGAGCGGGACTTCTTCCAATTCGTCCTAACGCGGCTGCGCAACCCGCGCGCCAAGGTCGAACGGGCCCTGGCGCACCTGGACCTGGCGAACAAGCTCTTCGAGCAGGGCGACCTCGCGGGCGCATTGGCTGAATCCGCCATGGCGGCGCGGGGCGCCCAGCGCGACCCCGAGGCCCGCTACAAGCACGCCGCCTACCTCGCCCTCTCCGGCTGGCACGAGGACGCCCTCGACGAGCTCAAGCTCTCCCTGCGGCTCGAGCAGCGCAACCGCGGGCGCGCCAAGGATGATCCGGACTTCGAGGGACTGCGCAAGGACAAACGCTTCCGCGCTTTGACGCGTTGACGGTGCCTGACACCGCAAAGGAGACCTCATGATTGGATTGTTGCTCGCCCTGCTGCTCGCCGGCCCGGGCCACGCTGCCCCGCAGCTCAAGCTGACCTTAGCCGAGGCCGTGTCCTCGGCACTGGCTGACTCGCCGGCCTTGCGCGCGGCTGAGGCGGACTGGGCCGCGGCAGTCAGCCGCGGGAAAAGCCGCTGGGGCGTGCTCTGGCCCAGGCTCAGCGCGGAAGCCTCCTACCGGTTCGTCAGCGCGGTGCCCGAGCTCTCCGTGCTCCCCGGACGCTCGCAGTCTCTGGGCGACCATCACAACGCCTCGGTGGGACCCACCCTGGACTGGACCCTCTGGGACCAGGGCGCCCGCCGGGGGGCGTGGCTCTCCGCAATCGCTGGGGCTGACGCCCGGTCTCAGGACCTCCGGGCCGCCAGGCGCCAGGTCCGCCTGCGCACCAGGCTCGCCTACTTCCAAGCCCAGCTCGCGGTCGAATCCGTGCGCCTCCTCGGGGACTCGCTCAAGCTCGCCCAGTCCCAGTACGGGGACGTGGAGAAGCGCCGCGAAGCCGGGGCCTCGAGCAGGCTCGACTCGCTCCAGGCCCACCAGGAAGTGCTCCAGCGCCTGAGGCAGTTCCGCCAGGCCCGCTCGGACCTGGCGGCCTGCCTGCGCGACCTCTTCAGCCTCACCGGCAGAGACCCTGGGATTGACCTCTCTTTGCCCCTTGACGGCCGCATGCTGCCCGCGCCCGGTGTCGCTGGCGCGGGCGTGCCGCTTCCAGCAGCACGGGAAAGCGGCCTACCCGCGGACATCGAGCCCGCCTCCGCGGCGGTCTTCCTCGATGAGCTGGAGGCCTCCCTCAAGGAGCTGGGGCCCGTCGAGAACTGGTCCCTCGACGAGACCCACCCAGGGGTTGCGGCTTTGCGGGACGCGGCCCGCTCCTCAAAGCTCGCCGCCAGCGGCGCCCGCGCCGGGCTCTGGCCAAGACTCGGGCTCATGGCCCGCACGAGCCTCGAGTACCCCAACGGCCCGGTCCTCGAGGACTTCCACCAGAATACGGTGGGGGTCAGCGCCAGCATGCCGCTCTTCGAGTTCAACAGAACCCGCAAAGAGGCCCAAAGCCTCGACCTCCAGGCACGGGCCGCCGAGGAGCGCGCCGAGGGGGCCCGGCGCGACCTCAGCCGCGACTGGCAGAAGGCCAAAGACCAGCTCCTGGGCCTCCGGGCGCAAAAGGAGCTTTGCGTCAAAGCCTCGGCCGAGGCCAAAGAGGCGGCGGGCCTGACCTACGAGTCCTACAAGGCCGGCAGGGTGACCTTCATCGAGGTCCAGAGCTCCAACCTGCGCGAGCTCGAGGCCCTGGTGCAGACCGCCCGGACCGACGCCGGGGCCCTGGTCCAGCTCGCTGCCATGGCCAGCCTCTCAAGCAAGGAGTGATCCCATGAAGACCAAGAAGATCATCGCAGTCCTGGCCCTCCTCGCAGGGGGCGCCCTTGCATGGGCCTTGATGCGGGACAAGGAGTTCCTCTACGCCGGCACCGTGGAGGCCACTGAGGTGGACCTCTCATCGCGCCTGTCCTCCACCATCGCGTCCTTCCCCGCCCGCGAGGGCAGACCGGTCCGGAAAGGGGAGACCCTGGTGCGGCTCTCCTGCGACGACGTGCGCCTGGCCGCGGGCATCGCAGACCGCGATTTCAAGCGTGCCCAGCGCCTGCGCGACGGGGCCATGACCGAGGAGGCCTTCGACCGCCTGCGCTACAAGCGCGACGACGCGGCCCTGCGCCTGGACTGGTGCGAGATCAAGGCGCCGCTGGACGCCGTGGTCCTCTCCGTCTACCATGAGGCCGAGGAGGCCGTCGCTCCGGGCACGAAGCTCCTGACCCTGGCGGACCTGGGCGAGGTCTGGGCCATGGTCTACGTGCCCCAGCCCGTCCTGGCACGGCTCTCCCTGGGCCTGGAGGTCCAGGGCCTGCTGCCCGAGATGAAGGGCCGGACCTTCACGGGCCGGATCAGCCACATCAGGGACGAGGCTGAGTTCACGCCCAAGAACGTGCAGACCCGCGAGGAGCGCACGCGCCTGGTCTACGGGGTCAAGGTCTCCTTCCCCAACCCCGACCGGGTCCTCAAGCCCGGCATGACCATCGAGGTGGACCTGCCCGCGCCCAAGCCCTGACCATGTCCTCCATCGGGATCTTGGTCGAGGGAGTCTCCAAGCGCTTGGGCCGCTCTCAAGCCCTCGATGGAGTGTCGCTCGAGTTCACGGCCAAGAGCATCAACGGCCTCATCGGTCCGGACGGCAGCGGCAAGACAACCCTGATGCGGGTATTGGCAGGCCTGCTTTCCCCTGACTCGGGCTCCGTGCGGTTCATGGACAGCGGAGTCCCCGTGCCTTTCCCGAAAGTCCGGCCTGGCCTGGCCTACATGCCGCAAGCGGCCAGCCTCTACCCGGACCTTTCCGTCCAGGAGCACCTGGATTTCTTCCGGGACCTCTACCGCCTGCCCGACGACGTCTATGGGCCCCGAGCCGAGGAGCTCCTGGCCCTGACGCGGCTGGGGCCTTTCCGCGACCGAAGGGCAGGGAAGCTCTCCGGCGGCATGTACAAGAAGCTGGGGCTCATGTGCAGTCTCCTGCGCTCCCCATCCGCTATCCTCCTCGATGAGCCGACCAATGGCGTGGACCCTGTCAGCCGCAGGGAGTTCTGGGACCTCCTCTACCGGCTCGCAGGACAGGGCATCCTCATCATCCTGTCCACCTCCTACATGGACGAGGCGGAGCGCTGCTCCACGGTCCACCTCCTGGATGGCGGACGCGTCCTGGCCTCGGGCGAGCCGCGCACACTCCTGGCGGAGCATGGCGCGGCCGGCTTCGACGAGCTCTTCATACGCCGCGCCGGCCAGGGGGCCTCGTGACAGGCCGGACATCAGCCGGGCCAGCCATCGAGGTCCAGGGCCTCACGGTCCGCTTCGGGGACTTCACGGCAGTGGACCGCGTCTCCTTCCGCGTGGAGGCGGGCGAAGTCTTCGGCTTCCTTGGCGCCAACGGCGCGGGCAAGACCACGACCATCAGGGTCCTCTGCGGCCTGCTCGAGCCCACGGAAGGCTCGGCCCGCGTGGCCGGGTTCGGGTTCGAGGACGGCGGCACAACCATCAAGAGCAGGGTCGGGTACATGTCCCAGCGCTTCACCCTCTACAACGACCTCTCCGCGGCAGAGAACCTCGCGTTCACGGCGGGCCTGCGCCGCCTTGAACCCGCGGTCCTCAAAAGCCGCAGCGAAGAGCTCCTGGACTTCATCGGATTCGACGCGGACCAGCGCACGCTCGTCCGCGACCTGGCAGCGGGCTTGAAGCAGGAGCTGTCCCTGGCCGCGTCGCTCCTCCACGACCCGGAGATCGTCTTCCTCGATGAGCCCACTGCGGGCGTGTCCCCTGCCGGCCGCGAGCGGTTCTGGAAGCTCATCGCCAGGCTCACGGACAAGGGCAAGACCGTGCTCGTCACCACGCACTACATGGACGAGGCCGAGCACTGCGGCCGCATCGCGCTGCTCTCTGCCGGCCGCCTCATCGCGCTCGACAGCCCGGGAGCGCTCAAGTCCTCGGTCTTCCCTGGCCCCATGCTCGAGCTCGACCCGGGACCTGGGAGTGCGGAATCCCTCCAGACCCTGTCCGGCGCCCAAGGCGTGGTCTCGCTCCAGCCCCACGGCCGGCGCTTCCACCTCAACGCGCAAGATGAGGCGTCCTGGAAGGCGCTCGAGGCCCGCCTCCCCGACAGCGTCTCGGCCCGTAGGATCAAGCCCTCGCTCGAGGACGTGTTCCTCCGGCTTGTGGAGGGGACCGTCCGATGAGCGGGCTCTTCTCTCTGGTGCGGGCCTCTGCCATGGCCTCCAAGGAGGTCAGGCACATCCTGCGGGACCCATTCACCCTGGGTCTGGCCATAGGACTGCCGGTCCTGCTCGTGGTCTTCTTCGGCGCGGCTATCGACTTCAACGTCAAGGACATCGTCACCGTGATCCACGACGCGGACCGGTCGCGGCCCTCGCGGGAGTTCGCGGAGGTCTTCGCGGCCTCGGGCTACTTCCGTCTCGAGGGCCCGCGGCCCGGCGACGGGATCCTGTCCAGGCTCGACGCCGAGGAAGCCGGCGCCGCGCTCATCATCCCCCCTGGGTTTGCCAGCGGCCTGCGCTCCGGACAGGGGGCGGCCGCCCAATTCGTGCTCGACGGAGCGGACAATGCCAGGGCCGCGGCCATCCTCAGCTACCTGCCCGGTGTGCTGGCCTCGGCCAACCAGCGCGTCCTTCCCCTCTCCGGCGCCATGCCGGAGGCCCTGTCTCCTGCCTCGAGCCTGGAAGGAGGGCTTCGGCTCAAGACCCGCTTCCTTTATAACCACGAGCTCAACAGCCGGTGGTTCACGATCCCGGGCCTCTCCGTCATGGTCCTGGGCTTGCTGGCCATCCTGCTGACAGCCCTGACCGTGGCGCGCGAGTGGGAGAACGGGTCCATGGAGCTCCTGCTCTCCACCCCGGTCACCCCCCTGGAGATCATCGCGGGCAAGCTCGCGCCCTACCTGGCCCTCAGCGCCGCTGCCATGGCCCTCCTCTACCTCACGGCGCGGCTGGGGTTCAGCGTGCCCTTCCGCGGCAGTCATCTCCTCTTCGCAGGCGTCTCCCTCATGTTCCTCCTGGCCAGCCTTTCCCAGGGCCTCCTCATCTCCGTGGCGACCCGCCAGCAGCAGCTCGCCATGCAGCTCTCCATGATGACAGGGCTCCTGCCCTCCCTGCTCCTTTCCGGGTTCATCTTCCCGGTGGAGAGCATGCCCGTGTTCTTCCGCTGCTTCACGATGCTCCTGCCTCCCCGGTGGTTCATGACCGCGTGCCGCGGGATCTTCCTGAAAGGCGCGGGCCCCGTCGAGCTCGCCGTGCCCCTCCTGGCCCTCGGCCTGCTCTCAGCGCTCCTCATCGCGGCCGCGGCGAACCGGTTCAAGAGGGACCTCGAGCCATGAGGCGCGTCCTACTCGCCTTCCTGGCCAAGGAGCTCTCCCAGGCCCTGCGCGACCCGCGCATGAGGGCGCTCCTCTTCATCGCCCCGATCCTGCAGATCACCCTCTTCGGGTGCGCCATCTCCACCGAGATCCGCAACATCCGCCTGGCCTCGTTCCATGCCCCGGACGACGCCGAGGCCCGGCGCCTGACCGAGCGCTTCCTCTCCTCAGGCTGGTTCCTCCCGGTCCCGGCCCAGGGAAGCGACCCTGCTAGCCTCATCGATGCCGGGGCCGCAGACGCAGTCCTCGCCTTCCCAGCCGGAGGCCTGACCCGGGCCATGGGCCGCGGGGAAGGAGAGGTCCAACTGCTCGTGGAGGCGACCAACGCAACCAAGGCCAGGGCCGTAGAAGCCTACGCCCGCTCCATCCTCGGGGCCGCAGGCCCCCCCCGCAGCGGACCAGGCATCGGGCTCGACGTGCGCGTCCTCTACAACCCTTCCATGGAGTCCTCGGCCTTCATGGTGCCCGGGGTCATGGGCATGATCATCTGCCTGGTCACCATCGTGCTGACCAGCATGTCCCTGGCCCGGGAGAAAGAGACCGGCACCTTCGAGACCATCATCGCGGCCCCCCTGGGCGTGGGCGAGATCCTGCTTGGTAAGACCGTGCCCTTCGTGCTCCTGGGCCTGGCCGACTGCGTCCTGGTCCTGCTGGCCGGGACCGCCCTCTTTAGCGTGCCCTCCCGCGGACCCCTCTGGATGCTGGCCTTGGCCTCCGGGGTCTTCGTGGCGACCACGGTCTCCGTGGGGACCCTGATCTCCACGATCGCACGCAACCAGTCCCAGGCCATGCTCGGCAGCTTCATGTTCCTCTTCCCTGCCAATCTCCTGTCCGGCATCATGTTCCCGGTTGAGAACATGCCCATCGCGGTCCGCTGGGTGGCTTATCTGGACCCCCTCAAATATTTCGTAACATTGGTACGGAACATCATGCTCAAGGGGGGCGACCCCTGGGTCTTCGCCTCCAATGTCGCGGTGCTCGTTGTCATGGCCGCTGGCACAGCCGGACTGAGCTACATCCGGTTCCGCAGGACGCTGGAGTAAGAGAAGACCCTCTTTGGAGGCTTCATGCAGAAATACAAGTGCACCGTTTGCGGCTACGTCTACGACCCGGTCAAGGGCGACCCGGACCACGGCATCAAGCCAGGCACTCCCTTCGAGAAGATCCCTTCCGACTGGGTCTGCCCGGTCTGCGGGGTGGGCAAGGACGACTTCGAGAAGGAATAGGAGGCCCCATGTCTTTCGCCAAGGTGAAGGCGGACCCCGCTAGTCTCAAGGGCCGCTGCATCGCGCCCAGGGAGCTCGTGGACTACCAGAAGGGCTCGGTCGTCAGCCGCACCATCGTGGAGCGTCCGACCGGCACGGTCACGCTTTTTGCCTTCGACAAGGGCCAGGGCTTGAGCGAGCACACCGCGCCCTTCGACGCCCTGGTGCAGATCCTCGACGGCGAGGCCGAGATCCGCGTCTCGGGCAAGCCCCACCAGGTCAAGGCAGGCCAAGCCATCATCATGCCCGCGGGCGAGCCCCATTCCCTGAAGGCCGTGAAGCGCTTCAAGATGGAGCTCGTGATGATCCGGTCCTGACCGTGTCCCGGCCGGCCTCTCCGGCCGCCTCCGGCAGTCCGGGGTAGAGCTTCTCCTCGCACTCGGGGCAGACGCCGTGCGTGAAGGACATCCTCCGGTTCTTCGACAGGTAGGACTCCACCTGGCTCCAGTAGCCGCGGTCATCACGGATCTTCTTGCAGGACGCGCAGATCGGCATGAGCCGGCCGAGCGACTCGACCTCCGCCTCAGCGGCATGAAGCCGGCGCTGGGCGAACCAGAGGAGGAGCAGTCCCATGGCGCAGATGACGGCATGGCTCAGGACCATGGCCCACGCCTGATGCCTGAAGACGGCCAGGAGCGGCGCCATGGGCACGGAGACGCTGATGCCTCCGCGGACATCGCCCGCGCGGTAGCCCTGGAACCCGTGGCACTTCAGGCAGCTCTGCTCCACCTTGAAACTGCGCAGAAGCCTGAAGTACGGCCTTCCCCCCATGTCCGCCACTCCAGACCACTCCTTGGCCCCTGAAGCGAACGCCCCGAGGCCGAGCCTCTCCCACGGGTCGGGGACATTCCTGGGGTTCATCGGGTCAAGGCTTGTCAGATGGCCGCGGATGCCCTCCGTCTCCTCCTGCATCGCATGGACCTCCCGCGACATGGTGGCGGGATTGACGAGGGTCAGGGTCTTCCCTGACGGCGTCGTCACCTCGCGCTCCGGCATGCCCTCAAGGAACGGATTGGGCCGGACGGCATCGTTGACCTCCACGTAGACGCCTCCGTGGGCCGCGTTCCAGCGCCTGTAGAAGAGGTCTTTCTGAAGCGAGCCTTCCGCCTGGATGTGGGCGACCCTGTCCGCGTCTCGGCGGGCGTTGAAGATGTTCCATCCAAGGGATGCGGCGCAGGCAAGCGCCCACACGCCCGCCAAGAGGACGAAGAGCCTCTCCAGGCCCGCTCCCCCCCGGCAGCCATCAGCCCGACGGGCGCCTATCGCGGCCATGGTCGCTCCATCACGCGCTCGCCCCGGCCTGGGCCAGGAGCAGGTGGTCCGCCATGGTCTGCCTCAGGGCGGAGAGGTCGAAGGGCTTGGCCATGAAGCCCACGGCCCCGCTCTCCATGGCCGCTGCGGCGCGCAGGGGAGCTCCGTCGCCCGTCACCACGATGACCCGGGCGGCAGGATCGGCCTCCAGGATCGTCCGCAGGGCCTCGAGCCCGTCGAGCTCCGGCATGTGGAGGTCCATGAAGATCACGGCCGGCCGCTCGCGGACCGCGACGATGACGGCCTCGCCCCCGTCCGAGGCGACCACGACCTCGCACCCCAGGTCCCTGGCCAGCCTCGCGATGATGCGCTGGACAGCAGGCTCGTCGTCAGCGACCAGGATCTTCCCGTTCATATCCCCTCCACCCTGCTACCAGCATAGCCCCGCCGGGTTACGGACGCCTGACAAGGGCCTGAAGTCCCGCTTAAACCACCGCCTTGCGCCGGAACATGGCGGCCGCCCGGCCGCGCAGGACCCTGGAATCGAACGGCTTGGCGATGTAGTCGTCCGCCCCGCACTGGAGCGCCAGGACCTGGGCCTCGGCCTCGCTGACCGCCGTGACCACGATGACCGGGACCGCGGCCGTGGCCGGCATCGAACGCAGGCGCTTGAGCACGGCGAAGCCGTCCATGCCCGGCATCATGAGGTCCAGAAGGACGAGGTCCGGAGGCGCGTCCATCGCCAGGGCGAGCGCGTCCTGGCCGCAGGACGCTTCTTCGACCGCGTAGCCTTCGGGCGCCAGGCTCATGGCCATGAGCCTGCGATTGTCCTCGTTGTCGTCGACGATCAAGACTCTCGGCCCGGCCTCGTGTCCAGCGCCCCTGGCTCCTGGCGGAGCGTCCATGCCGTCGGGATCATCGACCCCCCTGGGGCCGGGACGACCGCTCGCAGCCGCGGGGCCCTTGGCGGGCGCTTCGGCGGCCCCGGGGCCCAGCACCGAGGCGACCTCGGCGGCCGTGGTATGGCCGCGGAGCAGGTGGTGCTTGGCGTCCTCCTCGAGCGTCCTGAGCCACCCGGCCCGGCGGGCCGCCTCGGCGAAGGAGGCGATGTCGGCCTCGGCCCCCAGGCGCCTGCGCACGGCCGCCTCCGAGAGGTCGAGGACCTCGGCGATGGCGAGCCTCCCCCTCAAGCCCGTGCCCGAGCACGACTCGCAGCCAGGACCCCCGCACGCGGCGCACCGCCGCCGCACAAGGCGCTGGGACACGACCCCGGCCAGAGCCGAGGCGATGCGGAAGCGCTCCACGCCCATGTCCGCGAGCCGGTCGATGGTGGAGAGGGCGTCGTTGGTGTGGAGCGTCGAGAGCACGAGATGGCCTGTCATGGCGGCCTGGAACGCGATGTCCGCGGTCTCCCTGTCCCGGATCTCGCCCACGAGGATGATGTCCGGGTCCTGCCGGAGCACGGAGCGCAGGACCTCGGGGAACCCCAACCCGGCCTTGTCGCTGACCTGGATCTGGTTGATCCCGGCCAGGCGATACTCCACCGGGTCCTCCACGGTCGTGATGTTGACGTCCTCCGACTTCATGGCCGCGAGGAGCGAGTAGAGCGTCGTGGTCTTCCCCGAGCCCGTAGGCCCGACCACCAGGATGAGCCCCTGGGGCAGGCCGGCGAAGCGCTCCAGGGTCTTGAGCAGGTCCGGCCTGAAGCCCAGGTCGGCCAGCGGGACCTCGGCCTGCCGCGGGTCGAGGATGCGCAGGACCGCCTTCTCCCCGTAGGAGGTCGGGACCGTGGACACGCGCAGGCCCAGCTCCCGGCCCCCGACGCGCAGCTTGGCGCGGCCGTCCTGGGGCCGCCGGCGGTCCGCGATGTCGAGCCCGGCCATGACCTTCACGCGCGAGAGCAGGGCCCCGGCCGCGACATGGCGCGGGAGGACCATCATGGTGCGAAGAGCCCCGTCGATACGGAAGCGGACAACGGACCTGGCCTCCTCGTGCTCGATGTGGACATCAGAGGCGCCCAGCCGCACGGCCAGGCTGAGCAGGTGGTTGGCCAGCCGGATGATCGGCGTGCTCCCCGCGCCCTTGGCGGCATCCGCCTCCTCGGCGTCCTGGACCACGCACTCGACCGCGTCGCTCTCGGGAAGGCTCCGCAGGAGGTCGTAGACCACCGCGTCCGGCGAATAAAGGGCGTCGATGAGGTCCCGGACCTGCCTGGGCGGGGCGTAGCGCGGCAGGGGCTCCCGGCCGCTGAGCGCCGCGACCTCCACCACGGATTCCGCGTCAAGAGGGCTGGCCATGGCCACGGCGATCCTCCCATCCTCGATGCCCAGCGGCGCGAGCTCCCTCCGGCGGCAGACGGCCTCGGGCAGGAGCCCCCGCACCAGGGCGTCCGGCGGCGACGCCGCGGGCTCGGCCATGCGGATGCGGTACAGGTCCCAGAGGGCGTCGGCGAACGCGGACCGGGAGACCAGGCCGCGGCCGAGGGCCTCCGAGGCCGGGTCCGGCGAGCCGGCCAGGGCCTCCAGGATTTCTGGCGCGGCCAAGCCGCGGGCCGCCAAGAGCCTCAGGAACCAGCCGTCAGGACCGGATGTCGGCATCCCCATGGGGACCTCCCTCCGCGATGAGCCTGCGGACCTCCCCGACCAGGTTCGCCGGCGCGCAGGGCTTGGACAGCACGCCGTCGCAGCCGGCCGCCCTGGCCTTCTCGCTGTCGCCGGCGAGCGCGAACGCCGTGAACGCCAGCACAGGCACGGCCTTGAGGACCGGGTCGGCCTTGAGAAGCCGGGTCGCCTCCCAGCCGTCGAGCACGGGCATGCCCATGTCCATGAGCACCAGGGCCGGGACCTCGACTCTGGCCAGAGCCAGGCCAGCGGCTCCGTCCTCAGCCAGGGCCACGCGGAAGCCCGCGGCCCTCAGGGCCGCGGAGGCCACGGCCCGGTTGTCCGCGTCGTCGTCGACCACCAGCACCAGGCTACTCATGACTGCCCCTCCTTGCCCATGGCCGCGAAACGGGCCCTGAGCCCGGCCAGGACCTCGTCGACCCGGATGGCGCCCCGACGCACGACCGCGGCCTCCTCCAGGGACGGCAAGGATCCGGCCTGCGCCTCCCTGTCCGCGAGGATGACGACCGGCACCCGGGCCCCGGACGCGTCCCTGCCGATCTCCTCGGCCAACTCCAGCACGCTCATGTCCGGGAGTCCCGTGCCCAAGAAGAGCGCGTCAGGCCTCTCCTGGCGCCATTCCGAGAGCGCCGCGGCCCCGGTCCCCACAGCCACCACGGTCAGCCCCTCGCCCTGGAGCCCCCGGGACAGCAGTCCCACGGTCTCCGGATCGCTGTCCGCCACGAGGACCCGGCCGCCCGCCAGCCTGGCCTGGCTCCTCAGCTTGGAAAGGAGCGCCGGCTTGTCGAAGGGCTTGACCAGGCAGTCGGACACGCCCAGGGAGAACCCCAACTCCCGGTTGTCGAGGATGGAGAGGATGAAGACCGGGATGGCCGCCAGCGCCGGGTCCGCCTTGAGCTCCCGGAGCACGGACCAGCCGTCCCTCCGGGGCATGAGGATGTCGAGGGTCACGACCGCGGGCTTGAGCTGGCGGGCCAGGGCCAGGCCCTCCTCCCCGCAGAGTGCGCCCTTGAAATCGAACTCCGTGCCCGCGAGGCTGTCGCGGAGCAGGC
>JBAZSR010000116.1:8994-11997 GCA_041662295.1 Elusimicrobiota bacterium | reverse complement strand
GGTCGGCGAAACGGATCAAATACACAGAACATTGGCTGAATAGCTTGCCCAGGAAGTGCCTGGGATTTCAAACACCTGCGGAAGCCTTTCGACAGAGTGTTGCACTTAATGGTTGAATGTGGCGCTGAAAGTGAGCAGGCAGGAAACGTCGATGTCATCAGCACAAATCGCTCCGCGGGTCGCCATCATCCAACAGCCGAGACGGACCAGCAGGACGCTGGCGTCGGAGGAAGTCCGGCGGCTCCAGCGCAACCACGCAGGGCTCGAAGACGTGAGACGCGGCCAGGATGAGCGCGGCCAGAGAAGCGGTCATGGTCATGCGGACCTTACTTGGAGCCTTCCTTCTTGTCCTTCTGCTTGGACCCAACCTCGGGGCCGCCCCTGCCGAGTTCGAGCAGTTCATCGAGGTGCTTGAGCGTCACCTGCCGCGAGATCATCCCCATGTCGTGGGGCACGTCCGGCCCCACGTCCTTGAGGATGGACAGCCGCGCCTTCTGGAGCTCGGTCTCGACTGCGGCGTTGAGCTCGTTCAAGGCCGCGATCTCGCCCTCCTCGAGCACCCGGCCCTCGGTCTCCATGAGGTCGCGGGCCTCGAGGGCCCGCTCCTGGGCCTGGCGGACGCGCTCGAGGGGCCTGGTGTGCCGGCCCGAGAGGTCGGCCACCCGGAGTTTGAGGTAGTCTGTCTGGCGCAGGGCCATCTGCTCGTCGAGGATGCTCAGGGCGAGCTTGAGCTCGAGCCTGCGGTGGAGCTCCCGGAGCTCCTTGAGGACCGCCCCCTCCTCCGGCGCGGGCTGGGCCCGGCCGGAGCCGGCTTTCCAGTCCTCGTAGCCGCCGTGCCTGAGGATGTCCTCATTGAGCGCCGCGAGCTCCCGCTCGAGAGGCACCCGGTCCCGGCGCAGGGCCGCGACCGTCGCCGCGGCGCGGCGCAGGAGCACGATGGGCGACTCCGGGTTCTCCTCCACCACGAGGTCGCGGCTGGCCGGCCCGACCTTGACGCGGTGGCTGGCCATGGCCGAGAAGGCGTCGAGCTTGCCCGGGATGAAGAGCGAGCGCACGAAATTGGGGATGGAGAGGACCACGCGCTTGGCCTTCTCCCATAGGCTCATGCGCTCCCAGGGCTTGCGCCGGTTGAAGAGGGGCGAGCCCATGGCCGTGTTGGCGATGCGGTAGTGCTCGGGCCCAGCGTGGGCCGGCCGCTCGAAGACCACGAGCCCGAAGTCCGCGGGCCCGACGTTGTTGTTGAGCAGGCCGCGGGCCAGGAGCGCGATGAGCTCCACGGCCTTGTCCGCCGGGGCCTGGACCCCGGACTCGGCGATCGGGAAGCCCGCGGCCCGCAGAATCTGGGTCACGAGGCTGATGCAGTTCGTCATGCCCGCGGCGTTCAAGAAGCTGTAGCGGTCCTCGCCGCGCAGGTGCTTGGCGTTGATGTAGGCGGCCACGCGCCTCATGGCCTCCAGGCCCGCCCCGTCCACCGCGCCCTTGAGCACGAAGTCCACGACCGGGGAGACCGCGGTCTCGGCCAGGGGGATGGCCTGTCCGGCCGCGCCCGGCAGGTACCAGAGCGAGTAGAGGTACTCGGCCAGGGTCATCTGCGCCCCGTCGCCCAAGCCTCCGGTGAAGGCGCCTCCGTCGTTGTACTGCACGGTCCAGACCAGGGTCTTGCCCTTCTCGTCCGTCACGGCCATGCCGAAGTGGCCGAAGGCGTTGGAGTCGCCCGGCCTGCGCACGCCGTTGCCGTTGGTGAGGAGGAAGTGCACGTCGTAGCGGCCCGCGTAGGCCGGGGAATCGGGCGCGGCCTTGGACAGGACCTCGGCCACGGTCGGCTCGAAGTCCCGGACCGAGACCCCGCCCATCTCCATGAAGTTGTCCGGCAGGCGCTCGATGGAGCGCGCCTGAGCCACGGCGTCCCTGAGGCTCGGAGCCTCACCGGGCCGCGGGGCTGCGGCCACGCGCACGTGAGGGGCGTCCTTGAGCCACGCCGCGTCCTTGAGCGCCAGGTTGATGCCCGAGGCGTCGCCCGGGTTCTGCCGGCTCTTCCAGACCACGGCCAGGCTCTTGTGGTAGCCCATGCGCTTCATGAGCCCGATGACCTCGGCCGCGTGCGGGTCGTCGGTCACAAGGACGTCCACGGCCTTGTCCTCGAGGGCCTTGGCCAACCGGTGCGCCGACTCCCGGAGCTTGGCGGTCCTGCGGTCGTCCGCCTGTCCGGCCAGTCGGACCAAAGCCTTGGTGCCCAGGCGCGCGAAGAAACCCATGTCCTCGTCGCCCTTGGAGGCTCCGTGCCCGTCCCCCCCCGCGGCCTCGAGGAGCTGGTCCATGGCCGTGCGCTCGCCCTTCATCCCCGCGATCTCCTCCACAGGAGCCCCTGAGGGCTTGGCGGAAAGCTCCAGGTACTTGCGGTACGGGAACCTGGCCGGGTCGCTGAGGCGGGAAGGGTTCAGCGAGGCGCGAGGGATGTCCACGGAGACCGAGCGGCGGCTCACGAAGCCGAACGGCACCGAACGGGAAAGGTCGAAGTCCCGCATCCTGCGGAAAACCTCGTAGAGCTCCTGGTTGGAGGACAGCACGAGCCCAGCGCCCTCGGCCGAGATGCGCTCGGAGAGGGCCTCAAGGATCTTCCGGTCCGTGTCCACCTCATCCTTGCCTTCCTCGGCCTTCTTGTAGGTCAGCAGGCTCTTGGCCTGGTGGAGGACCAGCTCGACGCCCGGATTCTCCTCGACCACCCGGTCGAGAGCGTCCCGGGAACGGGCGAGTTCGGCTTCGTCGGCATAGACGAACCACGCCTTCTTGACGAGCCCCGGGTCAGGGGCCTGCCTGGTCACGGCGCCGGTGATCTGGCCGAAGGTGGGAGCCGGAGCCTCGACGACCGGGCGCGGGAGGGGCTCCACGGGAAGGTCCAAACCCGGGGTCCTGCCCGGGACCGTGGGGATGCCGGCGAGGCCTGGAGCAGGGAGCAGGCCCTCCAGGACGTTCCCGTACCCGAGCCGGAGGGGGACGGCCGCG
>JBAZSR010000116.1:0-8984 GCA_041662295.1 Elusimicrobiota bacterium | reverse complement strand
ACCGGGCCCGCGTGAGTGGGAGTCAGGAATAGGAAGGAAAAGAGGAGTCCAAGGGTCATGGATCATTCTAGCCGAGTCAGGGCCCGACGGGGCAGAAGCCTTGGGCCTAGACGGGCCCCGCCAGAGTTCCCAGTCTCTCGTGGGCCTTCGGCCCCATCAGGCTGGCCCCGCCGGTTGTCCGAAACCCCTGGAAAATTGGTAAAATCCGCCCTGTCATCTCAAGGTGGGGTGGCTGAGCGGTCAAAAGCAACGGTCTGTAAAACCGTCGGGCTACGCCCTACATAGGTTCGAATCCTATCCCCACCACGCTTTTATCCATGGCTATCAACATCGTCGTCTGCGTCAAGGACACGCCGGAGAGCCTCAGCGTCTCCGTGGACCCCGCCACCAAGCGGGTCAAGCACGAGGGCGTCAAGACCTCCCTCAACCCCTTCGACGAGTACGCGGTCGAGGAGGCCCTGCGCATCAAGGAGAAGCTCCCGGGCACCTCGGTCATGGTGGTGAGCGTCGGCCCTGTCCAGGCCGAGGGGGCCCTGCGCGAGGCCCTCTCCCGCGGCGTCGAGTCCGCGGCCCTCGTCACCGGCCCCGAGTTCGCAGGCTCCGACACCTTCGCCACGAGCCGGGTCCTGGCCGCCGCGGTCAGGAAGATCTCCGAGACCAAGCCCGTGGGCCTGGTCCTTTTCGGCAAGAACTCCAACGACGGCAACTCCGGCATCGTAGGCGCCCAGGTCGCGGCCTGGCTCGGCTGGCCCTCGGCGATCTCGGTCCGGAAGGTCGAGAGCGTCGACGACAAGTCGATCGCCGTGGTCCGTCTCCTCGAGGACGGCACCGACACGGTCAAGCTGGGCCTGCCGGCCTGCGTCTCCACCATCAAGGAGATCAACGAGCCGCGCCTGCCCTCCCTGAAGGGAAAACTCGCGGCCAAGAAGGCCCCCATCCAGAGGTGGAGCGCCTCGGACTTGGGCCTCAAGCCCGAGGACGCGGGCTCCGCCGGCAGCCTCGCCCGCATCCAGGCCGAGACGACCCCTCCGGCGCGGCCCTCGGGCATGGCCGTGGAAGGCAAGACCGCGGCCGAGAAGGCCGCCAAGCTTGTGGACATCCTCGTGGAAAGGAAGCTCGTCTGATGGCCGGCTCCGGAGTGTTCGTCGCGGCCCTGCCCCTGCGCGGGACCTTCGCCTCGAGCCACGAGCTCCTCTCGGCCGGCCGGGCGCTTGCCGACTCCCTGAAGGAGCCCCTGACCGCCGTCCTGCTCGGCGGCCACCTCTCGGACCAGGCCGCGGAGCTCATCGAGCGCGGCGCCGACCGCGTGGTCATCGTGGAGTGCGAGGCCCTCGCCAAGCCGGACGAGGAGCTCCAGGCCGCGGCCCTCGCAGGGGTCTGCGGCGGAGGGACGGCCAAGGTCCTCCTCCCCGCCACCGTAGCCGGCAGGTCCCTGGCGGCGCGCCTCTCGGTGGCCTTGAAGGCCGGCATCGCGACCGACGTCTTCGAGCTCGCCGCGGAAGGCGGGAGCCTCAAGGCCCGGCGCACGGGCTACGGCGGCAACATCATCGGCGAGATCTCCTTCGTCTCCCCGGCCTGCGTCCTGACCCTCCAGGGCATGGTCTGGCCCCAGGCCCCGCGGACCCCGGGCCGGACCGGGCCGGTCGAGCGCGTCCCCTTCTCATCGGTCCCGACCCGCACCGAGTTCGTCTCCTTCGACGGCGGCGATGCCGGCGAGGTGGACCTCGGGAGCGCGGACATCGTGATCTCCGGGGGCCGGGGCGTGGGCTCCGCCGACGGCTACAAGGTCATCCGCGAGACGGCCAAGGTCCTCGGCGCCGCGACCGCGGCCAGCCGCGCGGCCGTGGACTCGGGCTGGGTCCCCTACCGCTGCCAGGTCGGGCTGACGGGCCGCACGGTCCGGCCCAAGATGTACGTGGCCTGCGGCATCTCGGGGCAGATCCAGCACCTGGCGGGCATGTCCTCGGCCAAGAACATCGTGGCCATCAACACCGACCCGGAGTGTCCCATGATGAAGGCCGCGACCCTCTCCGTCGTCGGCGACCTCAACGAGCTCCTGCCTCTCATCGCCGCGGAGATCCGCAAAAGGAAAGGCGCCTAAGGCGCCTTTCCTTTTGCGAGGGCCTTCAGCGCGGCCTCGGCCGCCCGCCGCAGACCGAAGGACGCGCCCTCCTGCCACTCCGCCTTGAGGCGCTTGAGGACCGCCTCGTCCGGAACGCCCAGCCGGCCCAGGGCCGTGAGGGCCTGCTCACGGACGGCCTCGTCCGGCGAGTCGCAGCGCTCCAGGAGGAGCGGCAGGGCCTCCACGGCCTTGAGCTCGCCCAGGGCCTCGGCGGCGTCAGCGGCGACGACACCGGCAGGATTCTTGGCAAGGAGGTCGACGAGCACGCCCTTGGCCCGCGGAGGAAGCCCGGCGGCGGAGCGGTTGCGCTCGATGGCGGCCGCCACCCGGACGAGCCTCTCGGACGCGGCGCGATCCTCGTCGCTGGCCAGGACCCCGAAGACCGCGTCGAGGGCCGCGTCGCTGGCGGTGCGGCGGAGCGCCTCGGCCGAGAAAGTCCGGCGGGAGGGCTCCTTTGAGGCGAACAGGCTGAGCAGGACCTTGCAGGCCTCGGGCGAGCCGAGGTCGCCGAGGGCCAGCGCCGCGGCGCGGGCCAGGGCCGGCTCGCGGGACTCGGAGGCGAGGCGGCCCATGACGCCGGCCTTCCCGACCTCCTTCGTCCTGCCGAGCCTGGCAAGGGCGAGGCATCGCACCGGGACTTGCTCGGCAGGATCCTCGGCCAGGGCAACGAGCGCGGAGGCGGGAAGCTCGGCCAAGCCCTTGCCGTAGAACTCCGTCAGGTGCCGGAGCGCCTCGGCGCGCAGGCCGACCCCGGCCGGAGGCTTGGTGAAGATGCTCAGCTTCTCAGGCGGAAAGAACTTGGGGTCGCGGCCCACGATGGCGGCGAAGCACGACCCGGCGATTTCCGTATCCGCGATGCCCTCGAGCACCCCGGCGAGCTCCGGGAGAGGCATCGTACCCGCGCCCGAGAGGATCTTCAGGGCGCAGCGGACCTTCATGCCCGGGGACTTGGCGCATGCGAAGGCCTCGAGGAGGACGCGCTCGTCGAAGAAAGCGGGGTCCCTCGAGGCGATGAAGTCATAGAGCCGCTCCTGGACCGCGGGATCCCGGGCGCGCTTGACGAGGTCGAAGACGAGGCCGGCCGGCATGCCCCGCGTCTGGGAGACCCGCTCAAGGATCGCGGCCTGGAGCGTGTGCTCTTGGGCGGATTCGAGCATCCGGCCGAGGTCGTCGGCCTGGAAGGCGGTGATCTTGAGGACGAGCTTGCGCAGTTCCTCGCTGGGGAGCAGCTCGTAGAGCCGCACGCGAACGGCGTTATCGACCCCCTGGAGCAGGTCCGCGGCGGACTGGAGAGCGTCCTTCCTGGCCGGACGGCCGCTCGTCTTCGACTCCAGGACCTTGATGAAGGGCTGGAGCTTGGACAGGGCTTCGACCTCCGCCGCCGATGGCGCGGCTCCGGCGGCCGGCGGCGGGGCCGCGCCGGGGCGGGGCTCGGCCGGGGCCATCCCGGGCAGGGGAGGCATGACGGCCTTGGGCCGGGGGGCTTGGGGTTGCGGGAAGAGCCCGCGCCAGGCCTCCCGCAGAGCCTCGCGCAGCGCGGCGTGCTTGACGCCGGCGTCGGCCGCGGGCCGCGCCGCGGCCTCGGGCTCCTCCGACCCGAAGCTCGCGGCCAGGACGTAGAGCAGGAGGCCGGCCGTCCCGAAAAGGAGGATGACGCCGAACAGGAGCGCGGTGTCGGCCATGCCCTATCTTACCAAGAAGGGAGCCCGCTGTGGGACCGCCCCGCCCCTCCCAGATTTCCTATACTGTCTCCACTGCGCATGACCCACCCGAAGATCCATCGCGGCCAGGACCCCGGCCGGGCCGTCCATGTCCTGGTGTTCCGGCTCTGCGACCCCTTGCGCATCGAGTCCATGCACGGCAGCCGGGTCACGGACGCGGTCTATCACGACCTGACCCGGCGCTTCGAGGCCATCGCCCGTTCGGTCATCAGGCGCCACTTCCTCCTCGACGCCCCGTGGTCCCCGGAGCTCGGGCTCTGGATGGTCCCCTTCCGCATGAAGACCGACGAGCTGGGGGTCGACGTCGGCGAACAGGCCGACGCCATCTCGTCGGCCGCCAACATCCTGGTCCGAGACATGCTCGACGCCGAGCTCGGCTCGGCCGCGGCCATGCACGTGGACTACCGGGTCGGCGTCCTCAGCGCCGGCTCCGGCACCCCGGAGCCGGCGCGGCTCTTCGAGCGGCTCTCCGGCGCCATCACCGCGCTCGACGAGGTCCTGGGCGTGCCCGCGGTCTCCCAAGAGACCTTCCGGGACATCCTCGCCGGGCCGTGCATCGACTTCCACCTCCAGCCCGTCGTCGACCTCGCGGACATGAGGACCGTGGGCTTCGAAGCCCTGGCCCGCGGGCCCGCGGGCGGGCCGGTGGAACGCCCGGACCGCCTCTTCGCCGCAGCGACCCACTACGGCCTGCGCCGCGACCTCGACCTCGCCTGCGTCTCAGCGGCCCTCGGCCGGGCCAGCCGCCTTCCCGAGCCCTACTGGCTCTCGGTGAACCTCGGCCCGGACATCCTCGACGCCGTCCTCCTGCGCAAGCTCCTCCCCCACCCCCGGTCCTTCCGCCGCCGGGTCTTCGAGATCACGGAGCACCTCCCCATCGCTGAGCCCCGGGCGTTCGCGGCCCGGACCCGCCCTCTGCGCCGGCAGGGCGCCCAAGTGGCGCTCGACGACGCGGGCTGCGGGTTCCTCAACATGTCCATGGTGACGGACCTCTCCCCCAACATCGTCAAGCTCTGCATCACCATCATCAGGCGCATCGAGGGCGGACCCGCCATCATCCAGGCCGTGCGGCACACGGTCGAGCGCATCCGCGCCTCGGGGGCCGTGGCCCTGGCGGAAGGGGTGGAGACCGAGGAGCAGCTGCGCCTCGTCAAGGGATGCGGGTTCCAGCTGGCGCAAGGCTGGGTCTTCGGCAAGCCCAAACCGGCGGCCGACGTGCTCGCCAGCCTCTAGGCTGGCAGGCTTCTAGCGGAGGGCCGCCATCGCGGCCTGAAGGTCCTCGGGCCGGTGGCACTTCTCCAGGGCGGCCTGCGGGGTCACGAGCTTGTTGCGCACCAGCCGGAGGATCGACTTGTCCATGTTGATCATGCCGAGCTTGGAGCCCGCCTCGATGGCCCCGAAGATCTGGGTGGTCTTCCCCTCCCGGATGGCGTTCTCGATGGTGGGGTTGACGATCATGATCTCCCGGGCCGCGATGCGGCCCTGGCCGTCCGCGCGAGGCAGGAGGATTTGTGAGACCGCGGCCTTGAGGTGCGACGCGAGGCGCAGCTGGATGCCGCGGTGCTGCTCCACCGGGAACATGTTCACGATCCGCTCCACGGTGTGCATGGAGTCCGTGGTCGGGAGCGTCCCGAAGACCAGGGGGCCCGACTCCGCGATGTGGATGGCCGCCTCGGCCGTCTCCATGTCCCGGATCTCGCCGATGAGGACCACGGCCGCGTTCTGCTTCATGACGGACTTCAGGGCCGAGGCGTAGGACTTGGCGTGCAGGCCCATCTCGCGCTGGCAGAAGAGGGAGTTCTTGGGCGTGAAGCGGTGCTCGATGAGATCCTCGATGGTGATGATGTGCGCGTCGCGCTTCTGGTTGATCTGCTCCACGAGGCAGACGAGGGTGGTGGACTTGCCGGAGCCCGCCGCCCCCGTCACGAGCACCAGGCCGCGGGTGAGGCTGGCGAGGCGCACCACGGCCTCGGGCAGGTCGAGGTCCTCGGGCGAGGGCACGGTGGAGGAAATCGTGTGGAGCACCGCGTGGAGCCCGTTGAGCTGGGTCGCGACGTTCATCCGGAACCGCGCCACGCCCGGCAGGGTCAGGGTGCAGTCGAGCTCGAGGTTCTCCGCCAGGATCCGGCGCTGCTCCTCGAAGAGGTTGGAGAGGATGAGCCGCGCGACCTCCTTGGCGTCGTTGATGCCGAAGCCCTGGAGGACCGCCAGGGCGCCGGCGTGGCGCACCATGGGCGGCTGGCCCGGGACGAGGAAGATGTCGGAGACCTTCTGGGCCGCTGCGGCCTTGAGGATGTCTGCGAGTTCGGACATGGGAGAATCCCCCTAGAGGTCCAACATTACCGCATTTCGCCGGCTGAATCAAATGGGGTCAGATCTTAATCAAATGGGGTCAGATCTTGAGATTTGAGTTTTCCAGAGAAAACTCAAATCTCAAGATCTGACCCCGTCAATAGACCTGACCCCGTTCAGGACGGTGAAGGCCGATCCCTTGATCACCGCGTAGGGAACGAGGGTGTAGGTGCCGTCGGCGCCCTGAAGGACCACATAGTCGAGGTTCATGTCGATGACCGTCCCGCTGATCGCGCCGATCTCGACGCGGTCGCCCAAGGTGAAGGGATGGTTCATCAGGATCCAGAAGCCCTGGATGAGGTTGCCGATGACGTCGGCCGAAGCCCAGCCGACCGCGATGGAGGAGGCTCCCAGGGTCGTCAACAGGGCCGACCAGGTCAGGCCGAAGAACCGCAGGGCGACGCTGCCGCCCACGAGATAGGTCAGGAGCTGGACCCCCAGCTTGACCACGACCGTGCCTTGCGGGCTCCAGCCGCGGCTCTCGGCCAGGCGCCGGATGAACCCCACGGCGCCCTTCTCCAGGGAGCGGGCCGCCAGCAGCGCGAGCCCGCCCTGGATGTAGGGGATGAAAGAGAGCGCGGCCTTGACCGCGATGAGACTCGGCATGAACGGCAGGGCCACGGAGAGCCCGATCCCGAGACCGAGCCACAGGGAGGAAGCCGTCATGCTCAGCTTCGGCTGCTCCCGGGCGAGGCGGTAGAGGTCGCTCCAGAGGTGCGCCTGCGGCTCCCGCGCCGCGGGCGTCCTGCGCGAGGAGTACTCGCCGAAGAGCGTCACCGGCTTCTCGGAGATCTGGGTATAGGTCATCATGGTGGTCCCTCCGTCTTGACGGGAGAGCTCCATGTACCTCAGGTTCATGTCCTTGACGGCGTACTCCACGGTCCCGATGCGGATGCGGTCCCCGATGACGAAAGGCCGCGTGACGAGGATCTTCATCCCCTCCAGGAAATTGCCGATGAACTCCTTGGCCGCCATGGTCATGGCCACGCCGCCGATGCCGAATGTGGCCAGGAGCGCGGCCGTGCTCACCCCGGCCGTGTGCAGAGCCAGGGCGCCGCCGCCAGCCCAGACCGCGACGCTCGAAAGCAGGCGCACCGCCAGGACCGTGCCGGGCTGCCATCCGGCCCTCTTGCCCAGGGCGTTGACTCCGGCCCGGACGACCTTGTTGAGCGCGACGGTCGCGGCGAAGATGCCTCCGGCCGCCACGTAGGGCGCGGCCTTGACCCAGAACACCGGGGTCCAAGCGGGCAGGGACCAGCGGGCCGCGCCGTAGAGCGCGCCCAAGGACGAGGGAAGGAGCCAGGCCTTGACGATGGCGTGCATTTTGACGGGCTCGGCCCCGACGGGCGCGGGAGGTGCCTGAGGGACCTGGGCGCTCTCCGCCATGGCCGGAGCCTTGGGCAAGGCCAGGCCGGACTCCGGCATGGCCGGCACGGACGCTCCTGGAGCGGCGTTCTCAGAGGACTCCGGCGCGGCCTGAAGCTCGGCGCTAGCGACTTCGGACCTCGACCAGAACCGGTCCCAGCCGGACTTCGACTCGGAAGGATCCGCGCCAGGGACCGCCTCCTTGCTGGCCTCCTCGGAGAGGACTGCCGCCGCGGCATCGAGGATGCCCGCGGACTTCGCGGCCTGACCGAGCGCGGAGGGCATAGGGGCAGCCGCAGGAACTGCGGCCGCAGGAACGGCCGCTGAGGGAACGGCAGCTTCAGGGACCGCTGCCGGCGCGGAGAGGGATTGAAGGTTCAAGACCCCGGGAGCGACTCCTGGAAGAGAGGACAGGGCGCTGAAAGAGGCGCTTGCCCCCATGGAGGAGGGACCGGGCTGGCCCAGACGCAAGGGCACGACCGGGAGCGGCGCGGGAGCGCCTGGGGCCGCCTGGACGCGGCTGGCCACCACCTGGGCGGCCGACATCCCAGGCATCCCGGCGAGGATGGCGCAGGCCAAGACCAGGCAGAGACAGGAACGTGGAGCTCCGGCCATGGAGAGATGATATCACGGCCCTCCTGAGACCCGTGCCGGTCCAAAGGCCCAAAGGACCGCCGGTTTTCGACCTAAAGGGAATTAGGCCTTCTTCTCCGGCTCAGGGTCGAGCCCCTCCCGGATCCGCGCCACGGCGTCCTCAACGACCATCTTCACCCAACCATGGCGCGTCTCAGCCGCGAGTCTCCTCAGGGCGGCGACGCTCCGGTCGTCCTTGAGGGATTCAAGGGCGCCGACGAGGGTGAAGACCAGCCGGCGGTTGGCCTCCCTCAAGGAGGTGCCTTCGAGCATGGCCTCGAGGTGCTCGAAGACCCCTTGCTCGCCGCGGCCGAGCCTGCCAAGCCAATCGATGGCCTCGAGGCGGACCGGCAGGGGATGAGGGGACGAGGAGAGCCCCTTGAGGCGCGGCAGAGCCCGGAGCCCTTCGATGCCTGCCAGGGCCGCGACCCCGGCCCGGCGGATGAGTTCCGCCCACGAATCCTCGCGGAGCGCCTTGAGCGCGACCGGCAGGCCGGCGCGCGCCTTGAGGGCTCCCAACCCCCGCAGGGCCGCGGTCCGGACGCGGTAGGCCGGGTCCCTCCGGGCCAGGTCCAGGAGGATACGGACCGCCTCCGGCCGGGGATATCCGGCGAGCGCCTCGGCCACGCCCCGGCGGGAGCGGTGGTCCGCGATCTTGAGGCAGCGCCCCAGCGCGGCGAAGGCCGCGTCGTTCTTGCAGGCGCCCAGGGCCTTGGCCATCTCATAGCGGCCGGCCCAGAAGCGCTCCCTGCGGAAGGCCCGCTCGATGAGGGCCGCGGCCTCGTCGCTGC
>JBAZSR010000115.1:10104-12027 GCA_041662295.1 Elusimicrobiota bacterium | reverse complement strand
CCGGTTGAAGATGTACTTGTAGAAGGGCATGCCGCCCTCCAAGGCCTCCCAGCGGGTCCTGATGCGGTTGCCGAGCACCACGTCGCACGTCCCGGACGCGATGAGGCTGGTCATCAGCGGGGTCAGCCTCGCGTCGTACTGGTAGTCCGGGTGGATCATGATGACGATGTCCGCCCCGCGCTTCAAAGCCTCGGAATAGCAGGTCTTCTGGTTGCCGCCGTAGCCGAGGTTCTTCTCGTGCACGACCGTGTGCAGGCCGAGCTTCCTCGAGAGCGCGACCGTGCCGTCCTTGGAGCAGTCGTCGACCAGGATGACCTCGTCGACCGAACCCTCCGGGATGTCGCCCAGCGTCTTCTCAAGGGTCTTCTCGGCGTTGTAAGCGGGCAGGACCGCGATGATCTTCATGTCAGGGGGGATATTATAGTTTATAGATCCTAAGACTGGGCCCCTTCAGCCGGCCGGGGACCGGGTCGAACTCTTGGAGGAGCCGGCCCTTGGCGGTCAACTCGGTGAAAAAGGCCCGGAGCTCCGGCGAACGTTCCGGCGTGGCGCCGTGGCTGGAGGTCACGACATACGCGACCTTGAGGGCCCGGGCTGGAGCCAGACCCGCCGAGACATCGAGGGTCGCGGTCTCGGCCTGGGAGAGCCGCACGTGCTCTGGGTTGGAGCGCAGGTCCGCGGCAGAGCGCTTGACGCGATGGATCCAGTACCCTCCCCCAGGGTGCGACCGGACCATGGCGGCGTAGAGCCGCCACCGGGGCGAGCCCTGGGCCTTGGTCTTCTCCTCGAGCTCGAGGGCCTGCTCCTTGGCCATGGCCAGGCGCGGGCACGCGTGGGGATAATCCATGAGCAGGACCGCGCCGGACGGGATGTTCTTCTCGATCCATTCTGTCCCGAGGGTCCTCGTGTCCTGGAGGGAGATGTAGGCGTTGTGCCGGACGCAGGCGAGCGCCCCGGGACCCAGGCCGAGCAGCAGGCACAGGACCAGTGCTCCCCTGCCCGAGCCCGGTGTTTCTGGCTCGGGCGTGCCGCTTCGATCAAGACAGGAGGCCGGCCTGCCCGAGCCCGGTGTTTCTGGCTCGGGCGTGCCGCTTCGATCAAGACAGGAAAGCGGCCTGCCCGAACCCGAAGCCAGGGCCAGGCCCTCTCCGGCCAGGAGCGCGATGCCAGGGAAGCACCCGAGCAGGTAGCGCATCCAGGACCCGTCCGGATGCGTGCTCAGGCTCAGGGTATAGGCCAGGATCGGAAGGACGAGCAGGATCATGAGCCTCCGCTCCCTCCGCCACAAGGACGCCGCCCCCACAAGCGCGGCCAGCCCGGCGACCGAGCCCTCTCCGGCGAAATTCCAGACATTGAGGTGCACGCCGAGCGCGATCTCCGCGGCGCTCTTCTCCCGGATGCCGGCCAAGGCTGAGAAATCACGCATGGCCTCCCAGAACCGAGGGAAATCCAGCAGGATGTACGGCGAGCCCGCGAAGAAGCCTAGGAACGCCGCCAGGATGCCCTCGGCCAGGAAGCGCCAGGGACGTGGCGAAGCCTTGCGGCCGAGCGCATGGGCCAGGGGAAGCACGAGCCCGGCCGCAAGTGCCGTGTATTGGGTCGACATGGCCAAGCCCAGGGCAAGGCCGCAAGCCCAGTGCCAGAGCCTGCCTCCGCCGCGGTAGACTTGGAGCGCGGCATACCACCCGGCGGCGGTGAAGAAGAACATGGCCATGTCCGGCTTGGCCGAATGGCTCGACTCGATCATGACCGGGGCCACGGCCAGGGTCAGGGCGGCCCAAGGCAGGCCGCCTGGACGGACCTCCTTCTCCGCCTTCCAGACAGCGGCCAGCCCCAGAAGGCTGAACAGGGTGGAGAGGAGGCGCCCGATGAGGTAGAACCCGGTCGGGTCCCAAGCGAAGAGCCCGGCGAAGTCCGCGGCCG
>JBAZSR010000115.1:0-10094 GCA_041662295.1 Elusimicrobiota bacterium | reverse complement strand
GCGCAGGAGCCCAAAGCCCGACCAGACCACGAACCAGCCGCCGCAGCAGAGGGCCAGCAGGGCCGGCCACAGCGTGGGGTACTTGAAGCTGTAGGGCTTGAGCGAGCCCGCGCCGAAGGAGACCGCGAGGTTGATGTGGTGTGGCTCGTCCGAGTTGAAGGTGTGGGGCAGGCCGTAGCCGAGAGCGTCGACCCTCAACCAGACCGCGAGGAGCAGGGCTCCTGCCAGGAGCCACCAACGGAGGCTGTTGGCCGCTCCCCAACGTCCTCCGGAAGCGGCGCTTACTTGCGATAGCGCTCGGTCGGCGTTCTTCACGACCGGAAGGTCAGGCGGCGAGGCTCTTGGCGCAGCGCCGGGAGAGCTTCTCGAGCCGTTCCGGGGTCCCGATGTCGACCGCCTCGCCGGTGACGGGGAACCCGTAGATCTCCTGACCCGCCCGGACCACGGCCGGGAAGACATCCTTGAGGAAGCTGCTCGGCCCCTCGTCAGGCACGTGATGGAGCAGGCCGCGCCGGATGATCCAGACCGGGACCGCGGCCATGGCGGCAGGGTCGTCGCTCGGGTACTCCGGAAAATTCACGACCCTTCGCTCTGGCCCCATGACCACGGTCTGGCTGTCGTCGCCCTTCTCGGGCTTGCGCAGGGCCAGCGTGGCCAAGCCAGCGTGGGAGCGGTGGAACTCGAACATCTTGGCGATGTCGAAGCGCGCCCAGACGTCTCCGAGAAAGACCAGGGTATCGTCGGGCAGGGAAGCCGCGCCCAGGGTCTTGACCATCCCGGCGTTGCCCATCCGGTTCTGCTGGATGAAGTACTGGAGCCGCACGCCCCAAGCCGCTCCGTCGGAGAAATGGGAGCGCACCGTATCCGCGTTGACGCCCAGGCAGAGCTTGATGGAATCGAACCCGGCCGCCTTGAGCCACGCGATGTGGTGCTCGAGGAGCGGCTTGCCGGCGATCGGGATCATGAGCTTGGGCGCGTAGTCGTCGCCCAGGCGCATGCACTCCCCATGGCCTCCGGCCAGGATGATGACGGACATCGTCGGAATATTACCATATTCCGGTGTCAGGCGTTAAGTTATTTAAAATGGTGTCACACCTCAACTTTTGAAACTTATTCACGAATAAGTTTCAAAAGTTGAGGTGTGACACCCGATTTATGGCCAAGGATGCTTGGGGTAACGCCTCTGGAGCTCCTTCTTGACCTGCGGGTAGGCATTGACCCAGAAGGAGGTCAGGTCCGAGGTCTTCTGCACGGTCCTCATGTTCGGGGCGAGGATGTCGAAGACCACGGCCAGGCGGCCCTCGCAGAGGAAGAGCTTCCCTTTCATGCCCACAAAATCGCCGAGCCTGGCCGAGAGCTCGGCGGGCTTGGACTCGTGATACGTGAACCGGCCGATCTTCCCTGAAGCCAGCTTTTTTCGGACCGGGAAGACCTTGTCCAGGAACGCGGCCCTGCTCGGGCCGAGATAACCCAGGATGGCCGGCTCCAAAGGGGTCCCCTCGATGGCCTTCAGGGAGTTCTTCCCCTTGCAGACCTCCTCGAAGACGAGCCGCCAGTCGTCCGAGTCGAACTCGGGGAACCCGAGGTCAGTGTAGAGCTTCCGGGCCAGCCCGCTGCAGGTCACGAGCTGGCGGACCCTGTCGTCCAAGCCCGGGTGCCGGAGCTCCCCCTTGGCGAATCTCTCGGCCCAGAGCCCGGCAGCGGTTGAACGGCCCTGGCGGCCGCCGTCCTTGGCCCGGGCCTCGAGCACGAGCCCCCCCATCATGAGCCGACACTCGTGCACGACCCGGCCGGCCTTCTCGTCGAACTCGGATACGTCCTTCCACGCGCACTCCCCTGGGAAGAGCCTCCGCACGGTCTCGGCCTCGCAGGGGAGATACAATGGCACGCTCACCTGCCGGGTCTGCCCCCCGCCCGCGGTCTCGCGGATCTCCAAGGCGAGGATGAGCTCGGGAGGGGTCCCCCCTTTCATGGGAAGGAGCGCTTTCCTGCCGTCGTCCAGGACATAGACCAGTCCGTCGCCCCGGCGGCTGGCGAGCCGGTCCTTGAAGGCTCGGATCCAGACCTCGGCCGCGGTGGAAGCGCCTGAGGCGGACGACCCGTCCTTGCGCCAGGACCTCCGCTCCCCGAGCCTCCGGAGCTGGCGCAGGATCTCCGATGCTTCCCAGGGCAGCTCCTCATCGCGGCCGTCCAGGAGGTCTTTCCCGGCCTCAAGCAGGTCCAAGGTCCTGTCCTGGCGCCGGTTGCCTTGGCTCTCAAACACGGCCGTCATGGCGCAGACCAGTTCGAAGGAGTCCGCATCCAAAGCTGAAGCCTCGTCAAGCACCGCTGCCAGGCGCGGAGCGGCCGGATAGCGCAGCAGGGCCCGGCCCTTGGCCGTGATGCTGCCCTCGCGGTCCGCGGCGCCGAGGCCCTCCAGCAATGCCCGGGCCCGCGACCAGGCCTCGGGCCGGGGAGGGGTGAGCCAATCCAGGCGCCCGGGCAATGAACCAGCCTGGAGGCAGAGCCCGCTGAGCTCGAGCCGAGCCATCTCCGGCGGCACGGCCGCGGCCATGGACGATTCCTCGGCCGCGGCCCAGAGCCGCACGCACCGCCCTGGCCCGGTCCTCCCCGCGCGGCCTGCCCGCTGAGCAGCGTTACCCCGGCTGACGCGGCCGACATAGAGCGTGTTGACGTCACGTCCCGGGGAATACGCCGCGATGCGGTGCAGGCCGCTGTCGATGACGGCCGCCACGCCCGGGATGGTCAGCGAAGTCTCCGCCACATTGGTCGAGACCACCACGCAGGGCCGGGAGGGGTCGGCGTCGAGGACCCTGGACTGCTCCGAGAGCTCCATGGAGCCGTGGAGCTCAGCCAGGGCGAGCCCCCGCTCACGGCAGAACGGACCCAGGGCCGAGACCGTCCGGCGGATCTCCCTCATGCCTGGCATGAACACGAGCACGGACCCTGAAAGCCCCTCGGCCGCGAGCGACCGCAAGGCCCGGAGCGCGTGCTGGGCCAGATCCTCCCGGCTCTCGGGCGCCAGCCAGCGCGTGTCCACGGGGAAGCTCCTGGCCGGGACGTCGATTGCCGAAGCCCCGGGAAGATAGCCAAGCAGGAGACCCGGGTCCATGGTGGCAGAGAGGACCCCGAGCCTGAGGTCCGGCCGCGGCCCCTGGCGCAGGGCCTTGAGCCACGCCAGAGCCAGGTCGCACTCCAGGGTCCGCTCGTGGAACTCATCGAGGAGGACCGCGCCCACGCCCGCTAGCGCGGGGTTGGCCAGCATCTGCTGGACGAACACGCCGTAGGTCTGGAACACCACGGCCGTGCCGGGCCCGCAGCGGGAATCGAAGCGCACCTGGTAGCCGATGTCCCCCCCCAGATTCGTGCGGGTCTCGGACGCGACACGGGCCGCGAGGCTCCGGGCCGCGATCCTGCGCGGCTGGAGCACCAGGGTCCGGCCCGGGAACCTGCGGCGCTCCTCGAACAGGAACCGCGGCACCCCGGTCGACTTGCCGGCCCCGGTGGGCGCGGTGAGCACCAGGCTGCCGGGGCCCGCCAGCACGTCAAGGATCCGCTCGCGGGAGGACTCGATCGGAAGGCTGGCCGCCATGGCATGACCATGATAGCATTGGAACCCGCCTCCCGGATTTCATTCAATAATCCTCCCCGCATGGCTCCTCCGATCCGTTCGATCGCCCTGAAAGTCTGCCTCGCGCTCCTCGCCTGCCTCATGTTCCTGGGGGGCCAGGAGGCCTTCCTCGCCACGGGCGTCTTCGATGGACTCGACAAGGACCGGCCGGTCTGGATCCCGCCAGGACTGAGGGCGGCGGACCGGAGGGTCACGGACGAAAACCGCATCCTCGCGGCTCAGAACCCGTTCGGCTTCACGGACCCAGCAGCCAAGCCCGGCAGTCACCCTGGCCGGACGCGCGTCGTGGTCCTGGGAGACTCCTATGTCTGGGGAGACGGCCTGGCAGCTGCCACGACCTGGCCCCATCTCTTACGAGAACGGCTCGAGGCCGCCAGGCCCGGCAGGTTCGAGGTCCTCTCCTGGGGGCTCTGCGGCTGGGCCACGGTCCACCAGCTCGTGTTCCTGGAGAAGCACGGGGACGACTTCAAGCCCGACGCGGTCCTGGTCGGCTTCGTGTCCAACGACCCGGACATGCTTGACCGGCGACAACGGCGCATCGACCCCAACGGCCCACCCTGGTCCTGGTTGGCGAAGCCCTTCCCGAGAGGCGCCGCCTTCCTCTCAGGGCACGTCGAAGCGCTGCTGTCGCGCTTCTTGCCGGGCTGGGGCTACGAGCGCTGGGAGGATGGGCTCTACACCGCCGAGAACCTCGAGCGCTATGACGAGACCCTCGCCGCGCTCCAGGCCTGGTGCTCGGCCAGAAGGACGCGCCTCGTGTTCCTCCTGACCCCCAACGCGGACTACGGCCGCAACCGGCGAAGATTCGACGCGCTCCTCCCCCTGCTCCGCGAGCGCGGCATCGAGCACCGCGACCTCCTGCCGCCCGTCTCGGAACGGTTCGCCGGCCGCTCCGAGAGGAGCCTCTGGGCCAACCCGGCCAACCCCCACCCCTGCCCCGCGATGCACGCGCTCTTCGCGGAGCAGGCCGCGGACCTGTTGCTCTCCTCCCCGGCCGGGCGCGGTCCCAGGGCGTATTGATACAATGACCCTGCCATGGCCGACGCCGACGCAGCTCCACAGGGCCCGTCCCGCGTCAGCCGCTCGCTGAGAGCGTTCAAGAACCGCGACTTCCGCCTCTTCCTCGGCGGCCAGCTGGTCTCCCTGGCCGGGACCTGGATGCAGACCGTTGCCCAGTCCTGGCTGGTCTACCGGCTCACGGGCTCCTCGCTCCTGCTTGGGGCCACGGCCTTCTGCTCGCAGATCCCGGTCATGCTCCTCTCCCCCCTGGGAGGGTTCGCAGCCGACCGGTTCAGCCGCCGCAAGGTCGTGCTCGTCTGCCAGACTGCGTCCATGCTCCTGGCAGGGCTGCTCGCAGGCCTGACCCTCTCGGACCAGGTCCGCATCGAGCACGTCTTTGTCCTCGCCGCGTGCCTTGGCGTCGTCAACGCCTTCGACATCCCGGCTCGACAGGCCTTCATCGTGGACATGGTGGGCCGCAAGGACCTCATCAACGCCATCGCGCTCAACTCCAGCATGTTCAACAGCGCCCGCATCATCGGCCCGGCCGTGGCCGGGGTGCTCGTGACCGCGGTGGGGGAGGGCTGGTGCTTCCTGGGAAACAGCCTGAGCTATCTCGCGGTCATCGGCGGGCTGCTCGTCATGACGACCCGGGAGGGCCGCCGCCGCGACACCGGCGCCACCCCCCTGCAGAACATCAAGGAGGGCCTGGCCTTCGTGCGGGACACCAAGCCCGTGCGTTCCCTCTTGATCCTCTTGGGCCTGACGAGCCTCCTGGGCATGCCTTACGCCGTGCTCATGCCCATCTTCGCGGACCGCGTCCTGGGCGCAGGAGCCCACGGCCTGGGCCTGCTCATGGCCTCCTCCGGGACCGGGGCGCTGGTCGGAGCCTTGTTCCTCGCTGGCCGGTCCGACACCCAGGGGCTCGGCAAGCTCATCGCGGGCTGCTCCATGCTCTTCGGCGCATGCCTGGTCCTGTTCTCGCTCTCAAGGACCTTCTGGGTGTCCGCGATCCTCCTCGTGCCGGCCGGGTTCTGCATGATGATCCACATGGGCGCGACCAACACCCTCATCCAGTCCATGACCCCGGATGGACTGCGAGGCAGGGTCATGGCCTTCTACTCCATGGTGTTCATGGGCATGGCGCCCTTCGGCTCCCTGATCGCGGGCGCCTGCGCGGACTCGCTCGGCGCTCCCGTGACCGTGGCGCTCTGCGGCACCGCGTGCGTGGCAGCCGGATCGTTCTTCGCCTCTGCCTTGCCAGGACTCAGGCCCGAGGCGCGCAGACTCATCCTGGCCCAGGAAGCCGCCCTGCCCCCAGAATCCGGGCCTGCTGTCTAAAGTCGTTTTACCTGAATTCACACGACTTTTCATAAGCAACAATGCTGTTACCCATAGTAACAAAGTCGTGAATTTACGCCACATCGGACTCCTGTTAGACTAGGAGGAAGCATGACCCCAGGGCGCCGAACCTGTTCGACTCTCCTCACAGTCATCGCAGCCTCCATATTCCCAAGCCAGGCGCATGCTTCCTCTTTACTGGATGTCCCGATGGGCGCACGTCCTTCTGCCCTAGGCGCCTATACTGCAGCGGCAGACGACATCAACTCTCTCTATTGGAATCCCGGAGGCCTTTCCTTCCTCCGAAAAAGAGAACTCGGGGTCAGCCATACCGAACTCTACGGAGAGGCCAGGCTGGAGTCCCTGGGCTACGGCCACCCGACCCGCTGGGGCACGTTCGCGGCTTCTTTGAGCTACCTAGGCCAGGGCCGCATCGAGTCTCGGGACAGCCAGGGCCTGCAGACAGGTGATTACGCCGCTTCAGACAGGCTCTTCGTGCTGGGCTACGGCATCCCGGTCGGCAGGTTCGGGCTCGGCATGAGCGCCAAGGTCATCCAACAGCAGATCGCGGAGACCACGGCCTCGGGATTTGCGGCAGACCTGGGCGCCGGCTACAGGCCCAATCGCTTCCTCAAGCTGGGCTTCTCCGTGCTCAACCTCGGCCCGGGCCTGTCCGGCAAGACCGGGACGTCCCAGCTTCCCTTGACCATGAGCGGGGGCGCGGCCCTGCGCGTCATCCCGCAGTTCATGATCTCCGCGGACGTCCGGCACCGCTTCCTGGAGAAGAAGTCGAGCTTCGGACTCGGGTTCGAGGCCGAGGTCTACAACGGCCTCCTGCTCCGCGCCGGCTACCTCGCGGCCAACGGAAGCATGGCCGCGGGGTCGAGCATGTCCGCGCTCTCCCGCGTCACAGCCGGGTTCGGGGTGCGGCTCAAGGGCTATGCCGTAGACTACGCCTTCGCCCCCGCGGGACACATCGGCAGCACCCAGAGGCTCAGCCTGGGGCTCAAGTTCTAGGAGGATGATCATGGCGACAAGCAGGGTCCTCGGGTTCCTGGTCCTGGCAGCGCTGCCTGCTGCCTGGGTCCAGGCCGGTCCGCCGGCCCGCGGCTCGGCCGAGGAGAAGACCCTATTCGAGCGCCACGGGCTCGCCTCCGACAAGCTGGCCAAGACCGCGCCCGCGGCGAAAGAAGCCCCGGCGGCCGCAGGCGAGGTCACCTCGACCCTGACCCCCGGCGAAAGGCCCTCCCTTCGCTTCATGAACAAGGGCGGCAAGATGAAGGCCCAGTCCTCGCCTTCGGCGCCGGCAGCGCCGGCCGCGGCCCCCACCCTGGTCAACAAGGAGATCCAGCCGCCGTCGGATCTCGCGCTGGACTACGACCTCCCGGCCGACGCGGACGTGACCATCTCGATCCTCGGCCCCGACGGGGTCCCGGCTGCCGAGTTCAGCGTAGCCGCGGGCCAGCAGGGCGGGCTCAAGGGCAAGAACCGCGTCGTGGCGTGGGACGGCCGCGACCGGCTCGGCCGCGAAGCGCCCAACGGCGTCTACCAGGCCCTGGTCATCATCCGCCCCGGCCCAGGCGCGCCCGCCGAGTCCGCCGGGACCAGGGTCATCCCGCTCGTCAAGGGTCAGCGATGAGGCTCCCCCTTCCCGTCTCCCTGCTGCTGGCCCTGTCGGCCCCGGCGTGGGCCGGGCCCTCGGTCGAACGGACCTTCACCCTGAGCGACTCCCCCTTCGGCGTCTCCGCGCCCGCGGCCGTCGCGGTCGACACGGCCCGGCACGAGGTCTGGGTCGCGGGCAACTACTCCGACAACCTGGTGGTCGTGGACGCCGCCTCCCGCAGGCCCGTAGCCGAGATCGCCGGCATCACGAGCCCCTCGGCCCTGGCCTTCGACGGGGTCCGGGGACTCGTGTTCGTGACCGCCCAGTACAACCTCCATGTCATCGACGCGGCCTCGCGGACCAAGAAGGCGATGTTCACCCTCAACTCGTTCTACCCCAAGGCCGTGGCGGCCGACGAGGCCGCGGGCGAGGCCCTCGTGCTCGGCACCCAGTACGCCCTCGCCTATGCCTCGAATCAGGAGCACATCCGCCGCTTCAACACCGCCAACGGGACCATCAAGGCCTCGGCCTCCTTCCCGGCAGGGCACACGGTCGGCGGCTTCAGCCAGAGCCCCGGACAGGTCTTCGCGACCGTCTATAGGTACGCGGACCACCAGTCCGAGCTCTGGGTCCTGGACAAGGCGAGCATGAGCATGGTCCAGAAGATCGCCTTGGGCCAGTCCTGGCCGGCCGAGGTCGTCTCCGACCCCGCCGCCGGCAAGGTCTATGTCGGGACCTACGGGCTCCTGACCCGGTTCAAGACCGACGCCTCCGGCCTCCTCGTCAAGGACGGCACGATCGCGGCCGCGGGCTACCTCTCGGAGCTGGGGCTGGACCCAGCCGCGGGGCGCCTCTACGCCATCGACACCTACAGCGACAAGTTCAAGATCATCGACCTCGTCGCGGGCAAGCTCCTCAAGACCCTCCCGACCGGCCGCCAGCCCTTGGCCGTGGTCCTGGACGCGGGGCTGGGGCTCGCCTTCACGGGCAACAGCGGCTCCAACGACCTCTCCCCCTTCGACCTGAAGGCCGAGGCCTCCCTCGCCCGGGTGGACCTCGCGCGCCTGCTCCCCAAGGCCATGGCCCTGGTGCCGGGCACGGACCAGATCATGATCGGGTGCGGCGTGACAAGCGCGTTCACGGTCTGGAACAAGCGCACCTTCACCCTGGAGAAGATCATCCCGGACCCGTACGACACCCCGAACGACATTGCGTCCTTCCCCAGCCTGGGAAAGACCTTCGTGCTCACCGGACCGGAGTCGAACGGCACCATCAGCAAGCTGATGACCGGCGCATACGTGAAGCACCAGCTGCCGTTCACGGAGTACAGCCTCACCAACATCGAGGCCTATCCTGAAGCCAACCAGCTGCTCGCGACACAGCTGCAAGCCGCAGGCGTGCCCGGGAGCAGCCTGCGCACGTTCGACGCCGCGGCCGAGGTTCCGCTCGGGGCCGCGGTCGTGGGCACGGCCGCAGACTATCCGAAGGCCGTGGCGGTCAACAACGCGACCGGCAAGGCCTACGTGGCCCTCTACGGAAGCCACCAGGTCGCGGTGGTCGACCCAGCGACCTCCCGGGTCCTCAAGAAGATCCCCGTGGGCTTCTACCCGATCTCGGTCGCGGCCAACCCCAACCTCAACCGCGTCTACGTGGCCAACTACGGCTCGGACTCGGTCTCCGTCATCGACGGGGCCGAAGACGCCGTGATCGCGCATGTCCCGGTCGGGTCCATGCCCAAGGCCGTGGCGGTCAAGCGCAGGGGAGCAAGGGTCTACGCCGCGAACTCCGGAGCCAAGACCATCACGGTCATCGACGGCCGGACCCTCGCGGTGGCCGCGACCCTGGCCTCGGGCGGGACCCCCGAGAGCATGGTCGTCGATGAGACCGAGGACCGCGTCTTCATCGCCAACCAAGCGGATGCTTCGGTCACGATCCTCTCGGACCCGGCCGGCCCCGGGTCCCAGCCTCCGACCATCGCCCACGCGCCGCTCGCCGGGACCTTCCCCGAGGGAAGAGACATCGCGGTGGAGGCCCTGGTCACGGACGACGCCGGAACCCCGGTCGTCACCCTCACCTACTGGGAGTCTGGTTCCAGCGTCTTCCACACGGTGCCCCTGACGCTCTCGGCCGGGGCATCCTTCAAGGCAGTCATCCCCAGGGTGTTCCTCATGTCGCTCAAGGCAGGCAGGGTCTCCTACTTCATCGACGCCTCGGACGCGGACGGCAACGGCCCGGCCCTGGGCCAAGGCATGGGAACCGCGGCGGCCCCAAACCAGTTCTCCGTGAGCAAGAGCCTGCTCCCCCTCTGGACGCAGAAGTTCGGCCGCATCTCCGGCGGCTTCTACCGCATGGTGCCCGGCCCCTCCGCGGCCATCGGCGACATCCGACCCGACCTGCCCGGCCTGGAGATCGCGACCGGCAACGAGGAGTTCTGGCCCCTCACCGGGACCCCGAACGTCATGGGCCGCTGGTTCCTGTTCGGGTCCCAGGGGAGCACGGTCTTCTGGAAGGACACGGAGA
>JBAZSR010000114.1:0-12125 GCA_041662295.1 Elusimicrobiota bacterium | reverse complement strand
GAAAAGACCCTGCAGTTCTCGCAGGCAGCCATGCGGACTGACCCCTCCTCCCGCGGAGTCCAGGAGTTCTACCTGATCGCGGCGGATGACAACGCCCGGCATACCGAAATAACCGAATGCCTCGCGCAATCCAAGAGGGCCATGCAGGCGGGACGTCGGGCAGAGGCCGTGGACTGGGCCCGCAAGGCTGCCTTGATGTCAGGGGACCCGAAGGACTTGGAAGCGCTGGCTTCTTTCGAGGGGAAGATTGCCGCATTGCCTCCGCAGGAAGATGCGGCTAAAGTGTCCAAGAAGACGAAACCAGAGAAGGAAGGGTTTCCGCTCTGGCCCATCGGCGCAGTTTTCGGCATCACAGCGCTCGGCTACGGCCTTTACAGGGCCAAGCAGACAACAACCTCTGAAGAAGGTCTCGATCCGAACCCCAAGGTCCCCCCTGGGCAGGCGCGACGCAACTACCTCTTGTCGGCCATAGGCGTTGGGGCACTGCTCGTCGCGGTCGCGCTTTGGGAATTCGGCCCCCCGGCATGGACCGCGGTCAGGGCCTTTCTGGCGACGATGGGACCAACTGGGGCGGAGATGTCGCTGCAGCAAGTCGGAGCGGGGGGCACGGGCAGCGCCTCTGGCGGAGCAATTGCCTTGAATGAAACAGCCGCAACCGCGGCGAAGGCAGGGCTTGCCACCGGGGGAGTTTATGCCGGCGTGAAGACCGTTTCGGATGGCATCAGCTACGCAAGTGCGGACGGCCCCAATGGGAGCGGTTCCAAGCCAGCGGGAACAGTTGATCCGACACTCGAGGACCTGGTCAACGCTGGCGAACAGCCCGACAGGAATGGCCTTACCAAGGCCGGACGAGCCTTACAGAAGCATGGGCATCGGCAAGGAAGCGCCTTCCCCAGGGCCAACGGCAGAGAACGGAACGAAATGGGGAGGAAGGTTTTGAGGGACATCGTGGCCAATCCAAAGTCCGGCAAGCGGATGGGACAATACCTCGATATTATTTCTCCCGATGGTCGCGGCGCAAGGTTTACACCTGACGGGAATCGATTTATCGGATTCTTGGAGCCCTAAATGAACAAACCGGCAAAACCATTCAGGATCATAATCATGAGCCATGATGAGCATGAAGAACTTATCGCAAGCATCGAATGCGAAGGGCAAGGAGTCGCCGTAATATGTCAGGACCTAGGACCAGACCGGCTCGAGATCTTCCTCTTCCCTCGTTCTGATGGGATGCCATGGCGGTTCGATTTCTCGGATCTCCAGGCTGCGATCACTGATGCGAAAGGAAAATTGCTCCAGGACAAGTGACAAGCTCACGGTCCTCCGCGGCAACGGAGACGCCGAATTTTGGTATCAGGCGGTCCTGGAGCAGGACCGGCAGTTCAAGCGGGTCCATGGCTGTCGCGAACGCGGCCTTCGCGAAGATGGCTAGAGCCAGCGGTCGTACCAGCGGCACAGGTCGTAGAGGGTCCAGAGCCTGGGCGCGTGGTCCACGCGGCCCGAGCGGTGCTCGGCCAGCAGGGAAAGGCAGAACTCGCCGTTGAGCCAGCCGTCCTTGATGAGCCGCGAGCCCTTGAACGCGGCCTCCACGGTCGAGCCCAGGTCCTTCCGCAGCCACTCCTTGAACGGGAAGGAGAAGCCCATCTTCTTCCTGTCGACCACCGATGCCGGCAGGAGCTTGCGGCCGTGGTCCTTGAGCAGGCTCTTGAGGCGGCCGCCCCGGATCTTCCACCCGCCCGGGATGGCGAAGGCGAGCTCGGCGAGCTCGTGGTCGAGGAAGGGCGAGCGCGCCTCCAGCGAGCTCAGCATGGTGACCCGGTCGAGCCGCCGCAGGAGCACCTCGCTCATCTTCGAGTAGAACTCGATGTAGGAGATGAGGCTCACCCAGTCCTCGGGCCTGGCTGAACCCTCCCGGTAATCCCGGTAGAGGCCCCTGATGAACCGGGTGCCCGCGTCCGCGTCCCCGGCCTCGAGCAGAGACGGGCCCGCCACCTGGGGCCGCTGGGACTTGCCATAGCCCACGGAGCTCCCCATGTAGACGGGCTCGCCCTCCGCGGCCCTGCGCCAGAGATCGTAGCGCCGGTGCCCGCGCCGGACGCGGCTGAAGACCGGGGCCAGAGCCTTGGAGAGGGCCTTGGCCGCCAGCTTCCAGTGCCCCTGGCTGAAGCGGCCGAGTTCGGCAAGCCCCTTGAGCATGACGTCATAGCCGAAGAAGAGCTCGTCCGAGCCCTCCCCGACCAGCACGACTTTGAAGCCGTCAGCCCTGGCCTTCCTGCTCAGGCTGTGCAGGGGAAGCCACACCCAGTCCGAGACCGGCTCGTCGAGCGCGGGGCCGCCCGAAGCCAGGGTCTCGAGTATCTCCCGGGACTCAAGCACGATCTCCTCGTGCTCGAGCCCGAACCTCTTGGCCACGACGCGCGCGTGCTCGAACTCGTTATAGGCCGGCAGGTCGCGGTAGCCGATCGTATAGGCCTTCATCCCCTTCTGCCCCTGGCGGGCCAGATGGGCCGCAGTGAGGCTCGAATCCAGGCCGCCGCTGAGGAAGATGCAGACCGGCACGTCGCTGACCAGGCGGCGGCGCACTGCCAAGTCGAGGCTCGCGTCGAGCCGCTCGAGGGCCTCGGCCCGGGTCGCGGGCCCATCCTTCATCCCGAAAGGGTCCCAGTAGCGCTTCACCGAGGGCTGCCTGCCGGCGCGGAACTCGGCGAAGGAGGCCGGCGGCACCTGCCGCACCCCGGCCAGCAGGGTCCCGGGCGGAGGCGTGAATTTCAGGCCCAGGTAGGCGTCCAAGCCCGCGGGGTCGAGCTCCCGGCGGACGCCGAGCCGGCAGAGGGCGGCCAGCTCCGAGGCAAAGACCAGGCCGGCCGGGGTCTCCGCGTGGAAGAGGGGCTTCTTGCCCGCCCGGTCCCGCGCCAGGAAGAGGACCCTCTCCCTGCAGTCGTAAAGCCCGAAGGCGAACATGCCCGCGAGCCGGCCCAGCAGGGGCTCGAGGCCCCAGGCGCGATAGCCCTCGATGAGGACCTCGCTGTCGCTCTCGGTCCGAAAGACCGCCCCCCCCTTGGCGAGCTCGGCGCGCAGGTCCCGGAAGTTGTAGATCTCCCCGTTATAGGTCAGCAGGATGCGGCCGTCCGGGGAGGCCATGGGCTGGTCCGCCCTGGGGTCCAGGTCAAGGATGGAGAGCCGGCGATGGCCGAAGCAGACCCCGTGGTCAGGCAGGACCCGCGTCCCGCCCGAGTCCGGGCCGCGGTGGGCTAGGAGCTTCGCGGCCCCCGCGACAATGGCCTCTGCCTGGCCCGCATCAAAGGCCCCCTCGGGCTTGAACATGCCGACGATGCCGCACATGTGCCCATTATACATAAGGGGTCAGGTCTGGACATCGGGACATTCCGTGATTTTAAACCCATCGGAATGTCCCGATGTCCAGACCTGACCCCAAAGACTAGAATCCTTTGAACGGCAACCGCGCCTCGGTGAGGCGGCGCAGGGTCTCGAGCGAGGAGAAGTCCGCCTGCAGGGAGACCGCTGTGGCCGGCAGCGCGATCTCCTCGAAGGAAGCCGCCTTGGCGGTCATGACCTCGGCATTGACGGCCGAGCGCATGGCGATGGGGATCACGGGCGTGGGAGAGCGCCACTTGCCCAGGACATAGCTCTGCACCCTGCCGCTCGTCTGGCGCATGGCCTCGATGTTCTCCCAGCCGTACGGGAAGCCCGTGTCCACGCTCAGGCCCCTGATGCGGTTGAGGAACTTGATCCCGCAGTCATCGGACAAGGACAGGTCAAGGTATACGTTCTTGCGGAAGGAGAGCGTGCGGCGGGCGCGCTTGTTGAAATAGGTCACGCGCTCGCGGTCGTAGAGCAGGCCGACCTTGCCCTGGCCCACGATCATGACCAGCATGCTGTACGGCTGGTTGTTCTGGTCCACCCCGCCCAGCGGGGTGCCCAGGTCCATATCATAGACCTCGTGAACGGCCTTGAGCGCCTCGGCTCCCAGGTAG
Source organism: Elusimicrobiota bacterium (assembly GCA_041662295.1). Classification (GTDB taxonomy): domain Bacteria; phylum Elusimicrobiota; class Elusimicrobia; order UBA1565; family UBA9628; genus JACQWX01. The sequence continues at coordinate 8,130 of JBAZSR010000114.1, read as the reverse complement.
TAGACGCACTCGGAACGGAATTCAGGGTCCGTCAGGAAGTCCGCGACGCCGTAGAGCCTCTTGCTCGACTCGGCCATGAGGGAGAGCGCGGCGTCCCTGGAAAGCTCGCGCAGAGGAACGGCTGGAACCAGGGTGTTGCCCACGGCCTTCACGTCATCAGGGAACACCTGTCTGATGGCTTGGAGGCTTGCCTGGTCAGCAATGGGCGCGCTGTCGCGGCAGTATCCCTGGGGAAAGATCGAGTCGTTCTGGGCCAGGACCGGCATGGCCATCGACGAAAGGCCGAGCCAGAGGGTGACTGGTGCCAGGCTTTTAATCTTTAGAATCATTGAAGATGCTTTCCTCCAAACCATCATGATCCAACCCCGACATGGCTAAATTACATAATGGCACGGCAGGAGTCAAGAGGGAATCTGATTTACAAGGAAGCCCTGTCAGGACTCCAGTCCAAGCTGGCGGCCAAAGTCGGCCAATTCCAGTGCCAGGCTTAATTATTAAATTAATCACCCCCCTCGGGACCAGACAGGGCTCGGACGAGGAAGAAATGATATACTGCCCTCGGATGAAGAACCCGCTCTCGACGGAACTCTACATCAGCCGCACCAAGCCCATCCCCTCGGACATGCGGACCGAGTTCTTCAGGGACCAGACCAAGATCATCCACTCCTACCCCTTCCGGCGGCTCAAGCACAAGACACAGGTCTTCTACGCCCCGGGCAACGACCACATCTGCACGCGCATCGAGCACGTCCTGCACGTGGCCACCATCGCGGCCACGGTCTGCCGGGGCATGAACCTCTCCGGCGGCGACTGGGCGCTCGACACGGACATGGCCTACGCCATCGGCCTCGGGCACGACCTCGGCCACACCCCGTTCGGCCACGAGGGCGAGAAGGAGCTCGCGGGCAAGCTCGGCCGCCAGAAGGCCTTCCTCCATGAGATCAACAGCTACCGCGTGGTCGAGCACCTCGCCAACCACGGCCAGGGCCTCAACCTCACCTACGCGGTCAAGGACGGGATCATCTGCCACAACGGCGAGGACTTCGCCGCCGCCGGGCTCCGGCCCTCGACGACAGCCAACGACCTCGAGAACATCAAGGACCGCGAGTATATACCCACCACCTACGAGGGCTGCGTCGTGCGCGTCTCCGACCGCGTCGCCTACCTCGGCCGCGACATCGAGGACGCCATCACCGCCGGGTTCATCACCCGCGCGGACGTGCCTGAGCGCGTGACCCGCGAGCTCGGGACCACCAACACCGAGATCATCAGCTCCCTCATCAACGACATCATCGACCATTCCGCGACCCGCGACACGATCGGGTTCTCCCCGGCCGTGCACGAGACCGTCTTCGAGCTCGGCAAGTTCAACTACCTCCGCATCTACTACCACGAGAAGCTCGTCAAGTACCGCCGGCACATCCGGACCATCATCCACACGCTCTTCGACTACTTCGTCGACATGTTCCAGAAGCACGGCCAGGACTACGCGGCCTACGCTGCCATGGACCTCGAGGTGGACCGGAACTTCGGCCGCTACGTCCAACAGCTGGCCGCCGTCTACGAGCGCGAGGGCTGGGACGCCAAGACCATCGTGACGGACTACATCGCAGGCATGACCGACCTCTTCGCCCTCGACTGCATGCGCCAGATATCCATCCCCTCCCCCCTCGAATTCGACCGGTCCCAGCGCCTTGACCCACCCGGGGACTAGGCCCATCGGCCCCTAAAAAAGGCCCTTCCCGACGATGGCCGCCCCCCCCCTCAGGAGGGGAAGTCCGGGCAAGCCCTCTGGGGACCACAGGCCAAAAACAGCGATAAAACCCTTGTATTCTGTGGACAGACATGATACAATGATACTTCTATCGTCTTTAGTACCATTTTAAGTAAACAATGATATGAATAGTCCTATAAGTACCAATCAACGCATGGACGGGGGCAGGACCCGCTCCGAGGAGCGCATCGTCGAGGCCAGCCGGAGCCTCTTCTTCAAGCACGGGATCAGGCGGGTCACGGTCGCGGAGATCTGCGTCGAGGCGCGGGTCAGCAAGATGACTTTCTACCGCCACTTCCCGGACAAGACCGCGGTGGCCCTCCGGGTGATCGAGGACATCGTGTCCGAGCGCCGCCGCCGGATGCGCGAGATCGAGATGACCGACCTGCCCTTCGACGCCAAGCTGCGCCAGATCTTCGAGGTCATGCTCGAGGACTCCCGCAGCCGCGGGAGCGATTTCTTCGCGACCCTGCTCAAGGGCGCGGACCCCGCCCTCGAGCGGTTCATCGCGGAGGAGCGCGGCCGCTCGCTCCAGCAGATCCGCAACCTCTTCGCGACCGCCCAACGGCTCGGCGAGGTGCGCCGGGACATCAAGACCGACCTCATCCTGCGCATGCTCGACGCGGCCCGCCAGGCGCTCGACGACGCGGCCCTCAGGAGCCTCTACCCGGACGAGGCCGCCCTGGCCCGAGAGGCGCTCGCACTCTTCTTCGAGGGCGCCCTGCGGCGCTGAGCCGGGGCCGGGGTGCGGTATTTCTACGGAATCATCTCCGTACAATACCGGATTTCCCAGAGGCTCATTCTCAGCTATGATTTTAGTGAGCAGCCGGCGGCCGAACCGCGGCCGACTCCAGACATGCCATGCAGATCAGAACCGCCCTGACGACCGCCGTGGATACCCGACTCTCCGTCGAATCCCCCATGCCGGACGAGAAGATCAAGGCCCGGAACTGCTGCTTCATGTTCCGCGCCGAGGTCGAGGGCAGCGTCGAGGCTTCCATCGACGGGGGCTCGTGGAAGCCCTGCCGGTACCTCATGGGCTACTGGTGGCTAGACTGGGAGAGCAAGAAGACCGGACCGCACCGCGTGACCGCGCGCATCAAGACCCCGGACGGCGGCGACATCCGGACCGAACCGCGCAGGTTCCACCTCGTCTGACCCGGGAACCGGGAGAACGACATGGCCTCCATCCTCTTCGTCTGCGACCGCAATGCCTGCCGCAGCCAGATAGCGGAAGCCCTCTGCCGCAGGGACGCTCCGAAGACCTGGCTGGTCGCCAGCGCCGGAGTCGAGCCATCGGCCCAGGAGGACCCCCGCGCCGTGGAGTCCCTGCGCCGCCACGGGCTCGTGGTGAGCGTCAACAGGCCCAAGGGCTTCGAGGCTCTCCCCGAGGTCGAGTGGGACGTCTTGGTCTTCCTGGGCACCGGCGCCATGCCGGCCCTCCCAGAGGCCAGGAGGACCATCCAGTGGCCCGTGGCCGGCCCGGACGACACCCCGGCCCTCTCCTGCGACGAGATCGTCAAGGACCTCGAAGCCCGGGTCGCGGACCTGCTGCTCCTCATCTCCGAGCCTTCCAAGACCTGACCCCGGCCCTGCCCCAGCCCAGGGATGCCCTGAGGCGGCTGTTTTTTGTTTTAATGTACCCGCGACCATGACCGGCAAGGACCTCCCTGCGGAACTCTCCGAGCTCTACCGCAAAGCCTTCCTCATCAGGGAGGCCGAGCTCCGGCTCCTTGAGCTCTTCACCCAGGGCAAGGTCAACGGCACCATCCACACCTGCGTGGGCCAGGAGTTCACGGGCCTGGCCGTGGCCTCGGCCCTCCAGGACGGGGACCTCGTGTTCAGCAACCACCGCGGCCACGGGCACTTCATCGCCGTCACCAGCGACCTCGACGGCCTGGTGGCCGAGGTCACGGGCAAGGCCTCGGGCGTGTGCAAGGGCCGCGGCGGCAGTCAGCACCTCCACAAGGACGGCTTCTACAGCAATGGCGTGCAGGGCGGCACGGCCCCGGTGGCGGCGGGCATGGCCCTGGCGCTCAAGCTCAAGGGCTCAAAGAGCATCGCGGTCGCCTTCATCGGAGACGGCACCCTGGGCGAGGGCGCGGTCTACGAGGCGCTCAACATCGCCGCGAAATGGTCCCTGCCCCTGCTGGTCGTAGTTGAGAACAACCTCTACAGCCAGAGCACCCCTCAGGCCCAGACCCTGGCCGGAGGCATCCTCGAGCGGGCCGCGGCCTTCAACATCCCGGCCTCGTCATCGACGACCGCCGACCCTGCCGGCTTGGCGAAGGCCGCTTGCGAGGCCGTGGAAGCCGTGCGCTCGAGCCGCGCGCCCCGACTGCTCAAGGTCGACACCTACAGGCTCAAGGCCCACTCCAAGGGAGACGACGACCGCGACCCGGCCGAGGTGCGCCAGGCCTGGGACCGCGACCCGCTCTCGCTCTTCTCCAAGTCGGACTCCCGCAAGGCCTCCGAGTTCGCCAAGAAGGCCAACGAGGCCGTGGAGGCGTCGGTCGCCAAGGCCGCGGCCGCAGCCGACCCAGCGCCTGCACCGGCCCGGGTTGAGCCGGTCCGCAGGAGCCGCGCCTGGAAGCCCCTGGACCTCTCCTCGGACAAGACCCTGGTCTCTCTCATTAACGAGGCCCTGGCCAGGAACATGGCCCGGGACCCCAGGCTGGTCCTGCTCGGCGAGGACCTCGCCGACCCCTACGGCGGGGCGTTCAAGGCCACCAAGGGGCTGAGCACCCGCTTCCCTGGCCGGGTCTTCAACACCCCCATCAGCGAATCCGCCATCGTGGGCCTGTCCAACGGCCTGGCGCTCCAGGGGTACCTGCCGGTCGCGGAGATCATGTTCGGTGATTTCCTGACCCTGGCCGCGGACCAGATCATCAACCACGCTTCCAAGTTCCGCTACATGTACGGGGACTCGGTGAAGGTCCCGCTCGTCATCCGCACCCCCATGGGCGGAAGGCGCGGGTACGGCGCCACGCACAGCCAGTGCCTGGAAAAACACTTCCTCGGCGTGCCGGACACGGAGCTCATGGCGCTCCACGCGAGGCTCGACCCCGGGCCCTTCTACGACGCCCTCCTTCAGGGCCTGGACAAGCCCGTGATCGTCATCGAGGACAAGCTCCTCTACGGCAGCAGGCTCTCCAAGCCCGTGCCCGCGGGCTTCGTCTGGGAGGCCGACGACTCTCCCGTGCCCACGACCCGCCTGCGTCCCGCGGCAGCGCCGGACCTGACCATCCTGGCCTACGGCGGGATGGTGCCCTTTGCCGAGGCCGCGGCCGAGAGACTCTTCGACGAGCACGACCTCGCGGCCGAGGTCATCGCCCCAGTCCGGCTCTACCCCTTCGACCCCGGACCCCTCGTGGAGTCCGTGTCAGGCTCCCGCAGGCTCCTCACGGCCGAGGAAGGCGTGGGCTTCGCCGGGTTCGGGGCCGAGGCCGCAAGCCAGCTCGCAGAGCTCGGCGTGACCGATTTTCAGCTCAAGCGGCTGGCATGCAGCCCTCATCCCGTGCCCTCGGCGGCCTCCCTTGAGAAAGTCGCCCTGCCCGGGACGGACCACATCGTATCCGCCTGCCTGGAGTTCCACTATGGCGAATGACCCCCTGCTCGTGCCTGTGCCCAAGGAGAACGTCAACGACGAGACCGTCCGGCTCGCGGCCTGGAAGTCAGGGGACCGGTCCAAGGTCTCCGCAGGCGATGTCGTTGCCGAGCTCGAGACGAGCAAGGCGATCATCGAGGTCCTCTCCCCAGCCGCGGGATTCCTCCGGCACGCCGCCTCCGAAGGCAGCGTCCTCCCCGTGGGCGGGCCCCTCTGCTGGATCACCGAGGCCGCGGACGCGCCCCTACCCCTCTCCCAGGCCGGCCCGCAAGCCTGCCCCTCCTCGCCCAGCGCTTCAGGCTCTCGCTTCAGCAAGGCCGCTATGGACCTGATCTCCAAGCACAGGCTCGACAAGGCGGCCTTCAGCGGCAAAGGCATGGTGCGCGAATCAGACGTCCTGGCCCATCTCGGGAAACGCGGCAAAACCGCTGTAGAGGCTTCCGCGGCCCATCTCAAGGGCCTCTCCGTGACGAGGGAGGACCTTCCCGGCCGCAAGCTCGCCGAGATTGCGAGCCTCAGCCAGGGCCAGAACGCTGGGCTCTCAAGCCTCGTGTGCCTTCCCTGCCCCTTGGAGGGCTACACGAAGAGCCTCTCCCGCCATCCCGAGATTTCCGCCACGCCCCTGGCCCTGATCGTGTCCGCGGCAGGCCGCCTGCTCAAGGCGCACCCGGCCCTCAACGCCTTCTATGAGGACGGCACGCTCTGCCTCTACGATTCGGCGCACGTGGGCTTCGTCATCGACGCCGACCGAGGCCTCGCGGTCCCGGTGGTGCGGGACGCGGACAAGAAGGACCTCAAGGCCGTGGCCCGCGACATGCAGGACCTCATGCTCTCTTATGAGGAAGGCGAACTCTCTGTTGAAGCGGTCTCCAACGGCACCTTCACGGTCACGGACCTCTCGGCCGAGGGCGTGGTCTTCTTCCACCCCCTCATCAACCAGCGCCAGGCCGCCATCCTCGGCATCGCGGCCCCGCGGGGCGACGCCTTCGACCTCATCCTCTCCTTCGACCACCGCGTCACCGAGGGCAGGGCCGCGGCCCGCTTCCTCCGGGACCTGCGCGACCGGCTCATCGCGGCCTGATGCGCCCCCTCTGACATGGACCTGGCCGACATCGTCGCCAAGCTCGCAAACTGCGGCCGCGCCGAGATCGGACCCGGCTTCTCCCTGGACCGGCCCGGGCTGAAAGGCTCCATGAGGCGGTCCGTTCTCATCGCCTCCATCAGGAAGCACCTGGGCGTGGAGTGCATGGACGCGGCCAGGGCTTCGACCTTCGGCGAGCTGGAGGCCTTGGTCGGCCGCGGCCCGGGCAAGGGACCAGAGAGGCCGGCTCCGAGCGTCTCCGCCATGCCTGAGGAGCTCAAGAAAGCCGGGGTCCTTTCCTTCCTGCGCTGCGGCATCGACATCGAGGCGGTCGAGATGCTCCCCAAGTCCGAGGACTACCCGGCCCACCCTTTTTACCAGGACAACTTCACGGGAGACGAGCTTTCCTACTGCTCCAGGCAGGCGGACCCCAGGCCGCACTTCGCGGCCCGGTGGTGCGCCAAGGAAGCGCTCAAAAAAAGCGACCCGAGCCTCATGGCTGAGCGCATGGGCTCGCTCGAGGTCGTCCGGTCCGATTCCGGGAGCCTGAGCCTGCGGCTCCACGGCCATGCCGGACCCCGGAATCTCCCCCACAGCGTCAGCATCTCACATACGGAGACCCTGGCCGCGGCCGTGGTCGTGGCAGGGCCTGCTGCCTGGCTCTTCCGCTGGTCCTGGGTCTTCCTGATCCTGGGCTTGGGAGCCTTGGTGGTCGCGGTCCTTGCCCTGCTGGGGAGGCTTCCATGAAGACAGGTTTCCGCCTTGAGAAGGATTCCCTCGGAACGTTCAAGGTGCCTGGCCGAGCCCTCTATGGCATCCAGACCAGCCGCGCCAAAGCCAACTTCCCCGTGTCGGGCCTGAAGCCCCACCCGGCCCTTATCCGGGCCTACGCCTCCATCAAGAAGGCGTGCTGTCTGACCAACGCGGCCCTGGCTGTCCTCGACAAGACCCGGGCCAAAGCCATCATCAGGGCCTGCGACGAGGTCCTTGCCGGCCGCTGGGACGCGGAGTTCGTGGTGGACGTCTACCAAGCAGGAGCAGGGACCTCGTTCAACATGAACGTCAACGAGGTGCTCGCCAATCGCGCCGAAGAGCTCCTTGGCGGCAAGCGCGGCGAGTACCGGAAGGTCCATCCCAACGACCACGCCAACATGGCGCAGTCCACCAACGACACCTTCCCCACCGCGACCCATGTGGCCGCGCTCTCCAGGCTGGAAGTCCTGCTCCCGATCCTGGCTTCCCTGTCCAAAGCCTTCAAGGAGCGTGCCCGCCGGTTCAAGGGAGTCGTCAAATCCGGCAGGACCCACCTCCAGGACGCAGTGCCCATCACCTTGGGCCTCGAGTTCCGCGCCTACGCCTCCGCCATCGACGCCTGCGCCAAAGAGCTTTCACGGCGATCAGCCCTGCTGAGGCCCGTGGCGCTGGGCGGCACCGCGGTGGGCACAGGCGTCAATGCCAAGCCAGGGTTCAAGCGTCAGGCTGTCCGAAGGCTCGCGGCCATCACAGGACTCCCCCTCAAGCCCTGCAGCGACCCCTGCATGGCCCTTCAGAGCCACCAGCCCCTTTCAGCCGTGTCCGGCGGTCTCCGGGACCTGAGCCTCGAGCTCATCCGGATCGCCAACGACCTGCGCCTCCTGGCCTCAGGACCCGTGACCGGCCTGGGAGAGA
>JBAZSR010000113.1:0-12257 GCA_041662295.1 Elusimicrobiota bacterium | reverse complement strand
GTGAAGATGACGGCGTCCACTCCGCCGATGGCGGCCGCGTAGGCGCCCACGTACTTCTTGACGCGATAGGACTCGACCTCGACGGCGAGCTCGGCCCGCTGGTCGCCCTTGGCCGCCGCCTCCTCGACGTCGCGCCGGTCCGTGTACTTGCCCGTGATCCCCAGCACGCCCGACTTCTTATTGAGCAGGCTGTCGATCTCCTTCGGGGAGATGTTCTCCTTGCCCATGATGTAGAAGTCGATGGCTGCGTCGTGGTCGCCGGCCCGGGTGCCCATCACGAGCCCTTCGAGCGGGGTCAGCCCCATGCTGGTATCGAAGGAGATCCCGTTCTTGACCGCGTTGATGGAGGCGCCGTTGCCGATGTGCGCGATGACGAGGTTGCACTTGAAGGGATCCTTCTTCAGGAGCACCGCCGCGCGCTTGGCGTTGTACAGGAAGGAGGTGCCGTGGAAGCCGTAGCGCCGCACCCCGTACTTCTCGTACCACGAGTAGGGCAGGGCGTACATGTAGGACTGCCGGGGCATGGTCTGGTGCCAGGCCGTGTCCATGATGGCCATGTGCGGGATGTTCGGCATCAGGGCCTGGGCGGCCTCGATGCCCAGGATGTTCGGCGGGTTATGCAGGGGAGCCAGGTCCGAGAGTTTGCGGAAGGTATCGAGGGTCTCCTTGTCGATGAGGACGGACTTCGCGAACTTCTCCCCCCCGTGCACGACGCGGTGGCCCACGGCCGTGATGTTCTTGACGTCGTCAAGCACGCCGTGGTCCTTATGGACCAGGGTGTCCATGATGAGCTTGATGGCCACCTTATGGTCCGGGCACTCCTGGGTGATCTTCAGGTCGTCTTTGCCAGGGACCTGGTGCACGATGAAGGAGCCGCCCACCGTGACCCGCTCGACCAATCCGGTCGCCTTGGTCTCCTTCTTATCCCAGTCGTAAAGCCGGTATTTCACCGAGGAACTGCCGCAATTGAGACAGAGAACCTGCATGGTAGGACCCTCCAAAAATGGGAGAAAAAGGCTTCATGATATGAATACGCAACGAATCTGCCCAAGAATGGGGTCAGGTCTGGACAAAAGGACATTACGGCGATTAAAACCTACTGTAATGTCCTTTTGTCCAGACCTGACCCCATCAGTGGATGCGAACGGATTCTAATACGATAGGCTCGAGGGGTTTGTCCTTGCTGTCGAACTCGTCCCTGGGGACCCTGGCGATGGCATGGCAGACCTCGAGACCGCTGACGACCTCCCCGAAGACGGTGTGCATAGCGTCGAGGTCGGGCCGGGCCGCCAGGGTGATGAAGAACTGGCCGTTGTTGGAATCCGGCCCCCAGCTGGCCATGCCGAGCATGCCAGGCCGGTCGAACCTGAGATCCTCGCGGATCTCGTCCTTGAAGGTGAAACCCGCCCCACCGCTGCCCTTGGCCGTGGGGTCCCCGGTCTGGATCAGGAAGCCCGGGATGACCCGGTGGAAGGTCAGACCGTCGTAGTAGCGCTTGCCCTTGGCCTTCCTGCCGGTCTTCGGGTCGGTCCAATCTCTGGTCCCCTCGGCCAGGCCTTGGAACACCTCAACCGTGGCCGGGACCTCCTGGGCGTAGAGCGCGGCCTTGATGACGCCCTTGGAGGTCTTGAGCACAGCATACCTGACGCCCGGCCGAGAGCCGGACAGCGGCTTGACCTGCTCCGCGGGACCGGAAGGCTTGCCGCACGCAGCCAGCAGCAAGGCGGCGGCAATGAGGCTACGGCCGGTCTTGGGCAAGCGCGACCTCCCGGACCAGGTCCGGGGGATAGCCGATGTCGAGGACTTCCAGGCCGCCCACGTACTTCTTCGCGTGGGGCGCGAGCAGGCCCTTCTTGGGCAGGCCCAGGGTGAGCGTCGCGAACGCGGTCACGAACACGCCGCTGTGATAGCCGGTGTCGGGGTGGATGCCGGAGGGGATGTCCACGGCCAGGACGGGCTTCTTCGCGCGGTTCATGGCCTGGATGACGTTCTTGACCGTGCCCGCGGGTTTGCCGCTGGCGCCCGTGCCCAGCAGCGCGTCGAGCACCACGTCCGCCTCGCGCAGGGCCGCGGCCAGGGCCTCTTGGTCGTCCGCGGCCGCGGGGACGACGCCGAGCCCCTTGAGCCGTTCGAGATTGGCCGCCACGATCTCCGGGTAGCCCCCATCCTTGCGCGGGCCGCAGAGGAATACGCGGACCGAGACCCCGGCTTCCTTTAAATATCGGCCGGCCACGAGCCCGTCCCCCCCGTTGGCGCCCCTGCCGCAGCAGACGACCACGATGGACTCGGCCGCTGTCTTGCCCAAGGGGCCCTGGAGGAATTCGAGGGTCCGCCGGGCCACGGCGGAGCCCGCGTTCTCCATGAGTTGGAGATCGGGGATCTTGAACTTCGAGACCGCGGCCTGGTCGAGCAGGCGCATGGCCCCGGCCGAGACCACGGGCAGACCCTGGAAGGTCTTGGGGATCTCTTCTTTCATGACACCCACTGCATGATATGCCGGAACATGGTCACCATGGCGACGGTGAAGACGAGCAGGGCCGCGACGGCCGCGGCGACGTACGGCACGAAGAGGGTGATCCAGGCGCGGGCCGCCCCGACCTGATAGTTGTCCTGGATGCTGCGGGCCTTGTAGCCGAGACTCAGGAGACCCACGAGGGTGAAGAGCGCCGTGGCCAGCCAGCCGCTGCCGGGAGCGAACAGCCTCAGCAGGAGGGCGATCGGCACGGCCAGGGCCCACACGAGGTCCGCCATGCCGAGCAGGGCGAAGAGCGAGGCGGCGCTGCCCTGGATGCCCTCGAACTCCATGACGAGGTGGAGCATGGCCGTGAAACCCAGGCCGAGAACCACCTGCCAGAGGGCCATCAGGATGAGCGAGGTCACGGAGAAGGTGAATGGGGCCAGCCTTCCCAGCACGGCCTGGGCCATGAACACGCTCACCCCGCCCAGGGCGAAGCAGAGCAGGCCCAAGGCCGCGGGCCGCGAATGGCGCACAAGGTCCGCGGACCGGGTGTGGTCCTCGAAGTAGTCGAAGACGACCTCAGCCGCGCTCATCGGCCGTCCCAGCGGTACTCGAGCCCCGAACGCAGGCCGAGCCCCGTCAACCACTCGGCCGGGGTCCGCACCCCTGCCGCCCGAGACTCGAAGAGGTCCATGAACATCTGCCGGGTGTCGGGCTCCCGCTTGACCTTGGGCTTGCCCACGATGTTGCCGAGCTTGCCCGCGAGCTCGATGGCGTCGTCGGAGTCGCCGAGCGCGTCCACGAGCCCGGCCTCCAGGGCTTGGGCCCCGGAGTAGATCCTGCCGTCGGCCAGCGGCCGGAGCTTGTCCAGGGGCATGTTCCGGCCCGTGCTGACCGCGGCCAGGAACTGCCCATAGGCGTCGTCGATGATGCCTTGGAGGATCTCGCGCTCCTCCCTGGTCATGGGCCGGGACCAGGACCCGATGTCCTTGTGCTGGCCGGACTTGATGGGCTCGGTCTTAAAGCCGATCTTGGAGAAGAGCCCCTCGACGTTGTCCACGGAAAAGATGACCCCGATGGAACCCGTCAGCGTGCCTGGATGGGCCACGATGCGGTCGCAGGCAGCCGCGATGTAGTAACCGCCCGAGGCGGCCACGTCGCCGAAAAGGGCGACGACCGGGATGTTGAACTCCTTGCGCACGCGCCGGATCTGGCTGTGGAGCTCCTGCACCGCGCCCACGCTGCCCCCGGGAGAGTTGATGTCGAGGACGATGGCCTTGACCCCCTTGGTCTCGGCCATCAGGCGGATGCGGCGGGCCCACTGGGCGGCGCCCTTGTCCCAGGAGCGCCCGCCGTTGTTGTAGATGACGCCGTGGATGGAGACCCAGCCGACCGTCTCCTTGGCCGAAAGGCCGAGCACCGAGTCCTCGCCGTCCTTCTGCCCCTTCTTGCCGAGCGGGGCGCGGATGGCGACCACGACCGCGGCCGCGAGCGAGAGGGCGTAGAGCCCGGCCACGGCGAGCATCAGGCGCCTCTTGACGCGCCGGGCGCTGGCAACGTGGTGCTCCGGAGGATGCTCCGGGAGGTGCGGCTGGGATCCGGCGAGGTCCGAAGGTTGATCAGTCATCGTGTGAACTCCACCACCCTGTTGCGCCCCAGGCTCTTGGCCCGGTAAAGCGCTTGGTCGGCCTGGGAGACGAGCTCCTCAGGCGTTCCCGCGTCCCGCGGAAAATGAGCCACGCCGATCGAGACCGTCACCTGGATCGTCTCCAAGGCGATCGGGAACTTCTCGGACTCGATGGCGTTCCGGACGGCTTCGGCCTTGCGCCGCGCCCCGTCGTACTGGGCCCGGGGCAGGACCACGGCGAACTCCTCTCCGCCGTAGCGCGCGACGAAATCGGTCTCGTAGAACGAATGGTTCAGGATCTCGCCGATGCGCCTGAGGACCTGGTCCCCGAAGGGATGGCCGTAGCGGTCATTCAAGCTCTTGAAATGGTCGATGTCGAGGATGAGGAGACAGAAGGTGGTCTTGAAGGTCCGGGCGCGGACGGCCTCGTCGTGAAGGCGCTCGTCGAAGCTCCCGCGGCGGTGGACCCCGGTCAGGCCGTCGATCTGGGAGAGGCGCTCCATCTCCTGGAAGAGCTTCACACGCCGGAACGCGAACCCCACCTCGCCCGCGAAAGCCGAGGCCTTGGCCAGCAGGGTCCGGGGGTCCGCGGAGGCGCTTAACCGGACATAGAGGACGCCGAGGAGCTCGGCGTTGTCGAGCACCGGCACGCAGAGAGCCTTCTCCGGCCGGTCGAGGACATGGGCCTGCCAGGGGCTCAAGGCCGACTCCTGGAGGCGCCGGCCCAGGGTCGCCCACGAGCCGCCAGGCGAGCCGGCCAGGTTGCGGCCGGCCAGAGGCTGGAAGTCGTCCTCGCCCCGCACCCCGGCCACGTAGAGGGCGAAGTCCGTCACCCCGAGGTACTGATCCACCGCGGCCTCGAGTCTCGGCTTGATCTCGTCCCAGGAGATCGCGGCCGATAGCCCCTTGACCATGGCATAGAGGGCCGTGGACTCCTTGTGCAGGCGCTGGGTCTCCTCGCTCCGGACCCTCGCCTCGGCCGCGGCCTTCGCTGCCTCGACCCGCCGGCCGCGGAGCTGTACGACCTTCTCGTGGAGATGGGCGTGCTCCCGGGACTCCCGGAGGGAGAGGTGGATGGCGTAGACCGCGCCGGCCACGCTCCAGAGCCCGACCCCGAGCGCCCGGAGCCGGTCTCCGGGGGCGTAGAGCAGGAGGGCCGCGGCGGAGCCCAGGAGCGCGACGACCGCGGCGGCCGCCGCGCCCCAGACCCGGCGGGGATAGGCGGCCAACAGGCCCGCGCTGGGCGCCAGGGACAGAAGCGCGAGCTCGAGCATCAGACCCCCGCCACCCTGTTGCGCCCCCCCGCCTTGGCGCGGTAGAGCCGCTCGTCGGCGACGCGCACGATCTGGCTCGCGGTGGTCGCGTCCTGAGGGAAGCTCGAAACGCCGAAGCTCATCGTGGCCCCGGTCTTGGAGCCCTGGAAGGTGAAGACCTCGGCTCCGACCCGGGCGCGGATGCGCTCAGCCAGGTCCAGGGCCTCGGCCAACGGGACGCTCGGCAGCACGAGGCAGAACTCCTCTCCGCCGTAGCGCGCCGGGTAGTCCACGGGCCGCGCGAAGGAGGAGAGGATGGCGGCCACCGCCCTCAGGAGGAAGTCGCCGGCCTGGTGGCCGTAGCGGTCGTTGTAGGTCTTGAAGTGGTCCACGTCGCCGAGGATGAAGGAGACCGGGGTGCCCCCGCGCCCGGCGCGCAGGACCTCCTCGTGGAGCCTGGTCTGGAAGGCCCGGTGGCTGAAGAGGCCGGTCAGGGGATCGTGCGTCGCCTGCTCCTGGACGGCCTCGTAGAGCCGGATGTTCTCCAAGCTCAAGGAGGCCATGGTCGTGATGAGGTCCAAGGCCTGGACCTCCTGTGTGCCGAAGACCGCGGCCTCGTCCGACTCGACTTTGACGAAGCCGGCGGCCTGGCGCATGACCTTGAGCGGGGCGGCCATCCCGGAGCGGTATCCCGGCGGCGCGGCGGAGAAGCGGTGGTCGGAAGCGGTGTCCTTGACCAGGGCGACCGTGCCGGTCTTCATCGCGAGCTCGAGCAGGGGGTCCCCTGACGCCCAGGCCTGGATGAGCACCCGGCTCGACGGGAAGCGGGAGGAGAGGATGCCGTTCAAGCGCACGTGGACCTCCCGGGCTTCGAGCGTCGAGCCAAGGCTGCGGGCGCTCTCGGTCAGGTCCTGGCGCAGCCCGATCTGGACCGAAGCGCTCGCCTGGTAGGCTCTCAGGCGCGTCAACTCGGATTCGTCGTCGCGGAGGGCCGCGGCCAAGGCCGCCATCTCCCCGCGGGCCTCGCGCAGGATGTCCGCCCCGCGCTTATGGTGAAGGCCCAGGGCCCAGACGAGGATCCACATCCCGAGGATCTCCACGCCGAGCGCGGTCCGGCCCCCGGCCGCGGAAGCCGCCAGCACGAGTCCCGCGGTGGTCACCATGAAGAGGAAGATCACATGGGCCTCGGCCTCCCGTCGGTAGTCGCACCACAGGAAGATGAGCCCGTAGATGGGAAAGAGCACGGGCCCCATGCCGGAGAAGAAGACGAAGAGGACCGAGAGCGGGGCGAAGACCAGGGTCGCGCCGAGAAGGGTGACGAAGCGGTAGTCGAACACCGCCGTTGATTGTACTAAACTGGTGCCGGGTGTTTACCAAATTAACTTATTCAATAAGTTAATTTGGTAAACACCCGGCACCAGCAAATGGTGGAGGTGTCGAGAATCGCACTCGAGTCCAACCGTCTCCAGCCGCGGCCGCTACAGGCTTATTCCGCCGTCACGACCCGGGAAAACCGGCGGACAAGTGCTCCCGGGGTGTTCCGTTTTGATCTCGACACCCGCCCCGACGAAACGCGCGGTGCGGATGTCCAGCCTGCTCATGACGCCGGCGCTCCCCCAGCAGGTGTCAGGGACCGGCGTAGGCTACCCGCTTATTAGGCGGTGGCCCAGGCCAACTGTGAGTTGGCTTTTGTTGTTTTGGTCGGATTTTATCCTGGCTCTGACCAACCAGGGCCTGCTGCCAACGGCCTAGATACAGCTGTCGAACCTATTCACCCCCATGTCCCTGCCTGAACGCTCTGCGTTCAGGCAGGAAATCCGTTTCATCAGGATTTCCTTCTGATATTGTACCAAAAATCGCGGCCTCACCCCTCCCCCAGGCCCAGAACCCGTTCAAGCCTTCTGGGTTTCGGCCGCGGCCTCCACGGCCTTCATCAACTCGCCCGCACAGGAGTAGCGCTTCTCCGGATCGGCCGCGAATGCCTTGGCGAAGACCGCGTCCATGGCGGGCGCCAGCCCCGGGGCCGCCTTCGTGGCCGGGACGAAGGACATGTTCATCTTGTTGAGGAGCATGCCCGCACCCATACCGGCGAAAGGCTGTCTGCCGGTGAGGACCTCGTAGAGGCAGACCGCCATGGAGTAGACGTCGGACTCCTTGCGCACGACCCCGCTCTCCTGCTCCGGGGCCATGTATGGGGGCGTCCCCATCACCGTGTTCGTCATGGAGAACTTGACGGCCGCGTCCTTGGCCACGCGGGCCACCCCGAAGTCCATGACCTTCACCCCTCCCTCGTCGTCGATCATGATGTTGGAGGGCTTGAGGTCCCGGTGGATGATGCCCCGGCCGTGGGCAGCCTCGAGGGCCGCGGCGATGCCTTGGAAGACGGGCACGGCCTTGGACAGCGGCATCGCCCCGCCCTCGGAGACGCGGGCGTGGAGCGTGCCTCCGGAGACGAACTCGAAGACGAGGTAAACGTCCTCGTCCGCCTCCACGATGGCGTAGATGTCCACCACGTTCGGGTGGTGCAGGGCGGCCACGGTCTTGGCCTCGGCGAGGAAGCGTTCGCGCTCCTTGCGGTCGAGCCGGATCTCCTCGCGCATCTTCTTGATGGCGACCTTGCGCTTGAGGGAGACGTCCATGCCCTCGAACACGACCCCCATGCCGCCCGCGCCGATTTGGCGGACGATCTCGTACTTGCCGCGCAGCAGCGTGCCCTCGGAAACGGGGATGGCCGCTGGCCGACCCGGAGCGGGCGCAGGGGCGGCGCTCCGCGGGACCGCGGCGTCCCGCCTGCCCCCGGTCGCAAACGCAAAGAGCCCGACCGCGAGGAGCACGCCCAGCACGGCCAGCCCCAGGGTCCTCAGCCTCCTGCCGGACTTGCGCTCAGGGACCGCGCCCGACTGAAGGTCCGCGGGCCGGGCCTCGCCCGGGAAGAGGAAGAGGAGGTCCGAATCCGAGGGCATCTGGAGGGCTGAGTCGAGGCTGGACTGGAACCTCGGGTCGACGGCCGCGGCCAGCCGCAGGTTCTCCAGCATGGCGGCCCGGTCCCCCAGCCCGCCCAGGGCGTAGGCGCGGTTGGCCAGGGCCGAGGCGTCGCGGCTGTTGATCCTCAAGGCCGTCTCCGAGGCGGCCAGGGCGTCCTGGAAGCGGCCCAAGCGGTTGAGCGCGAAGGCCTTGGCGTTGAGGAGCGCGGGGTTGGCCGGCGCGAGAGCCAAGCCGGCATCCGCGTCCGCCAGGGCCGCGGCGAAATCGCGCCGGATGGGGCCGTTGATCGCGGAGCGGTAGAAGTAGGCGAGGCCGTTCTTCGGGTTGAGCTCGATGGCCCGGCTCGCGTAGGAATAGGCTGCGCCGGAGTCCCCCATGCGCATGGCCTTCTCGGCGAGCTTCACCTGCGCCGCAGACTGGACGGACTCGGGCTTGGTCATGTCCAGCTTGAGGGCCGCGGCGCCGGATCCCGCCCCAACGAACATGCCGCTGTCGGAGACGGCGGAGCCGCCGAACGCGTCCGCCGAGGCCGAAGCCGGCGCGGACTGGGGAGCGCGGTTCTCCGAGAGCTTGAGGATCGAGAACGCCGCCTTGTCGTCCGGCCGGATGTCCAGGACGGCCTGCGCGTCCCGGGAAGCAGCAGCATAGTCCCCCATCTGGTAGCTCGCTTGGGCCCTGCCGCTCATGGCGGTCAGGCTGAAGGGCTCCTCCTTGAGGGCTTGGTTGAAGGATTCATAGGCCTGCTCGGGCTTGCCCTGCTGAAGGTGGCCCTGCCCCTCCTGGTTGCCGGGAGTGGGCGGCAGGGGAGCGGCCGGATCCTTGCTGCCGCAGTTGTTGCCCACCTGCCCCTTGCCGCAGATCGTCTCCAGCACGGACCCGACGTTCTGCACGATCTGCTCGCGCAGACCAAGCACGCCAGCCGCGATCTTATTGCCCAGGGTCTTGTCTCCCATGACCTGCGCCGCGTTCTTGCCGATATGCTTGGCGCTGTCGCCGACCCCGCCGTTGACTGTATCAAGGCCTGTCTGAAGGGCATCGGCCAACGGGTTCCGGTCATGCCGCCCCTGCTCCGTCGCGTTCGCATCGTTCGGCCGCGCATGCTGCCGCTCGGACCCCTCGGGAGGAGGACCGACCGGCTTGCCGTCGATGACATTGAAGCCGCGGGCCACCTTCCACTGCGCCCGGTCAACCCGGCGCTGGTAATCGGGGGACCCCGCCTCGAGCTCCTTCTTCTTGACGAGCAGGGCCGCGTCCGAGTAGTTGCCCGCGCCCGCGATCATCATGATGACGCCTTTTCGAGCGTCGGACCCGAGCTCCGTCATCTTGAAGACCTTGTCGAAAAGATCGACGGCCCCCTTGCCGAAATTCTCTTCGATGGCCTTCTTGGCCACTTCAGGGTCGCCGCTCGGCCAGTGCCTCATCGCCGTGCCCGAGACTTGGCTGTCTTGGGAAGCGTCACCGCCTTGGCTCAGAGACTGCGGACCGGTTCCAGCCCGCGACACTGCGGCCGCCCTAGGCTCGCCGATGGGCATAGCCTTGGCCACGACATCGACCCCATTCGCATCAGGATCCGCTGCAAGGACGTCCACCGCCTCCATGAATTCAACCGTTTCCCGGGTCTTGGAAGCGTCTGGGGGCTTGGGATTGGTATCCTGGTTTCCCACAGGCGCGACCGAAGCCAGGGCAGGGACAGCGCCCCCGGCCAAGAAGATCGAGAAAATAGCGTAAAAAACGACATTATTTGTCATCATGGCATTCCTTCGGGCCCGGCGGATCGTCACGCCTGCGGCCATACCGCGAATAGATGGTGATCGCACAAGATTAGTGTATAGGGAGGGGTGCGTTTTGTCAAGCTGGAACAGCCTTCTTTACCGAAAAATTAGCCCTTCAGGACAGAGCCTGGACAGCTGAGAGGAACTCCATGGGGGTGCGGTAGCGCTTGGCCGGGTCCGGGGACAGGACCTTGCCGATGACCTCATCCATGCCCGGAGGAAGGCCGGAGACCGCCTGCGAAATGGGAGTGAACTTGCCGTTGAGCTTGTTGAGGAGCATGCCCGCGCCGCGCCCGGCGAACGGAAGCTCGCCGCTGAGCATCTCGTAGAACACGACCCCGAGCCCGTATACGTCCGACTGGGGCCCAGCGGCGCCCTGCTCGGCCTCCGGCGCCATGTACGGCGGGGTGCCCACCACCGTGTTCGTCATGACCTTGGTGGCCGCCTCCTTGGCCTGCCGCGCCACCCCGAAGTCCATCACCTTGGCCGAGCCCGACTCCGTCACCATGATGTTCGAGGGCTTGATGTCCCGGTGCACGATCCTGTGCCGGTGGGCGCAGTCCACGGCCGCAACAGCGTCCTTGAGCACGCGGACCGCGGTCGCCAGCGGGAGCGTGCCGGACTCCTCGAGCACCGCGGAGAGGGTCTGGCCCTCCGCGAACTCGAAGACGAGGTAGACCTCGCCCCCGTCCTCCACGATGGAGTAGATCTCCACGATGTTCGGGTGCTTGAGCGAGGCCACGGTCCGGGCCTCCTGGAGGAAGCGCTCCCGCTCCCGCCGGTCGAGCCGGATCTCGTCGCGCATCTTCTTGATGGCCACCCGCCGGTCGAGCGCGGTGTCCACCGCCTCATAGACCACGCCCATGCCCCCGAGTCCGACCTCGCGGATGAGCCGGTACTGGCCCCAGAACCCGGTCATAGGGCCTGAGGCCGCGGCTCCCGACCCGGAGTCGACGGACGCCGGAGTCGGCACGCCGAGCACCCGCCGCACCGTGACGCGGACCTTCTCCCTCCACGAGGCCGAGACGATGTGGAGCAGGCCGAGAGCCATCAGCAGTCCGCCCGAGAGGACCGCGGCGGACAGGGTGAGGAAGCGCTTGCGCCGGCGCTCCGGCGACGGGGGAGGCCCGGCCCGGCCCGCGGAGGAGTCCTCGTCAAAGAGGTAGAGAATGTCGCTGCCGACCGGGATCTGGAGAGCCTCGTCGTAGCGGGCCTTGAAGCGCTGGTCGATCTCGGCCGAGGCCCGCAGGGACTCGAGCATGCCTGCTCGGTCACCGAGGCCCGCCAGGGCGAAAGCCCGGTTCTGGTAGGCGAACGCGTTGCCCGGCTCGCGCTCCAGCGTCGCGTTGGCGTCGGCCAGGCCCTCCTGAAACTGCCCCGACTTGTTGAGGGCCCAAGACCGGCTCTGGAGCGCGGCGGCGTTGCCCGGCGCCAGGTTCAGGGCGAAGCTGGCGTCGTAGACCGCGTCCTTGTAGCGGTCCATCTTGTTGTTCGCGATGGCCCGATAGTTCCAGGCCTGGGCGTTGTGGAGGTTGATCTGGATGGCGCGGCTGGCCGCCTCGTGCGCCTGGACATAGTCCCGCACGGCCAGGGAAGCCGCGGCCTGCCGGGTGAAGACCGCGGAGCGCTCCACCTCGACCGGGGTCATGCGGCGCGGCATGTCGACGGGAGCCGGAGTGGGGCCGGCCTCCCGCCCCGGCGCCACGGAGGGGACCGCGGCGGCTGCCGGCCCAGCCTCGACCGCTGAGGCCGCCCCGGCCGGCGCGCCCTCGAACGCGCCGGAGGTCAACGACGAGGGGAGCTCCACGGTCGAGACCCTCCCCTCCGAGAGCTTGTAGACCGCGTGCGCGCCCTCATGCTCCGGGTCGAGCTTGAGCGCCGAGGCCGCGGCCTTCATGGCGAGCTTGTAGTCCCCGAGGTTGTGGGCCGCGCTTCCGTAGGTCGCATACGCCTTGGGGTCCCGCATGCCCAAGTCGATGGCCCGGCCGAGGTTCGAAAGGCAGGAGCGGTAGTTCTTCAGGGAGCATTCGAGGTAGCCGTTCTCGGCCCAGGCCGCGGGGTTGTCCGGCGAGTTCCGCGTCCACTCCGGGAGCATGCCCCGCCGCACGCCCAGCACCACGGCCTCGGTGTAGCCCGGCTCGCCGGGCTTGGGCCCCTGGCCG
>JBAZSR010000112.1:0-12311 GCA_041662295.1 Elusimicrobiota bacterium | reverse complement strand
GCCGCAGCCAGGTGGTCTCCTTCGTCATCGCTTTCCTCTTCTGCTTCATCTTCTTCATGGCCGGCAACCTCGCGCGCTTCACGCCGGGCCTATTGTCGAGCCTCATGGAGTTCGTCGGCGTGGACTCCCACCTCGACACCCTGGCCAAGGGCGTGGTCGACACCCGGGACCTCCTCTACTTCGCGAGCGTCACCTTCGCCTTCCTGTACCTGACGGTGCAGAGGCTGCAGTCGAGGAGGCTCTGAGATGCTCGGAGACCTCCGGTCGCGAAAGCTCGCCTTCTCCTGGGCCGGGGCCGCCCTCGTCATCGGCATCCTCATCCTGCTCAACGTGGTCGGCCACTTCGCCCACGCCCGGTTCGACTTCTCCTCCGGCAGGATCTACTCCATCTCCGCGGGGACCCGGAAGATCCTCGGGACGCTCCAGGACAACCTCGTCATCCGGGTCTACTACTCGCCCCGCCTGCCCCAGCCCTACGGCCTCAACGAGGCGTTCCTCAAGTCCCTGCTCGGCGAGTACAAGAACGCCTCCCGCGGCAGGGTGAAGCTCGAGTTCCTCAACCCCGACGACAACGACAAGGCCAAGAAGGAGGCCCTCACGGCCGGGGTGAGCACCGTCCGCCTCAACGTCATGGGCCGGGACAAGTTCGAGCTCCGGGAAGCCATGATGGGGATGGTCCTCCTCCACCGGGGCAAGACCGAGACCATCCCGGTCCTCCAGAACACCGCGGATTTCGAGTACGACGTCACCCGCAAGATCCGGAAGCTCTCGGTCGAGAAGACCAAGAGCGCGGCCTTCGTCACCGGCCACGGGGAGAAGGCGCCCGACGGGGGCCCGCTCGAGGCCATATTCGCGTCCATGGCCGAGACCATGGAGACGAGCAGCGTCGACCTCTCCAAGCCCCTCCCGGCCGACGCCGACGCCCTCTGGATCATCGGCCCGAACAAGGCGCTCTCCCCCGCGGAGCTCGAGCGTCTCAAGGCCTGGGCCGGCACGGGCCGCTCCCTGGGCATCCTCCTCGACCGGCGCTGGGTCGACTTCCGCTCCTTCTTCTCCGGCAAGGCCGACACGGGCCTCGAGACGCTCCTCGCGGCCTGGGGGCTCGACGTGCGGGAGGGGTTCGTGGTCGACGTCCAGTCCGAGAAGATCCAGCTCGAGCAGCAGTCCGGCATGTTTGTCATGATGAACGTGCTCGAGTACCCCTACATCCCGGTCGCCACCGGCTTCAACAGGGACCATCCCGCCACGCGGGGCCTCGACGCGGTCTCCTTCCCGTTCGTGCATCCGGTCTCCTTCAAGGACAAGGGCGCGGGCCTGGCCTGGACCTCGCTCCTCGACTCCACCGCTGGGAGCTGGTACGTCACGAACGCCAAGGTCTCGCCTTACGACCCCCCGAACACGGACAAGGCCGAGAAGGGCCCGTTCTCGCTGGCAGGGGTGCTCGAGGGGGACTTCCACAAGGCCACGCCGTCGACCGCGGCGGTGTTCGCGGCCGGCGTCGCGGCCTCGACCGCCCCGGCGCGGGGACGGGTGGTCGTGGTGGGAACCTCGCGCATCATCCAGCCCGGCCTGAGCGTCAAGCCGGGCAACGTCGCCTTCCTCATGAACCTCGTGGAGTGGTCGCTGCAGGACGAATCCCTGCTCTCCATCAGGTCCAAGGGCGTGACCTACCGCTACCTCCGGCCCATGCCGGCTGGCGCCAAGCTGCTGGTCAAGAACATCATGATCTTCGCCCTGCCGCTGGCCCTGGCCGCGGCGGGCTCCGCGGTCTACCGGAGGGGCCGGCGCCGCCGGGCGGCCCTTGCGGCCGAGTATGGAAGCTAGAAGGCTGGCGGCCCTTGCGGCCGTGCTCGCCGCCCTGTGCCTCGCGGCCGCCCTCCTGCACTGGCGCTCGTCCGCCGACACCTCGGACGCCCCGCTTGGAAGGACCTCCGAGGCCTCGGTGGTCAGGCTCGTCATGGACCGCGAAGGGACCTCCATTGTGCTCGAGCGCGAGGGGGATGCCTGGAGGATGACATCCCCGGTCCGGGACCTCGCGGACCCCAATCCCGTGGGCGACATGCTCGGCGCCCTGCTCGGCGTGCGGGTCGGCGCCGAGGTCTCCTCCGAACCGTCGCGCTACGCCGACTATGCCGTGGACGAAGCGAGCGCCACGAGGATGCGCCTCTACACCGCGGACTCCGCCGCGCCGGTCTTCGACGGCTGGTTCGGCCGCAAGGCGCTGGGCTACGACTCGCTCTACCTGCGCCTGGCGGCCCGCAAGGCCGTGCACCTGGCCTCGGGCGTGGCCCCCTACCAGATCGACCGCCATCCCGACGAGTTCCGGGAGCGCGGGATCACCCGGATCGACCGCGCCACCCTCGAATCTGTGCGCCTGCGCTCGGGGGATCGACAGTTCGAGATCCGCAGATCCAGCTCGGGCTTCTCGGTCTCCGGCGGCGAGGTCAGCCCCGACAAGGCCGAGACCGCGGTGGACCGCATCCTCGGCCTGAGGGTCAGCGACTTCTCCGACGCCCCCGCCACGCCCAAGGAGACGGGCCTCGACCGGCCCGGACTGGAGATCTCCATCCAAGGCACGGCCAGGTCCTCGCGCCTGACCGCCGGCAAGCCCAAGCCTGGGCCGCGCGGCACACCGTCCCCCTACCGGTACGCCCAGGTCGAGGGGCGCCCGGCGCTCCTCCTGGTCTCCAGCACGGACCTCGAAGCCGTGGTCGACCTCCTCGGCGGCCGGCAACCCGCCAAGCGTTGACACCCCGGGTCATAACTCGGTACACTGGATTCACACCGCCATGAGAACCCCTCTCCTCGTCCTTGCCCTGGCCCTCGTCGGCTCCGCCTCCGCCCAGACCGCGGGAACCGGATCCCGGCCGGACTGGCTTTCCGGAAGGAGCTCCGAATACCCTTCGGGCGCCTGGGTGACGGGCGTGGGCGCGGCCTCCACGGAGGAGAAGGCCGCGGACAAGGCGCGCGCGGAGCTCTCCAAATACTTCGGGGTGAAGATCGTCGCCGAGACGAAGTCCTACATGCGGGAGACCTCCATGGGGAAGGGCTCCTCGACGGAGAAGGACGTCTCCGACGCGGTCAACTCCTTCACCTACCAGATGATCGAAGGCTCGGAGGTCGCCAAATACTGGAAGGACTCAGACGGCACCGTCTACGCGCTGGCGACCCTCAACCGGGAGGAAGCCCTCCGGAGGCTCGGGGGAAAGCTCGACGAGCTCGACCGCGACTTCCTCTCCTCATCGGAGCTCCTCGCCAAGACCGAAGGCAAGTTCGGCCGCCTCAAGCACGCCCTGGACCTGGTCCGGATGGCGCGGGAGCGCAAGGACTTCAACAAGACCTACCGGGTCCTCAGCCCCGACGGCAAGGGCCGCCCCGGCCCGGACACCAAGGACGTCCTCTCCGACGCCCGCAAGGCCGTCAAGGCCATCTCCGTGCGCGTGGTAGCCTCCGGGGAGAGCCCGGCCTCCTTCGGCGCGCGCTTCGTCGACGAGCTCTCGGGCTACGGCCTCAAGGCGGTCCTGGGCGAGGACGAGAAGACCTCGGACATCCTCGTCGAGGCCCACGGAGAGGCCCGCAACCTCCGACCGACCGACCTGACCTGGTTCTGGGCCCGGGGGGGGATGGTGGTCCGCATGAGCTACGGCGGCACCGGCGACGTGTTCAAGCGCTTCGAGGAGTCCGGGGAGGAGGCCTCCCGCGATCCCGGCTCCGCGTCGGACGCCACCCTGGTCAAGCTCGCCCGGCGCTGCGCCCAGCGCGTCTTCCAGGTCATCACCACCGAGGACCTTTCCGACGATTAAGGTCACACGCTCCGCGTTCCTCAAGCTGGCCGAGGCTGAGCTTGCCGCCATCCCCGAGGAGTTCCGCGAGCTCTTCACCGACCTCTCCGTCGAGGTCCGTGCCGCTCCCGGCCGCGAGGCCGGCCGCTGGAAGGGCTCCCGGACCCTGCTCGGGCTCTACACCGGCCTGACCCGGACAGAGATGGCCGGACCCTACTCCGGGACCCACGAGCCCGCCCGCGTCATCCTCTACCAGAGGAACATCGAATCCCTGGCCTCCTCGCGAGCGGAGCTGGCCGGCCAGATCGCCTCGACCCTGCGCCACGAGATCGCCCACCACTTCGGATTCGACGAGGAGGACATCCGCAGGGCATCCCCTGAGGACGCCTGAACCCATGAGACTGCTCGACATCGTCGGACTTCCCTGGACCGCTGCCCAACGCCTCCTCTCCCGGGGGATGAGGACCCTTGCCCGGGGCCGCCTGCCGAAGAACGAGACCCTCCGGCTCGCCTGCGAGGTTTTCGCCCGCGATCCAGGGCCGTCCCAAAGGCGCGCCTTCTACGCCGCCCTTCTTTCGAGCAAGCTGGTCGTGGCGGCCCGCAAGCGACCCGGCAAGGCCGAAGTCGAGTTCATGGAGCTCGCGGTGGGCCGGGAAGGCGGGATCATGGCCTTCGCCCACCCCGACGGGCTCGACGCCGCGGTCCCGGCCTGGTCCGGAGCGGCGGCCGTGGAAGGCAGGGCCCTATTTACGATGGCACTCGAGCTGAAGCGGGACTTCGTGCTCGTGGACCTCTTCGGGACCCGCCTGGCCTTCACAGGGCCCGACCTCGCCCGCCTGTCGGCCGGGGAGCTCCCGACCAAGGATCCGGCGCCCGCCAGGCTCTCGGGCCCGGGTCAGACGTCATGGAGCCGCCTTGATCCGGCGCCGTCGCCGCGCCTGCTGTCCGTGCTGCGGGAGGAGGCCGGCCGCCTGGGCGTGTCGGGCGCGCACCTGCTGGCCGCCCGGCTCGACGGCGGCGCGCCGCGGACGAGCCTCATCTTCAAGGTCCACGACGAGGGAGGCTTCGACCTCGTGCGCCGCTACATGGAGGCCGTGGACCGGCGGCTGGAACCCTCGGACTGGGGAGGGCCGGTTCACGTCGTGGCCATGACGGACCAGGAGATCGAGCCCCTCCGGCCCTTGGCCGTCGTGATCAGGGACTGATCACGGGGCCCGGGCCACGCGCCCGGACTTCGGGTCCACGGCCAGCCCGGACACGCCGGCGGGAAGTCTCAAGAGCGCCCAGTCCCCGGACGTGGGGATCCGGAACCCCGCACCCTCCTTGCGGCCGCCGACATGCCTCTCGATGACGAAGCGATGAAGGACCTGCTCCCCGGCATAGGCCTTCGTCGAGCGATAAGGGACGATCTCATCGTCCGAGGCCATGACCCCGAGGGAATAGGTCCCGTCGGGCAGGACCGCGCTCCCACGCCGGAAGGGATTGAGCCTCAGGAAGAACCGGTCCGGGCCCTCATAGAAGAGCAGGATGTGGTGCTCGGTCGCGTTCTCCACGCTGATGACGGACTGCCCCGGGAGCAGGGAGGGGGCGAGGCGCCGGCCGGCCGGCGGGGATTCAGACGCGGTCTTGAAGAAGGCCAATCCGCGGGTCACGGCCTCCTGCCGGGCCGATTTTCCGGCTGGCTCGGAAGGGAATGCGTCCGCGATGAGCGAGAGGATGAAGATGCCCTTGTTAGGGGCGGACGTCTCGAACTCCTTGGACGCTGCCTGCAGGCCCGAGAGGAACTCACTGTGGAAGGGGTCGCCGGGCTGAGGAGCTCCAAGCTCCGAGATGAGGAACGCGGAGCGGTCGGTCAGGCGGCTCAAGTCCTTCTTGGCCATGGCGAGTTTGATGGTCCCGCGCACCGCGGCATCGGCCCTCGCCCGCGACATGGCGTCCGTGCGCTGCCTCAGGAAGGGCCTGAGCATGCGCAAGCCCTCGTCGTGGTCCTTCTCGGTCTCGTCGAGAGCCCGCTCGAAGGCCAGATCCTCGAGTTTGAGCGCCAGGCGGCGGCACTCGAGGACGGGGGACTCGAGCCCCCTGGAGTCCATCACCTTCGCCGATAGGGCATTGGACCGCTCGACGCCCGCGGCGTGCGCCAGGCGCAGCTCCGCGGCCACGGCCGGGTCGATGCCGGTCCACAAGTCCGGCGGCTCGGAGAAAGCGCGGCTGCGCCACGCGCCCTCGGCCTTCTCCATGGCTGACCGCAGATAGCTCTCGGCCTGGAGGAGATTGCCCTCCTTGGCCGCGGCGTCCGCGGCCTTCTCCAGGAGCACGGGCATGCGGCTTGAGGCCTCGGATCGATGGGGGCCGCTGACCCGCTCGAGGAAGGAGAGCGCCGAGATGAAGGAATCGCTTCCGATGAGCCCCGCGGATTCGGCCTCAGCCGTCAGTCCCAGCCAGCACTCGTCGCGGTACACCGAGACCGCGGCCCGGTCAGCCTCCGTGAGGTCCCGGGATTCCCAGGCCGCGTTGCAATGCGCGAGGCTGGCGGAGAACCGGCGTTCCTTGAGGAGGCGCTTGCCGACAGCCACAAGCTCGCCCACCGGCGTCCCAGCGAGGGCCTGCTGGAGCTCGTCGCCCCAAGGGTCCAAGGACGCGGCCTCCAGAAAAAGGGCCTCGGCCTCATCCTTCCTGCCTGCCGTGAGCGCGTCGGCACGGCGCGCGAGCAGGAGCTTCCGAAACGCCCGGAGGAGCTCATAGCCCCTGATGTCGTCCCGGCGCAGGGGCGCGGCCAGGACCAGGCCCGCGAGGCGCCGCGCCCGTTCGAGACCGCCGGCATCGATCTCGCGGCGAGCCCAAGAACGAAGCTCCCAAGAGGCGGAATCCTTCGGCCCGGTTGCCTTCAGGCCGACGATCTCCTTCCATATCCGCTCCCCGGCGTCCAGGTCGCCGGCGGTCGCAGCTTTGCGCATCGAATCCATGAGCAGGCCGCCCAGGACCTGAAGTCCCGCCTCGCCCTCCTCTGGATCGACGGGCGAGGAGACGATCTCGCGCGCCTGGGCCAGGGCCTCGTCGAGCCGGCCAGCGTAGCCTGCCTCGCGCGCCTGGGTCACTCTCGGGTGCTTGGCGCCCGCGACGCCTCCCACCGGAAGGACTTCCTCCCGGCCGGCCGATGACTCTTCCAGAGCCGCCTTCTTGGCCGAGGAGATCTGCCACCAGAAGAAGCCTCCAGCCACGAGGAACACCGCGCCGAAGATCTTGAGCCGCCCGATGATCTCGTCGAAGTCCATGTCAATCCTTCTTAGCGAGCCGGGTTCCCGGCCGCAGGCTGTTGAGTTGAAGCGACGCCAAGGCGATGCCGCAGGGCACCCGCCCAAGCCGGACCATGCGCCGCAGCTCGGGAGGGGAGAACTTGCGGATCTCCAGGATGGATTCGTCGTGCTGCTTGCCGGCCCCGGAGGCCCGGAAGCTCAGTCCCGTGGCACGGTAGGCGATGATGGCGGCCGTCTCGTGGCCGAGCGCGGTGTGGAACATCCCGAGGCGCTCGAGCCTCCCCGCCGAGAGGCCGGTCTCCTCGAGGAGCTCCCTGCGGCATGCCCGGGCCTCGGTCTCCCCGGGACCGATGGCGCCGGCCGGCAGCTCCCAGAGCACGCGGTCCACGGTGTAGCGGTACTGCCGGATGAGGTAGACGCCTCCCTCCGGCGTCACGGGCACGACGCAGACCCCCGGCCCCTTCTCCACCACGCCGTAGATGCCGGGCTGGCCGTTGGGATAGACCACCGCGTCCTCGCGCACCGTGATCCATGGGTTGCGGTACCGGATGCTCGAGCGCACGGTCTTCCAGCCGTATCTCCCGCGGGCGCTCATGTCAGCACACGGCCAGGGCCGCTTGGACGGCCGGCATGTCCGGCCTGTCCTTGGGGTCGGGCTTGAGACAGGACGCCACCAGGCCAGCCAGGAGCACCGGAGTCGCCTTGGGCAGGGCCGCGAAGCGTCCCTCCTCCTTGAGGCGCCGCATGTCCGGTCCGGAGAACGGCAGGCTCCCGGAGAGCATCTCGTACGCCGTGACGCCCAGGCCGTAGACGTCGGAGCGCGGGACCGAGGAGCCCGCCTGCTGCTCCGGAGCCATGTACGCGGGCGTGCCCGCCAGGAAGGGATCGTCCCCGCGGGCCTTGCCGTGGAGGGACTCGCGGACATGGCGGGCGATGCCGAAGTCCATCAGCTTGACGTACCCGAACCGGTCCCGCATGAGGTTGGCGGGCTTGACGTCCCGGTGCACGACCCCGCGGCTGTGCGCGAAGGCGAGGGCCTCGGCCGCGAAGCGCAGCACCCGCACGGCCTCGGCCGGGGGCAGGATCCGCTCCCGCGCGAGGACCTCCTGGAGCGTCTCGCCGTCCACGTGGCTGAACACGAGGTAGAGGCTGCCCTCGTCCTCGACGATCTCGTGCAGGACCACGATGTAGGGGTGCTCGAGGGAGGCCACGACCTTGGCCTCCTCGCGCAGGAGGCGCGGGAGATCACGGTCCCTGTTGCCGGACGTGAGCACCCTCTTGAGCGCCACGATGCGGTCGAGGGTCTTGTCCCGGGCCTTGTAGACATAGCCCATCCCTCCCCGTCCCAGGGGCTCGAGGAGCTCGAACTTCCCGGCCACGACCCCGAGGGCCGCCTTCGCTGTCCCCTCGCCCGCCTGGAGCCCGGCCGCATACGCAGCGACGGTCCTGGACTCCTCCCACGATACGGCCTCAAGGCCGCGGACACGCTCGGCCACGTCCCGGTAGGGGCTGGCCTTGCCGCCGAGACCCGAGAGGACGCGGCGCGCCCGGTCGATGAAGCCCCTCTTCTCGAGCCGCAAGGCCCACTCGTAGTAGAGCTCCTGGGACTCGGAGGGAGGAAGGGCCTCCAGGATCCTGTCGAAAGCCGCGTCCGGCCATTCCTCAGCCGGCAGGCGCAGGTGCAGGGTCAGGGCCAGACGATAGTGGGCCCTGCTCCATGGAGCGTCCTTCCAGGACGCGAGCGCCTCATCGAGGGCACGGGCCCACGCCCCTTCCCGGACCAGGCGCTCCAGGGCCTTGAAGGCCTCGGGCTCGGGAGCCGCAGCCTTGAGGTCCAAAGCCCGACTCGAGGCCAGGGCCTTGGCCAACTCTCGCGCCGAGGCCTCCAACCGGGCCTTGAGCCTCGCGCCGTGGGACCCGCTCCCCCGGAACGGGGGCGGGACGGCGTCGATCATCCAATAGACCTCCAAGGCGGCCTCGGGCCTCCGGACCGCCTCGCAATGCAGCGCGAAGACTTAGTGGAGTTCCTTACCCACGGATGGGGGGAGGTTGCTCTGGATCTCCGCGTAGAGAGCCGCGACCCAGCTGAACGGCGCGTCCTTGAGGATGGCCTGCCGCAGCGCCTCGCTGTATTCGTCGCAGCTCCAGCGCTCGGCCCGGTAGCGCCGCTCCGCGAGGAAGCCCGCCCACTGAGAGGCCTTCTTCCTCCCGAAGAGGGCCGGAAGGGCCTTCATCTCCGGCACGACCTCAGGGAAGGGCACGGACCCAGGGTCGTGGGACCAAGTCCCGGCAAGGAAGCAGCGATACCAATCAGCGTCCTCCGGAGGGTCGGCCAACCCTGCCGGGACAGAGGAGGGAGCCTCGGTTCTGCCAGGGGCCGCCTCCGCGGATCGCGGATGATCCCGCGCCTCGGAGCCCTGCCCGACGGAAGGCGAGGTCCGCTCCAGTCCCTCCGCACCAGCCGAGGGCCTCCAGCGGATGGCGCCGCGGAAAAGGAACCAGCCCAGGACCAGGACAGCCGCGCTCAGCCCCGCGAATCCCAGGCGGGTGCGGGTCTTCAGGGCAGACTCCGGAGCCGCCCTTGCAGCCCGAGCCCTTTCCTGCAGGGCAGGGCTGTGGCCCAGGGACGACGCCTTTCGATAGGACTCCAAGGCGTCGAGGTAGCGGCCGGCCTCCGTGGCAGCCTTGCCGCTGGACATCGCGTCCTTGTAGCCCCGGAGCGCTTCCAGCTCCTCCCGAGCCAGCCTGCGCTGGTCCTCGTCCCGCTCCTGAGGAGCCGAATCGCGGCTGGCCAGCTCGAACGCCACGAGCGCGGTTTCGACATCGCCCTTGGCCAGGTGACTGCCTCCGATGAAGAACATCCACCTCTCGCCCAAGGCCGCGGCCTTGGCCAAGTGCTCGAGCGCCTTGTCCGGCATCCCGGCCTCGCAATAGGCCGAGCCCAGCCACGCGCGGTAGCGGCCGTTCCCCGGCTCGAAGGCAACGGCCGCCTCGAGCGGGCCGAGGGCGTCCCGGGCCTTGCCGTCGCTGACGAGGAAGACGCCCTTCTCGAAGGAGCGCCCTGCCTCGGGAACCGCGGCGGAACCGGGGCTGCCGGACCCTGTCAGGGACCACGACGGCGCCTGAGCGGCCCCGCCCCCCACGAGGAGGAGACCGACCTCGGCCCAGTGCAGCCGGATCGGCAGAGCCTTGAGCCCCAGCTCCTCCTTGAGCCCGGGATCCCATCCCAGCAAGGCCCTGGGGTACAGGTTGCCCCAAACCGTGGAGAGCCTCCAGTCCGCGAGCCTTCGGCGGCCGGAGCCGAGGACCCCGGCGTACCGCTCAGACAGGCCCTCGTCCCGGTACCGCGTCAGGTTCTTCTTCTCCCAATCCTGGAGGGCCCGGGACTCCTTGCTCTCCACCTCCTCGCACAGGGTCCAAAGCTCGTCCGCCTTCTTGACCCAATCCTCGCCCTTGCGCCGGACACGGGCGTCGAAGCCGGCAGCCGCCTTCTTGAGGACGCGCCAGTCAGGGTGGGCCGGACCGGTCACGAACCTTCCGACGAACTCCTTGAGCCGTCCGTCGCTGTCGCCTCGGGCCGAAGCGCGGAGCTCCTCGAGCCGGACCCAGACAGGGCCCCAGACCCCGGTCTTGGCCGGATCGAGCTCGACCGCCTCCCTCACGCGCCAGAGGAGCTCCTGGATCCCGAGTCCCAGCGCCAAACGGCGGCCCGGCCTGTCGGCATCCCTGTGCTTCCAGGCCTCCAGAGACCCGAGGACGGACCCGACCCTCTCCCAGAACTGGGGGGCGACCGTGGTGGTGGCCGTGGGCAGGGCATAGAGCGAACCGACCAGTGCCTCGGCCTCGGCCGAGACCGCTACCCGGCCGGCCGGGAGACCCGGGGCGTCGAGGTTCATGGCATCCGGCAGGTCGTCGACGAGGTCCGCGGAGGCCGGGACGCAGAGGGCGGAGATCAGCATCGCCAGCAGGAGGGGGGAGAACCGTGGCGCCTTCATGGGCAGACCTCTCTTCATCTTACAAAATGGGGAGAGGCAGGCTCAGGACTACTTGGGGAGGGAGAAGGTCTCGGGGTGGGCGATGATGAGGACCGTGACCGGCCCGCTCTCGGAGTTGACGGTGACCGAGCCGTTGAGGCTCTGCACGGTCACCTCGCCGCCGGAGCTCAGGGCCAGCACGCCCATCTCGCGGTTCGGCGCCGGCCGGAGCTCCCTGACCTTGAGGGCTTCGGAGGAGGTGATGCACTTGCCGTAGGCGCCGATGAAGTCGCCGGCGGACTCGATCTTCCGGAGCACCGTGGTCAGCATGCAGGAGTCGATGGCCTCCTGGGCCGCGCTCTTGCGGGTGGCGGCCTCGTCGCTGGCGCGGCGCACGAGCACGGGGTGGCCGAGGAGCTCGAAGTTGCGCTGGCGCAGGGAGGTGTTGAGGTCCCGCATGCCCTGGGAGGCGATCGACGCGTCGCCGGTCCGGAGCACGATGCCCATGACCGGGCCCTCGTCTGCGGCGGCGGGCCGGACCGCGCCGATCTCGACCTTGAGGCTCATGCCGGCGCGGCGGGACACGCCCTCTGCGCAGGGCTGCATCATCTCAACGGTCTCGGCAAGGGAGAACTGCCGGAAGTACTTGTAATCGAGGAAAGCGCACTCAGGGGCCTGCCGGAAGGCATCGGCGGCCTGGTACTGATTCACGGTCTCCTGGACCGTCAGGGCGAACGACAGGTCTGTCCGGGCGAGGTCCTCGAGGCTGCCGGCGAACGCTGGGACGGCGAGGAACGAGGCCGCGAGGACGGCGGAGAGGAGCTTTCTCATGACCCTATCATACCCCGAGGACCCAGTCCGGCCGTAGGACTCCAGTCAACGGGGGGGATTGATTCAGGTCAACCTGCCGGCCCGGCCATCCGACGGGGAGGACCGAGCGGGCAGGCCGCGTGTGGGCCTTACGGGCCAGGAAGGGCCCAGAGCTCTAGCCGACCAGGATGCCCGCGATCGAGGCCGTCAGGCACGAGACGATCGCGCCGCCCAGCATGGCTTTCAGGCCCAGCTTGGCCAGGTCCGCCCGGCGGGAGGGCTCGAGCGCGCTGATGCCTCCGATCTGGATGCCGATGGAGGAGAAGTTCGCGAACCCGCAGAGCATGTAGGTGACCATGATCCCGGTCTTGGGCGCGATGGCGCCGGTCTTGATGAGGTCGGCGAGCCGGGCATAGGCCACGAACTCGTTGATCGCGAGCTTGATGCCCAGGAGATTGCCCACCTCGAAGATGTCCTGGCGCGGCACGCCC
>JBAZSR010000111.1:0-12319 GCA_041662295.1 Elusimicrobiota bacterium | reverse complement strand
GCGGTTCGGGCGCGACATCGTCCTCCGTGCCCGAGTAGGTGAGGTAGAGGTAGTTCGTCTTGGCCGGGTACTCGGCGGCCAGGGTGTCGATCTGCTTGACGCGGGGCCGGATGCCGTGGCAACGGCGCAGGGCCGTCACCGCCTCGGCGGCCATGCCCGCGGCCCGGCCGATCTGGCGGTCGGAGAACCCGAGGCGCTTGGCCTTGGCGAGCAGGGACTTCGAGGGCTCCTGGCCGGAGCCCCCTTGGCCGCCGAGCTCACCCTCCACCGCGGCGATGTTGGCGATCTTGCCGAGGAACCAGGGGTCGATGTGGGAGAGCTCGTTGACCCGCTCGATGGTGGTGCCGTCGCGCAGTGCCTGATACACGGCGAAGATCCGTTCGTCCGTGGGCGCGCGGAGCTCCTCTGTCACGTCCTCGAACGCGATGTCCGCGCCGCCTGCCAGGCCGTCGGCCCCGATGTCGAGCATGCGCAGGCCCTTCTGGAGGGCCTCCTCGAAGGTCCGGCCGATGGCCATGACCTCGCCCACGGACTTCATCCCTGAGTCGATGGTCTTGGTCACCTTGCGGAATTTCTTCAGATCCCAGCGCGGGATCTTGACCGCGAGGTAGTCGAGGGCTGGCTCGAAGCAGGCTTTGGTCGCGCGCGTCACCGCATTGTCGATGTCGATGAGGGTCTTGCCGAGGCTGAGCTTAGCCGCGACCGAGGCCAGGGGGTAGCCCGTGGCCTTGGAGGCCAAAGCGGAGCTCCGGGACAAGCGGGCGTTGACCTCGATGACGCGGTAGTCGCCCGTGCGCGGGTCGAGGGCGTATTGGACGTTGCACTCGCCCACGATCCCTAAGTGCCGCACCACGCGGATGGCGATCTCGCGAAGGCGGTGGTACTCCTCGTTCGTCAGGGTCTGGGACGGAGCCACCACGATGCTCTCCCCTGTGTGGATGCCCAAGGGGTCGAGGTTCTCCATGTTGCAGACCGTGACGCAGTTGTCCGCCTCGTCGCGGACGACCTCGTACTCCACCTCCTTCCAGCCCAGGAGGAACTCCTCCACGAGGACCTGGCGCAGAGGCGCCAGGCCCCCGGAGGCGCCGGTCGTGCCCCTGCCGCCGGAGGGGGGCAGGTCTCCTTGCGCCAGGGCCGCCCCGGCGCGGGAGACGAGGGTCTCCTCGTCGGGGCAGAGCCCCGAGCCCAAGCCCCCGAGCGCGTAGGCGATGCGGATCATGATGGGGTAGCCGATCTCGGAGGCGGCCTTCTTGGCGTCCTCCACGGACGAGACAGCCCTGCTCCGGGGGGTGAGCACGCCGATCTCCTTCAAGCGGCCCACGAAGCGGTCGCGGTCCTCGGTGTCCTCGATGGCCGAGACCGGGGTGCCCAGGACGCGGATGCCCGCGCGCTCGAGCGCGCCGGAGCGGGAGAGCGCCACCCCGCAGTTGAGCGCGGTCTGGCCTCCGAAGGAGAGGAGGATGCCGTCGGGCCGCTCGCGCTCGATGACCCTCTCGACGTAGTCCGGGGTCACGGGGAGGAAGTAGACCCGGTCCGCGAAGCCCTCGGAGGTCTGGTTGGTGGCGATGTTGGGATTGACGAGGACCGTGGCGACCCCTTCCTCCTTCAAGGCCTTGATGGCCTGGCTGCCCGAGTAGTCGAACTCGCCGGCCTCGCCGATCTTGAGCGCCCCGGAGCCCAGGACGAGGACCTTTTTGGGTTTCATAGCAAAGCCGCGAACTCGTCGAAGAGGTGGCCGGTGTCCACGGGCCCGGGCATGGCTTCGGGGTGGAACTGGACGCTCAGGTGCGGCTTGGAGCGGTGGCGGAGTCCCTCGTTGGTGCCGTCGTTGAGGTTCGTGAACCAGGGCTCCCAGCCTTCGGGCAGGGACGCTGGATCGACCGCGTAGCCGTGGTTCTGCGAGGTGATGAAGCAGCGCCGGGTGCCCTCGAGGAGGCAGGGTTGGTTCTGGCCGCGGTGGCCGAACTTGAGCTTGTAGGTCCGGCCGCCCGAGGCGAGCGCGAGGATCTGGTTGCCGAGGCAGATGCCGAAGACGGGCTTGCCCGTGGCCAGGGCCTTGCGGGCGGTCTCGATCGTGGGGCCGCAGTCCTTGGGGTCGCCCGGGCCGTTGCTGAAGAGGAATCCGTCCGCCTCGACCGTGGCGGCGTCGAAGTCCCAGGGCAGGCGCAGGACGCGGACCTTCCGGGAGAGGAGGCTTCTGATGATGGTGTTCTTGCACCCGCAGTCCACGAGGGCCACGGTCTTGGGCCCGTCGCCGTAGGCCTTGGCCTCCCGGGTCGAGACCTCGGAGACGAGGTGCCGGGGGGGGACAGGGGCGGACGCCTTTGCGGGGTCGTCCGTGATGCGGCCCGCCATGGGCCCGGCCGAACGGAGGTGCTTGGTCAGGGCCCGGGTGTCCACGCCCTCGATGCCGGGGATCCCCTGCTCCACGAGCAGGTCGGAGAGGCCGCGGGCCGCGGTCCAGTGGTGGTGGACCTGGGAGTACTCGGAGACCACGAGGCCCTCGAGGTGGATGCGGCCGGATTCGTAGAAGGAGGACAACTCGCCCGCGAAGTCGGCCGGGACCCCGTAGTTGCCGATGAGGGGATAGGTGAGCGCCAGGATCTGTCCGCGGTAGGAGGGGTCCGTGAAGCTCTCGGGGTAGCCCACCATCCCGGTGTTGAACACGACTTCGCCGCTCGTGGGGCGCAGGGCGCCGAAGGCCCGGCCCTGGAAAGCCGTCCCGTCTTCGAGGACGAGATAGACCGCCGGAGCTTCGAGAGAGGGGCAGGGACGGCTGGAAGGAGAATCCCCTGGCGCGGGCCGCTCCAGGGTGTCTCGGCGCATCGGGAAGATTCTACGATTTTTTGTACGATGTCGGGGATACCGGAGACTAGGAGGTCGTCATGAGGAACGTTGCCGCGCGCTCCGCCCTGGCCGGGTGCCTGCTCAGTCTCGCCCTGCCGTCCCGGGCGTCCTACCAGGTGGGCCAGGTCGACCTGGCGGACCTGACCGGTCCCTGTTTCGTCAACGCCAAGCCGTGCGGCTCCGTCAAGACCGGGTTCGTGATGCAGGTCTTCGCCGGAGAGGACCTCCACGCGTATCGGAAGGACGCGGCGTACCAGGCCGACTCCTACCGGGCGGGCGAGTCTTTCCGCCCCGAGGCCCTGCTGGGGTCCCGTCCGTTCGCGACCCTCGAGGAGCTCAACCGGCATCTCGAGAGCCGCGGCTTCAAGAAGCTCAGCGAGGCCGAGCTGACGGGCGAGAACCCAGCGGACCGCAAGCGCAAGGGCGTGGTCGTGTCCCGGCTCGACGGGGTGGACATGCTCCTGCGCCGGGAGGGCTCCGTCTTCACGGCCGTCCACTACGAGTTCACGCGGATCTTCGTGACGGACGCCAAGCGCGGGTCCTTCGAGTTCAAGACCCTCGACGAGCTCAACGACCACCTCGTCAAGACGGCCCGCCGCCTGCGCGGCGGCGTCTCCCTCTAGCCTGCCGGTTCTGGTCAGCGTCCCGGCGCAGACGCTGGTCCAAAGGCCCAGGACCTCTTGGGCCGAAAAACCGGCCCGGCGGGTGCCAAAGGACCGGCAGGGCTCGGGCAGGGCCGTGCCTATAATATCTCCATGCGAACCCTGACCCGCTCCCTCGCTTCCATCTTGGCGGTCTGCCTGGCCTCCGAACCCGGCATCGCGTCGGCCCAGACCGTGCTGGCGCGCGGCGGCGCCGCGCCGGTCTCCGTCAGCGGAGCGGTCTCCGGCGCGGCGTTCCGCCCGGGCCGGGTCGCGGGGTCGGACCTGGCTGTCCCTCTCTCGTCTTTGCCCGGCTCCTTCGCCAGCCTTCCCAGCGTCGGGGCTCTGGTCCTGCCTTCGCCGGTCCCTTCCGTCCGGACGGCCCCATCGGTCCCTGGCATGGTTGCCGCTCAGGCCGCGGCCGCTGCGCCCGGCGTCTTCGCGCCTGCCTCCGTCCCTGTTTCTGCCAGGAGCGTGTCCCGGACCGCAGGGGAGCTCTCGGCCGCGATCGCCGAGGCATCGGAAGGGCTCGGTCAGGAGACGGCAGGGCTCGAAAAGGCCCCGGCTGAAGGCGCCAGCGCCACGGCCAGCCTCAGGTTCAACCGCCTCACGGGCGAGCGCTGGGCCCAGCCTGGAGAGGGCCTCACAGGTTCTCCGGAGCAGGGACAGGCATCGACGGCCCGGCCGGCAGCCGGCCTCGAGGCTCCCGCTGGCAAGGCCGAGGCCGCGGCGTCTCCCGAGACGCCCGCTCCCCAGCCGGTCGTCGTGGGATCTCCCGCGAAGAAGGGCTGGCTCAAGGTCTTCCGCGACCCCGAGCGCGACAAGTCCTTCTGGCGCTACGTGACGGGCTACGCGGTCTACATCTTCGGCATCGAGATGTACGTGGTGGGACTGCCCTACCTCATCTCCTCCTTCACGCGCAACCTCCTCAGGGAGAACAACGACGGCCGACTGGCCGGCGAGGAGGCCGTCCGGGACCTCATCCGGGAGAACCGGAGCCTCGCGCGCATCGCGCACTGGGTGTCGCAGGCCTTCAGCTACGCACTCACACCGGTCTTCACCCGGAACAACGACGAGGGCCCCAGGAAGTGGCTCGTGCGGTCCTTCCTCATCCGCTCCGGCGTCATCATGCTCATCCCGACCCTCTTCTTCGCCTCCGGGCTCTTCACGCTGCAGGCCGCGCTCTGGACCCTCTTCGGCCTCATCGCGGTCCAGTCCTTCTTCCAGGGGCTCTCCGTGACCATGGAGAGCGCGACCACGACGCGCATCATGGGAGACGCGAGCGTGACCGACTCGGAGCGCACCAAGGCCAACTCCATCCTCACCTTCATCGGCGCCCTGGTGGCCATCATCGGCCCGGCCCTGGCGGGCCAGATCTCGCTGGTCCAGGAGCTCTTCGGAAAGACGGGCGTGGGCGGGGCCGTCATCTACGGCATCTACGGCATCGCGGCCGGGATCGCGGGCCTCATCTACGCCACCATCGGCATCATCGGCAAGAGGGCCAAGGACGCCAAAGCGGATCCTGCCGCGGCCGCGGCTTCCCCGGACAAGAAGCCCTTCTCGCTCAAGGGACTGGGCAGGGACCTCTACCGGGCCCTGGTCGACGGGGTCAAGCTCGTGTTCGGCAACAGGGTCTTGCGGACCATGACGCTCCTGACCCTGATCATCTCCCTGTTCTCTGATCCCCTGGTCTTCAACGTCCTGCCCGAGTTCGTGGAGGGCCTCATCGCCGCCCAATCAGGCACGGTCGGCGCCATCATGCAGGTGCCGGTGATCGGCTGGCTCCTCAAGGGCCTGACCAGCACGCCCATGGGCTACTACGGCATGCTCGTGGCCTTCTTCAGCGCCGGGAACATCCTCGCGACCCTGCTCATGGAGCCCATGAAGAAGCTCTTCAAGCGCCTGGGCTTCAAGAACGAGGAGTCCTTGGCGTTCCCGTTCTTCTTCATCAGCGTGCTCGAGGTGCCGGTCTTCTGGGCCCTCATCAGCGCCACGTCCATGTGGGCGGTGCTCGGGCTCTATGGCCTGAGCGCCATGGTGACGGGCTTCGCGGCCATCCTCCTGGCGGGCCTGCACCAGAAGGCGCTGGCGAAGTACTCGGACGGGGAGATCACCAAGATCCTGGCGGCCGAGTCCTTCCTCGGCATCATCGCGGCCATCCTTTCGACCTACCTCTACGGGTTCGCGCTCACGGGGATCCCCATCGCCTCGGCCCTGCTCATGGCGGCCTGCGCCATCTCGGTGCTGGGAGTCCTGCGGATCGCGGCGCCCTGGCTCTTCTCCACCAAGGCGGAGCGGCAGGGGGCCGGGATCGAGGCGAAGCCTTAGGAGCCTGTCCGAGTAATAGCATGCGCCTGCGAAACCCGTACTCGGACAGGCTCCTAGCTACTGCCCTGCTTCCTCGGCTTTCTGAAGCTCCTCCACCGCCTCTTGGGACTGCTGGCTGGCGGCGTTGGTCTTGGAGACGGCGTCATCGGCCTTCTTGACGTCCTGCTGGAGGGTCTCGACGTAGCGGGTCGCGGCCGTGTCGCCGGTCCGGGCCTCCTCGGCCGCCTTCTTGACTTCGGCCACCTGCGACTTCTTGCAGCCGAGGGCGCAGAGCGCCAAAGCGACGAACAATATCCGCATGAGTCCTCCTTTTAGAACGAGGCGTTGCCCGGGGTCCGGGGGAAGGGGATGACGTCCCGGATGTTGGCCATGCCGGTCGCGTACTGGATGGTGCGCTCCAGGCCCAGGCCGAAGCCCGCGTGAGGCACGGTGCCGTAGCGCCGCAGATCTCGGTACCAGCCGTAGGCCTTCTTGTCGAGCTTCATCTCGTCGAGGCGCGCGTCGAGCACGTCGAGCCGCTCCTCGCGCTGGGACCCGCCGATGATCTCGCCGATGCCGGGCACGAGCACGTCCATGGCGGCCACGGTGCGGCCGTCGTCGTTGACGCGCATGTAGAAGGCCTTGATGGCCTTGGGGTAGTTCATGACCACCACGGGCCGCTTGACGAGCTCCTCGGTGAGGTAGCGCTCGTGCTCGGTCTGCAGATCCATGCCCCAGGATACCGGGTACTGGAAGGCCTTGCCGGACTTCTCCAGGGCTTTGACGGCGTCGTCGTAGGTCATGCGCTCGAAGCTGGCCTTCAGGAAGGTCTCAAGCCTCGTCACGCAGTCTTTGTCCACGCGCTCGGCGAAGAACTTCATGTCGTCGGCCCGCTCGTGGAGCACGGCCGTGAAGACGTATTTCAGGAAGTCCTCCGCGAGGGAGGCGTCGGCCGCGAGGTCCGCGAACGCGATCTCTGGCTCGATCATCCAGAACTCGGCGAGGTGGCGGGGCGTGGTCGAGTGCTCGGCGCGGAAGGTGGGGCCGAAGGTGTAGACCTTGCTCAAGGCCATGCAGTAGGTCTCGACGTTGAGCTGGCCCGACACGGTCAGGAAAGAGGACTTGCCGAAGAAGTCCTTGGAGTCGTCGAGCTTCCCGTCGGCGGTGCGCGGAAGGTTCGCGAGGTCCAGGGTCGAGACGCGGAACATGGCGCCCGCGCCCTCGCAGTCCGAGGCCGTGACGATGGGCGTGTGGACCCAGTAGAAGCCGCGCTCGTGGAAGAAGCGGTGGACCGCCATGCTGACGCAGTGCCGCACGCGCGCGACCGCGCCGAAGGTGTTGGTGCGCACCCGAAGGTGCGCGACCTCGCGCAGGTACTCGAAGGTGTGCTTCTTGGGGGAGATGGGGTAGGTCTCGGGGTCGTCCACCAGGCCGAGGATCTCGACCTTGGAGGCGGTGAGCTCGAGCGCCTGTCCGGCGGCCGGGGATTTGGCCAGGGTCCCCTCGGCCCGGAGACTGCACCCGGCCGTGAGCTTCAGGAGGTCCTGATAGTTGGCGAGCTCCTTGGGGGCCACGATCTGGAGGCTGTCGAAGCATGAGCCGTCGTGCAGGTGGATGAAGGAGAACCCGGCCTTGGAGTCCCTGCGCGATCGGACCCAGCCCTGCACCGCGACATCCTCCCCGACCGGGGCCTTGCCCGACAGCGCCTCTGCCATGGAAAACGTTTTCATGGCAGGAATCTTATCAAAATAGGCTAGAATCAGGCTCTCATCGTGAAAGACTCGGAGATCGAGAAGAGGTTCGTCGCTGTCGTCAAGGATGAGCTCGAGAAGGGGTACAACCCCGGCGACCGGTCGAGCTTCATCCCCGGGCACGCGACCTACATGGTCCTGATCAAGGCGGACCTCCTCGCGGACCTCTTTGTCGACGGCAACGCCAACCCCTTCATCAAGAGGAAGACCGCGGGCAAGGGGGCCATCGAGCTCGGCGTCCTCCATGACGGCAAAGGCTTCCAGTACGACAGGCTCCACGACGACGGGTTCATCAAGAAGAACACCGAGGCGCTCAAAAAGCTGGCCATGGAGCTTCGAAGGGTCAGCGCCGGGAATCTCGCCTACTTCGAGGCGGAGTGGAAGAAGCTGGGCTGGGACGGCCGGGAGTGACCCTTTAGGCCGGGGCAGGACCACCTGGTCCCTGGAAGGCGGGCCATTTTTCAGCGGTTTTAGGGGTTCTTCGACCCATACGACCCCTCCTGGTCCGATGTATCATGGACGAGACCCATGAGACATCATCCTTTTGCACGTTCTTTGGCCGCGGTCCTCGCGGCCAGCATGCTCCTCAATATCCCTGGCCCCGAGGCTTTCGCTCAAGGCGCGGCCGTGGTCCGCGCCATCCCCGCAGGCCGCGTCAACGCTCCTGTGGGGAGCTTGGGAGCCATCTCCTCTCCGGCTTTGCCCTCAGGGGCCGCCGGAGCCCCGGTCCGTTTCGAGGCTTCCTCCCTTGCGTCCCTGCCTGGCCTCGGCGCTCCCACCCTGCCCCAACAGGACAGCGGCCAGGTCCTTCCTGGGAGCGCTGACGCCCTGCCGCTTTCCGCCTTGCCCGAGGCCAAGGTTCCGGCCGAGTCCAAGGCAAGGAGCTTCCTCGGTCTTTTCCGCCGGTCCTCCGATGAGGACGGGCCGAAACTCAAGGAGCTCAAGAAGCGGCTCGCCAAAGAGGAGCGCAAGGCTGCCGAAAAGGAACAGCGGCAGAGAGCCGAGGAGCAGAAGCTCATCGACAGCGTGCTCGATATCTCCATCGCCCTGGAGAAGGCGGAGAACGACGGGAACGTCTCGGACGAGGAGCTCCGCAAGACCGCGGACCAGGCCTGGGGCTTGGATGCCGGCCCCGCTGTGCTCCCCGCGGTCGAGACCTCGGAGGCCGTGGGCCAGGAGAGGACGCGGGTCGTCGCTTCCGAGGTCAAGGAGGAACCCAAGGCTCGCGGACCTCCGGCCCCGTTGACGGAAGCCCCAGCGAAGCCGGCCGCCCTCGGCCGCGTGGTCGCCAAGACCCTCCAAGGCGTGTCTGCGACCGTCCACGCCGCGGCCAAGGCCGTTTCCAGCGTCGCCTCTCCCCTCAGCCGGATCTGGACCTCCCTGCCTTCGGGAGCGCGCGTCCCGCTCGCAGCAGCCCTGACCTTTGGGGTAGATGTCTCAGCGCGGATCCTCATGCCGGCCGTGTTCGGCTTTGTTCCGGCCGCAGGACTCTGGGTGACCCTGGGCCTGGGCGGGGTGGTCATCCCCGCGCTCATCCTCACCCGGCAAAACCTCGTCAAGAGGAGCGATCCTTCCCTTGCTCCCCTGGTGCGCTATGTGGACCTGCTCCTGGGCGTACTGCTCGGAGCCGCGGCCGTGACCGTGTCCGGCGTCATCGGACTCGACCTCGGGACCGCCTTCCTGGAAGCGGCCCATAAGGGGGGCGGACTCGTCAGCCTGGCCCCGCTCATGGGAGTGTTCGGGTTCATGGCGAGCCTGCCCGTGCTCTACGGCGCGGGCCATGTCGCCTGGGGCTTGAAGAACAAGACCGCGACCGACCCTGACCTGCCCCTGCCCTGGATGTTCAAGCTGATGCTGCTCAGCGCGATCGTCACGCCCATCGCGGCCTTCCTCTTCCTGTCCGGCGGACTGCCGTTCTCCATGCTGATCTTCTACGAGGCGATCTCCTCCTACTTCCGCAGCCGCTCCAAGCTCGCTGCCATGACCGTGCCTCAGGGCGAAGAGGACGCGGAGGTAGTGTGGTATGAGGAGGATTGGCGGCTCGACCTGATGGAAGGCCCTGCCACCACGCCTGCTGAACAGCTGAAGAAAGCGGCTGTTCAGGCTGCCTTGTGGGGCGCGGGGATCGTCCTGGGCTCGCTGGGCATGCTCTCCCTGTTCTTCCTTCCCCCGGCCGCTGCCCTGGATTACGCGGCTACGCACATCCTCTCCTCGCTCTGGACCCTGATCCCGTTCGGCCTCGCGGGCGGGTTCCTGGCCGCCCTGTTCATGAAGGTCAAGAAGGCCGCCCCAGGTCCCTACGTGGATACGGTCCGGGAGCTGGCGGACAAGGCCGGACTTCCCATGCCGTCGGTCAAGGCGGGCAAGACCCCGGGGGATCCCAACGCCTTTGCGGCCGGCGCCCTCCACCACCTCGCGGTCGTGGCCGTGGTGGGCACCATCACGCGGCTCATGACCGTGCGCGAGATGCGCGGCATCCTCGGCCACGAGCTCAGCCACGTCAAGTACCGCCACATGCTGAGCTTCCTCTTTGCCATCCCCTTCCTCCAGCTCGTCAGCATCTCGGGCGAGAGCGTCTTCCAGATGGCGCTCGCCTACTGGGCGCCCATCCTCTGGGTCCTGGCCTTGCTCGGCCTGACGCGCGCCAACGAGCGCATGGCCGACGCTGGCGGCGCCCTGGTGACCAACGACCCCAGGGGCCTTGCGACCGGTCTGCGCAAGCTCGCCCTGATGGGCATGGCCTCGGACATGATGCCCCATCGCGAGGGGAGCTGGCTCTACCGTCTCTTTCTCTCGCACCCGGACCCGCACGAGCGCGTCGAGACCCTGGCCCGGATGCTCAAGTCCGGCAGCAAATAGAATCCCGCCCCGCAGCTTTTGAGCCGGTGAGCTATCCTCGCAGGAGGCTGGACAGTCCCAGGGCCGTGAACCAGAGGCCGCAGAGTCCGGCCGCGATGACTGCGGCGCGCCGTAGGCGCTCAAGGGCCTTGAGGGGCAGGGCCAGCAGGACAGGCAGGACGTAGACAGTGGTCCCGACGAAGAACGCGGCGAAATAAGCGGCGCACCCGAGCACGCTGTCGATGGTCATAAGCCTTGCCAGGCCAGCGATGAAGGGAGGGCAGGGGCTGATCCCGGCCAGGAATCCAAGGAGGAAGGGCGCGGCCTTGAAGGCTGGGTTGCCCGCGACCCTTGCGCACAGGTCCAGCCGCGGCATGGTCCGCACGAAGGCGTAGCAGAGCAGGAGGACCCCGCAGGCCAGCAGGCTCGCGCCGGAGAGCCATGCTGGAGGCGCGCCCAGGGCCGAGCCAGCCATTCCCACCGCGACCGCGAAGAGCAGATAGGCCGCGAGCCTTCCCAACAGGAACTCGACGAGGATGCGGAGGTCCCTTCTCCAGGCCCGCTCTTCGGCCAGGAGGTAGGGCGCAAGGACCGGCACGCAGGCGCCCAGGCAGGCGAGGCCCGTGGAAAGGCCCAGCCCCAATCCCTCGGCCAGGAGAGCGGCCATGGGACGTTTAATGTCCTCCTGGAAGGAGCGCGGAGGACAAGGCCCTGAGGGCGTCAGGGACGAACAATCCTCCGACAGCTCCTCCGAGCGTCAGGGCGCAGAGGATGTAGAGGCTCCTGACATCGAGAAGTTCAGCCAGGGGATCGGATGCCCCGGAGTTTTCAGCAGGCCTTGAAGGGAGTTTGTCCCAGAGCGTGTAGGTGATGGCGTGAGTCGGGCAGACATCCACGCATTCTCCGCACCTGTTGCAGTAGGCCAGGACCTTGGGGATGGAGGAAGGGGCCTGTTCGATGGAGAAGGTGGGGCAGGCGACAGCGCAGGCCCGGCACTTGGTGCAGGCCTCTTCCCGGACCGTGACCCTGAAGGGATTGACCTTCCCGAAGAACGACTGCCACGCGCCGAACGGACAGATCAGGCCGCAGAACACCCTCTTGCCGAGCACGAACGGGCCAACGACAAGGGTGATGACGCCGAGGGTGACGAAGACCGCGAACTGCGCCTTGCGCACGCTGTCGATCGGGTCGAGGAAGCCTGTGGTGATTTTCAAGGGGCAGGCCCAGAGGCAGAACTCGGGCTTGAGGCTCATCATGGAGACTGCCGCGAAGAAGAGGAGGA
The DNA here is from genome assembly GCA_041662295.1 of Elusimicrobiota bacterium. Taxonomy (GTDB): domain Bacteria; phylum Elusimicrobiota; class Elusimicrobia; order UBA1565; family UBA9628; genus JACQWX01. The sequence continues at coordinate 653 of JBAZSR010000111.1, read as the reverse complement.
TCCCCAGGGGCAGGTCGCGCAGGGCAGGGGGGATGCCGACCTTCCTCAGTCTGAACCTGCCGAGCAGCCTCGAGAAGAAGTCGTCGATGCCGCCGTACCAGCAGACCCAGGAGCACCAGCCCGTGCCCAGGGCCAGGGTGAACGCGAGCCAGAGCACGCCCAGCGAGAGCGGGCCCCAAAGCTGCCAGGCTCCGGATTTCAAGGCGAGGTACTGGTTGTAGACGCTGTTGAGGATGGAGGAAGAGAGCGCGATGTGGCAGTAGGGCACTTCCTGGACCTTGTCAGTCACGAAGGCGCTTCCAGTCAGCCCAAGGAGTGCGGCTTTGAACTTGAGCATGAACCCGACGGCCAGGACCACGAAGAAGACTGCCCTCCAGCGCGAGACCCGGCCCGTGCGCATGATGAGGAAGGCGATGCCCGCGGTGAAGGAGAGCCATGTCCAGTGGGGCCAGGCGGTCCTTCCTGGCGTGAAGGTCAAGAGCGCCAGGGCCAAGGCTGTCGCGGCGGCGAATGTCAGGCTTGCGGCCAGGGACTTGGCCGCGCTACACTCTCCACCGTGGCTGGGCTTCTCTTTGGCTTCGGGTTCCTGTGCATCGCGACCCAGGCCGCGCTTTTCCGGGAGTTCGCCGTTGTTTTTCTCGGTCATGAGCAGG
>JBAZSR010000110.1:0-12416 GCA_041662295.1 Elusimicrobiota bacterium | reverse complement strand
TGCTGGGATCCAAAAATGCGCTATATCGCGTATTCGGCGGATTACAGGCAGTCTTCTTAGGTGGTTTTACCCAGGGTCCCAGGGGCATCTATGGCGCTAGGAACAGGGTCCGGCAGGAAGATGCCCAGACCCACGAGGCCATAGCCCCCAAGGATCAGAAAAGGGGCCAGGACAGAGGCCCAGTTGCGGCCCAAGGGATCCGCGAAGGAAAGGACGATGAAGCCTGCTGCAAGCGTCCCGATGCCCACTGCCATGACAGCCTTTCCAGCGCTGGACAAACCCTCAGACGGAGCCTCCGACGAAGGGGTCGGCTGCGGAGATGTCTTTCTATGCTTCTTTCCCATGGTGATCTCAAACCTCGCCCCTAATGATGTCGCGGTACGTCTCGCGTTGCCGGCTGATCCAAGCCCTGTTTCCGTCGACAAGGACCTCCGCGGGCCTAGGTCTGGAGTTATATTGCGAACTCATGGAGAATCCATAGGCCCCGGCCATGAGCACGGCCAGGACATCTCCTTGCTTGCATGGGCCGAGCTTGACCCCGCGGCCGAGATGGTCCGCGGTCTCGCACACGGGCCCGACGACGTCAACGACTGAGGCCCCCCCCTTGCGTCGACGGGCGGGCAGGATGGGGTGTTTGGCGCCGTAAAGAGCGGGCCTTAGGAGTTCGGTCATGCCCGCGTCCGTCACGATGAAGTCCTTCTTCGTGGTCTTTTTCCGGAAGAGCACAGTCGTCAGGAGCACGCCTGCCCCTGCCACGAGGCAGCGTCCAGGCTCGACGATGAGGCGCTTGTCAGGCCAGGATGAGAGCTCCTTGGAGAGCGCGGAGGCCAGGGCAGGCAAGTCCAAGCCCTTGCCAAAGCCGTAGGAAACGCCCATGCCGCCTCCAAGGTCGATGAAGCCGAGCCGTACCCCGCGCCTTTCAAGGTCTCCGACGAAGGAGACCACGGCCGCGCAAGCCTTGCGATAGGGCGCCACAGAGGTCACCTGCGAGCCGATGTGGCAGTGGATGCCCTGGCTGGACAGGCGGCGGCTGCGGGCCGCCTTAAGGTACATGGCGAGCGCCCGAGGCCTCTCCACGCCGAACTTGGCGGCCGCGGTCCCGGTGGTCACATGCTCGTGCGTGCCCGCGTCCACGTCGGGGTTGAGGCGCACGCTGAAGCCCGCTCTGCGGCCCAGGCTCCGGGCAGCATCATCAAGGAGGTCCAGCTCGGCCTCGGACTCGAGGTTCACGGCCAGGATGCCGCTCCTCACCGCCAGGCGCAGCTCCTCCTCGGTCTTGCCCACGCCCGAGAACACGATCTTCTCCGGAGGAAAACCCGCGGCCAGCGCCCGCCGGAGCTCCCCGCCGGAGACGACCTCGGCCCCGGCGCCCTGGCGGGCCAGGAGGCGGCACACGCCGGCGTTGGGATTGGCCTTCAGTGCGTAGCAGACCATGGTCCCGGGCCTGGAGAAGGCGGCCCGGACCCGGCCGTAGGCCTCGAGCACGGCGCGCGTGGAGTATGCGTAGAGCGGGGTCCCGAAGCGCTCCACGAGACGGTCCGCGGGGAAGCCCTCCACAAAGAGCCTGTCCCTGCGGTACTCAATCATCAAAAACTCTGACCGAGGTAGACATAGAAGATGCCCTTGTCCCGGGTGGTCTGCCGGGCATAGTCGAAGGAGAGGACGAACGGGAACTCCTGCATGACGAAGGTGTAGATGTTCAGACCGAGGCCGTAGGAGTGCTTCACGTCCCGCCACTGCGCTTTCTCGACGGAATGCTGGGACTCCCACAGGTACCCCGCATCGGTGAAAATCCTACCATAGATGGCTTTGAAGTAGAAATCAGGGGCGAAGAACCACATGAACCAGTTGAGGTCCTTGAGCACGGGGAACCGCCACTCCAGGTTCGCGATCCCCATCTGGCTGCCCAGGTTCTCGTCTGAGCCCCTCCGGTAGCCGCGCACCCCGCCGACGCCCCCGATGTTGTAGGCCGGATGCTGGGGCCCGATGCTCCGCAGGAACAGAAGGCGGCCGGCCAGGGCGCTCGCGCCTCCGAAGGGCACGAGCCGCTGTGCCTCGGCCGCGAGCACGTCGTAGCGCCTGTTGCCTCCCGCGACGTCCCAGGCCTCGCTCAGGGAAAGCTTGAGCCGGTCTCCCTCCGTGGCCATGAGGTAGCGGCCGCGCGAGGTGTCCCTCACCAGGGCCAGCGAGGTGCCGCGGGTCTCCCAATCGTTGACCGGCCCGTCGCCGTGATAGCGGTGCCGCTCGGTCGCGACCGTGAGCCCCAGCTCCATGCGGTGGAAGCGGTCGAAGGGGTAGCTGACCCCGGCCAGGACGCCATGGAAGGCGGCGTTGTAGTCGAGGCCGCGGTTCCCGTCATAGAGGTCCCGCTGGCCGCGGCCGACGAGGGCCACGGAGAGCTCGGGCCGGAACCGGCGGTAGGCGTAGCCCGCCTGGTAATCGAAGTAGCCGTCGCTCGAGCCGTAGCCCAAAGTCAGGCCCGTCTGGTGGCGGCCCAGCAGGTCCGACCCCTGCCAGTAGCTCGTCCAGAAGAAGCCGCCCTCCGAGGAATAGAAGAACGCGGGGATGAACAGGTCCGTCCCGGCCTGAAAGCGATACGGCCGCTCAGGGCTCAAGTCTCCAGCGGCCAGGGAAGGCCTCTTGACTGGAGCGGCCTCGGAGGAGGCCGGGACGGCGAAGGAGCCGAGATCCGCGGCGGGCGCGGCCAATTCCTCGGAAAGAAAGAGCTCCCTGGGCCCCTGGTGGATGTGGACACTGCCCCGCCGCAGGGCCGCGAACGCGATCCCGCCGCCAGGGGCGTACGCCGGGGTGAAGGCCCCTCCCACGGAACGGGTCAGCCGCACGGCCCTGCCTGTGGTCACGTCGAGCTCCGCGAGTTCGCTGAAGCCCCCCTCCTCCAGCACGAAGAGGACGCGCGTGCCGTCCGGCGAGACCACGGGGTCTTTCGCGGACCCCGGCAAGCGCTCGAGCGCCTCGATGGACCGATCCGCCACCCGCAGGCGCATCAGCCTCCTGCGCCAGCCGCTGGGGTGCCCCGGGTCCGGCCGCTCGGAGGAGTAAACGATCCAGTTGCCGGAGGGAGAGAAGACAGGCATCTGGTCGTCCCACGGGTCGTCGGTGAGACGCTCGGTTTGGCCCGAGACGAGGTCAAGGACGTAGAGGTCGCTGTCGCAGTCCTTCAAGCCCGAGAACACGATCCGCCCCCCGTCGGGGGAGAAGCTCGGCTGGGAAGCGCCCGCGAGCCCGGGAAGGTCGATCCTCCGGAGCCGGCCGGACTCCAGGTCGTAGAGGAAGAGGCAGTCGCGGTGGGACCTCGTGCCGACGAAGGCCAGGCGCGTCCCGTCCGGGGAGACCGCCAGCTCCCGGGACAGGTTGGTGAAGTGGCCCATGGAGATGTACTCGACCCGGGTGCGCGGGATCCCGGGCAGACGCCGGGTCCGGCCCGAGGCGAGGTCGCGCTCGTGGATCTCGGGCGGGAATCCCCTGCGCGTCGTGAGGAAGAACATCCGACGGCCGTCCGGCGAGAAGACCGGAGCGCTGTTGTGCTGGGGGATGGAGTCCTTGACCCCGGTGAGGCTCCGGCCGTAGGCCTCGGGCTCCTTGAGGCGCTCGACCCGGACGATCCGGGCGTACTTGGCCTCGAGGTGCTCCCGGAACTTCTTGTCGAAGTCGTCGGCGTCGAGGCCGACGTTCCGGGTGAGGACCGCGCTTGCCTCGAAGTGCGCGTCGAGGCTGCGCAGCATGTTGCTCGCCCGGCGCGGGCCGTACTGCGAGGAGATGAACTCCATCGCGGCCGCGCCCTCCTTGTAGGCGAGCACGGTCTGGTGGGGCTTGAGGTGGCCGAAGTGCTCGAGGCGCGTCAGCGGGATGAGCCCGCCCGAGGTCGCCGCGTCCCGGACCACGAGCTCCTCCCAGGTCTCCTCCACGTCCCGCGAGCCGTAGGAGGCAGCGCCCTCGATCATCCACAGGGGGAAGAGGATGCCCCGGAGGATGCGCCCCGACTTCCAGAACCCGGCGTTGAGCACGTGGTACTGGATGACGTGCGCGAACTCGTGCTTGACGACCTCCTTGAGCCACTTCCTGCTCCCGTCGTTGAAGACCATGAACCGGTCCTTGAAGGGCTCGGTCACGCCGCCCGTGCCCTCGCCGACGTCGACGATGGTGGACTCGAGGAAGTCGTTGGGGCTGGCGTAGATGAAGAAAGGCTTGCGCTCCCATCGGCTGTCGGGCGGGGCGCCCTTGCGCCGGGGCCCGGTCGAGACATGGATGTCCATGTCCCGGGTCAGCTCCGCGAAGACCTCCTCGAGGATGGCCCCGCACTCCGCGGCCAGCGGCGCGGACTCCCCGTAGTAGTACACGTCGAAATGGGCCGTGGAGCGGACCCGCCAGTCGAGGTCCTTGGTCCTCAGCTGATTCTGCCCGAACGCGGCCGCCTCGACGGGGAAGAGGGTGAGCGCGGCGAGCGCCAGGGCCGCGGCCTGCCCCAGGACGGCGCGGACGGGCGCGGAGCGGTCCACTACGCCTTCTTGGAGGGCTTGGCCTTCTTCGGCGGGTGGCGGCGGTTGAGGTCGCGCAGGGCGACCTGCGCCTTGACGTCCTTGGGGGCGAGCGCTAGGACCTTCTCCCAGGAGCGCCTGGCCTCGTCAACGCGTCCCATCTTCTGGTAGACCGCGGCGAGCGCGGCGTGGAGCTTCTCCTCGGGCACGGCTGGGTCAGGAGCCCCGGGCACGGCCCGGAGCAGGTGCTCGAGCGCGACGTTGTAGAGCATCTGGTCGAGGTTGAGCTGGCCCAGGTAGAAGGCGGAGCGGCGGGCCTCGACAGGTCCGAAGGTCTTGAGGGCCTGGAAGGACTCCGCGGCCCGGCCGTACTGCTTGGCGGCCCAGAGGCTCAGGCCCAGGTTCTCCTCCACGACGCGGTCGTCGGGGTGCTGGTACTTGAGGCGCTCGTACTCTCCCACGGCCTCGGCGTGGCGGCCCTGCTGGTAGAGGAGCTTTGCCGTGAGCAGCCGGATCTCGCGGTCCTCGGGGCTGTTGCGCAGGTAGCGCCGGTACTCCTCCACCGCGAAGCCCGGGAGTCCCAGCTCCTGGTACATCATGCCGAGGCAGTAGAAGACCCGCGCGTCGAGCGCCCCGAGGTCCCGGGCCTCCTCGAGGGCGTTGATCGCGTCCGGATAGTGCTCCCGGCCCCTCTCGAAATACAGGACCCCGAGGCGCACCAGCGCCCCGAGGTCCTGTGGATCGCCCTTGAGCTTGTCCTGGGCGAGCCGGAGCTCGGTCTCCATCTTGGGTACGGGAGGCGCACCCCCCGAGGGCCCGCGGCGGGGGAGGTCCACCCGCCGGTAGTTCCAGTACCAGCCGAACACGAAGAGGGCCGGCCCGAGAAGGACGAACCCCAGGAGGACCCAGGAGCGCGCCCGGAGGAAGAGATTCTCCGGGAACGCCCGGGACTTGATGCGCGGGGACTCCCCCGCGGCCCTGGACTCGGACGGCGAACGCAGCATCAGGCGACGGCCTGCTTCCTCGGGTTGTCTTCGGCAGGCGGGTCGTCCTTGCGGCCCCCGCCCTTGCCGCCGCCGGACTCGGAGACGGCCGCCCCAAGCAGTTCGCCCAGGGTCAGCGGCGGCGGCGGCTTGAGGTACGACGCCATCCTCTTGCGCTCCTTCATGTCGTCGAGCTTGCGCAGGGAGACGTTCACCCGGAGGTTGGTCCCGTCCACGCTGGAGACCACGCCGGAGACCGCCTCGCCCTCCTTGTACGTCTGGCCTTCGACGCAGTCCGCCGGGTGGCAGAACCCGGCCGTCCCGTCCTCGAGCTTGAGGAGCACGCCGGCGGCAGTGGCCTCGACGACCCTGCCGCGGATGACGGCCTTCGGCGGGAACTTCCGGCGCAGGCCGTCGGCGGGGTTCGGGGACAGCTGCTTGATCCCGAGGGAGACCTTGTCGGCGGAGCCCTCGGCGGGCTTGCCGAGGACCTTGACCTTGAGCTTGGTCCCGCGCGAGTAGTCGGAAGGGGGCTTGGGCTTGCCCCAGCCGATATCCTCGGGCTTCACGCACCCCTCCAGGCCGCCGATGTCGACCAGCAGGCCCTCGGCGCCGGCGTGGACGACGCGGCCGATCCTCACCTCGCCGACCCGGAGCTCGGAGAGCGTCTTGGCGCGGCGCTTCGCGGCATCCTCCTCAAGGACGGCCTTGCGCGAGAGGACCACCTGCTTCTTCGACTGGTTGACCTCGAGGATGTAGCAGCGCACGCCTGTCTTGACCATGCGCTCCGGGGCGCGCACCGGCCGAAGGTCCGCCAGGGAGGCAGGAAGGAACGCCCGGACCCCGCCGAGGTCCACGATGAAGCCGCCCTTGACGTGCGAGGTCACGACCCCGCGCACGCGGCTCTTCTCGCTGTGGGCCTTGAGCGCCGCCTCCCACGAAAGGGCCTCGCGGGCCTTGCGGTAGGACAGGAGCGTGGCGCGGTCGGAGCGGATGGGGCCCATCAGGACCACGGGGATGCGCTGGCCCACGGCGAGCCTGCGGCCCTCGGGCGCGGCTCCCGTCTCCTCGCCCTCCTTGGGCTCGGCAGGGGAGGGCTTGGCGGGGGCGGGCTTGGCGGGGACGGGCTTGGCGGGGGCGGGTCCGAACTCGGACAGGGGCACGGCGCCCTCGCGCTTCTCGCCGATGTCCACCAGGACGGCGTCCTTGGTCACCTGGATCACCTTGACCCACACGGGCTTGCGGCCCTTGAGCATCTCCGAGAACTTGCTCTGCTGGGCCAGCAGGGACTCCATGCTCTCCTCGGGCTCCGGAGCGGCCTCGAGGGCGGTCTCCGCCGCCGGCTCGAGCGTGGTCTCCTCTGCGGCCTCCTCTACGGGCGCAGCCGCGTCCGCGAGCTCCTCTCCGGTCTGAGACGTCCGTCCATTTTCCTTGTCCATCGTAGCACCCCTTGGGTGCCGGATCCGCGCCGCGGGATCCCGCGGTCCGCGCCCGGCACCTCGTTCACAGCCTCCTGACGCGCTCCATCAGTTCCTCGGCGAAGGCCCGGCACGCGGCCCTGTCCCCCGGGTCCCCCCGGAAAGTCATGGCCTCGCCGAACCTCACCTCGACGCGATGCGGCGCCGGAAATCTGTCCGTGTTCACCAGGCGGGCCGGGACCACGCGGGCTCCGGTCTCGCGGGCGAGAAAGCCCACCCCCGCCTTGACCGCTCCCCTGGCCCGGCCCTTCACCCGGGTCCCCTCAGGGAACATCCCGAGGCAGCCCCCCGCCCGGACCCTCTCCACCGCTGCGCGCAGCGCGGACACGTCGCCGCGCGAGCGGTCCACGGGAATGTTGCCCACCGCGGAGAGGTACCAGCCGAAGACGGGGACGCGGAAAAGCTCTTCCTTGGTCAGGAAGCACACGGGGCGGTCCAGGCCCAGGGCCACGGCCAGCATGGGTCCGTCGCAGAGGGAGACGTGGTTCGAGGCTACGATGAGCGGCCCCTCGCGGGGGACGTTCTCCAGGCCCCGGACCTTGAGGCGCCAGACCGTGCGGGCCAGCGCTGAGGCCACGCTCGTCGTGAGCCTCCGCGCCCAGTGCGTCCGGTAGTCCTTCATGCCTTGCGCACCATCCTGACGATCGTGTCGGCCACCTCGCGCAGGGTCAGGTGCGTCGAGTCGACCACGACCGCGTCGGAGGCCAGGGAGAGAGGGTTGATCTTGCGCCTGAGGTCGTTGAGGTCGCGCTTGAGCATGGCCTCGCGGACCTGCTGGAGACGCGCCTTTTCCCCGGAGGCCTTGAGCTGGCGGTAGCGGCGGAGCGCCCTCTCGCCCACGTCCGCGTCCAGGTAGATCTTGTGGTCCGCGTCCGGGAACACGTGCGTCCCGATGTCGCGGCCCTCCATCACGATGGCGCCCCCGGCGCCGAGGCGCCGCTGGAGGCGGCACATGAAGCGGCGCACCCCGGGATTGGCCGCCACGGCGCTCGACGCGGCACTGACGCGCTCGTCGCGCAGGAACGGGGCGACGTTCTCCCCATCGATGAAGGTCTTGAGCGTGCCGTCCGGCGAGGGCCGGAACTCCCATTTGAGGATGACGGCCAGCCGGTCCACGGCCCTGAAGTCCTCGACGGGGACCCCCCGGTCGAGGGCCTTCCAGGCCAGGGCCCGGAACATCTCTCCGGTGTTGATGAAGTGGTAGCCGAGCCGCCGGGCCACCAGGTGGCCGACGGTGGACTTGCCGACGCCCGCGGGGCCGTCGATCGCGATGATCTTCCCCCGGCGGCGGCCGCGCGTCGTCATGGGGCGTTCCTCACCTGCGCCAGGGCCTCGCGGAGGGCCTTGAGCAGCAGCCGGTTCTGGGCCGGAGTGCCCACGCTGATGCGCACGGACTTCGCGAGCCCGTATTCGTCCATCGGCCGGATGATGACCCCGCGCCGCAGCAGGGCGTGGAAGAGCGCGCGTCCCCGGACCGGGGTGTGGACGAAGAGAAAGTTGCCCGCGGAGTCGAGGGCCTCCAGGCCCATCGCGCGCAGCTCGCTGCCGAGGGCCGCGCGGCCCTTGGCGACCATGGCCACCCCGCGCTTAACGAAGGCCGCGTCCTTGAGCGCCTCCACGCAGGCCCGCTGGGCCGGGAGGCTCACGTTGAAGGGCATGCGGATGCGGTCCAGCCAGCCCACGAGCTCGGGATCGGCCAGGCCGTAGCCCACCCGCAGGCCGGCCAGGCCGTAGACCTTGGAGAACGTCCGGATGACCACGAGGTTCGGGTGCCTCGCGAGCAGGCCCGGCACCGTGCGGGGGAAGCCCGGGAGGTCCGCGGCGTAGTGGCCGTAGGCCTCGTCGACGACCACGAGGGTCGAGGCGGGCACGGCGGCCAGCAGCTCCGTGAGCTCCTCCTCCGTGTTGTAGGTCCCCGTGGGGTTGTTGGGGTTCGCCACGAACACGATCTTGGTCCTGAGGCTCGCGGTCCGCCCCATGGTCCGCAGGTCGTGCGTCCAGTCCACCATGGGGACCTCGATGACCTTCGCCCCCATCATGACCGCCTGCTGCTTGAACCGGATGAAGCCGTACTGGCTGACGATGACCTCGTCGTCCGGCTCCACGAAGGCCTCGCAGAGCAGGCGGATGATCTCGTCCGACCCGTTGCCCACGATGACGCTCGCGGGGTCCACCCGGTGGAAGCGCGCCAGGGCTTCGCGGAGCTCGGGGCTCGCGCCTTCGGGGTAGAGGCTGCAGTCCGCGAGCGCCCGACGGAAGGCCGCCAGGGCTTTCGGGGAGGGTCCCAGGGGGTTCTCGTTGGAAGCCAGCTTCACGATGGATTTGAGGCCCAACTCCCGCTGGACCGAGGCGATGGCCCGGCCAGGGATGTACGGCACGAGGCCGCGCAGGGGACGCCGGGGCTGGATCGTGGTGCTCATGTCGGGATCAAAAACGAGAGGAGGGATTCTCGGGTCCCGTCCCTCCTGTAGGAGTGGAACAGGTCGGGCCGGCAGCAGGTGCACTCGGGGCAGACCGACACGGCCGCGCGGTCGAGGCCGGCCTCGGCGAGCTGAGCCGCGGTCTCGGCGCCGAGGTCCACGAAGACCTCCCCCCCGCGCAAGACGACGCTCTCATGGCGGAACGCGGCCGAGACCTCCGTGCCCACGCGGAAGCAGCAGGGCCGGATGTGGGGGCCGACGGAAGCGGCAATATCCGAGGGACGGGAGCCGAAGGCCTTTGCCAGGGACGCGACAGCGGCCCCAGGCATCCCGGCCGCGGCTCCCCGCCAGCCCGCGTGGAAGACCCCGCCGCAGCGCCGGCGGGAGTCCCAGAGGGTCAGCGGGACGCAGTCCGAGGTATAGACGCAGACGGGCCGGCCCGGCTCGGCCGCGACCCACCCGTCCGCGTGATGCGGACCGCCGGAGGCGGACTCCCCCTCCTCGGGCCAGCGGACCACGCGGGTCCCGTGGACCTGCTTGAGGCACAGGCCCGGCTCGTCCGAGAGTCCCAGGCCCGCGAAGAAGGCGCGGCGGCGGGCGGGATCGCTCATGTCGCCGAGCCCGCGGGTGGTGGTGCCGTGCCGGATACCGGCCTCCGTCAATAAATCACAGAGGAAAAGGCCGCCGCGCTGGCGCCAACGACAGCTTCCGACCGGTCCGCCTTCTTGCCCGAGGCCCGGGCCCGGAATCGTCCTAGCGGTCAATGCACCACCTCTATCTCCACGGTGTTCGATTCAAGACGGACACAGACGCTGATGAGAGAACCCCGCTCGTCAAGGAACCCATCTCTATTGCATTGATCATCATTGACCCGCCACTTTCTTCGTTGTTCGAGCTCATCCGGCGCCATCGAATTCCATTCTTTAATAATGCTTTGCTTAGTCTCTTCGACGGGTTCTCTTCCATGCCGCCGCCGCAAATTCTCGATTTCTTCTTCCGCGGAGAGGGCCGCAGGAATCTCAAGGCTATCATAGACGACCTTCATGCGGTAGATGCCTGGCTTTCGGAGGAAGAAACCCTCAAGGATCCGGAAGCCGGCAACGGTCTGCGGCGGCTTCATGGGATCGAACTGATAGCGCTTGACTCCTCCGAATCTCTCCTGGTACTGCTCCTGCAACTTCCAGAGTTCCTTGATGGAGGCGATCTCGGCGCTGGTCGAGTCCGGCTTGATCCTGGCATCCAGTAGGCTCGCGCTGCGCCTCTCATCCCTGAGCGGAGCCACGACGGAAGGAGTCGCGGTATAGGTCGCGCCGGGCTCGACGGTCATGCCTGTCGGACCCCGCTGCCCCCCCATCGAGTTGCAGAGTTCGTCTCCACAATCGTTGGCCCAGAGGTCGAATTCTCCATGCTGTCCGAATTCCAGCCAGCAATTCGGCCTGAGGAGCTTGCCGTCAGGACCCGTGATCTCGAAGTATGTCCCCTCCTTCTCATCAAAGTTATGGCAAATGAGCGCCTGGTTGATCCAGAACCCGTCCCTGATGAAGACTTTCCTGTATCCGAGGTTCTTGATCCGAAGCAGGTACCAGGGCTTCTCACCCACATGCCACTGCCTGCGCGCAACCTCCAGGGTCAACTGGAGGAACGGCTTGGGCTGGGGCTTGCGACAAGCCTGCTGCGCCGGCGGGATCAGGAACAAGACGAACACCCCCGCCAAGAGCGCCGAAAAGCCGATGAGGGACCTTCTCCAGCCGACCAGGACCAACACGAGGATGCCCGCCGCTGCCAGACCGATCTTGGCCCACGCCCCGGACAACAGGAAGCGCCCGAACGCCAACAGCAGCGCAGGCATCTCCGTCAACACGCACAACTCCCATGATTCATGAAAAACAATTCCGGGAGAACACTCTAACTAAGCTCCGGCATGCGCCGCGACCTCCTGGGTCCCCGTCTTCTGGGCGGGGGCGTTGGGCTCGATGTTGACGTCGAGCTTGGGCTTCAAGACCGGGGCCCGGCGCAGGGGCCGCACCCACTTCGTGAAGCTCGAGGGCCGCAGGGAGTACTCGTGCACGAGGCGCACGACCTCGGAGATCGGCGGGAACTTCTCCCAGCTCAGGCGCAGGATGCGCACCCCGGCCTGCTCCATCTCGCTGATGAACTGCTCGTAGTTGTCGCGGAGCATGGTCAGGTACTCGAGCGTGATGGTCTGCTCCATCACCCGGCCGCGCCGCTTGATGCGGTTGACCGCGGTCTCGGGGTTGACGTCGAGGTAGATCATGAGCTGGGGGAAGACCAGCTCGCGCAGGACCATGTTGTCGAAGAGATCGAGATAGGTGTTGTAGTCGAGGTCGGTGATGATCTTGTCGGGGTGGTTGTTGAGCATCCGGGCGAAGATGGTGTCCTCCCAGATGGTCCTGTCCTGGACCACGCCGCGGATCTTGCCCAGGGAGATCCGGGTGACGAACTCCCGGTGCTGGCGGAAGCGGTGGTTGAGGAGCCAGACCTGCATCATGGTCCCGAAGCCCTTCATGTCGTGATAGAAGCTCTCGAGATAGGGGTTGCCGTCCACCTCCTCGAGCACGGCCTCGAAGTTCAAGGCCCGCGCCAGGTCCTCCGTGAGCGTCGACTTGCCGACCCCGATCGTCCCCGCGATCCCAATGTATCCCTCGGCGAACATATGTTTACTTGACCTCCTGCTCGATGCCGCGCATCGCGAGTTTAACGTCGTCCGGGCTTGAAGCCGCGTCCAGGACGTCCGCTTCCTTCACCAACCCGTCCTTGAAGAGCTTGACGAGCGACTGGTTGAACGTCACCATCCCGTAGAACTGCCCCTTCGTGCAGGCCTGCATGATCTCGACGTTCTTGTTCTCCTCGATGCACTTCTTGATGTGACCCGTCACGATCAGGATTTCGATGGCCGGCACGCGCCCGCCCTTGATGCCCGGCAGGAGGCGCTGGCTGATGACGGCCTTCAGGCTCTCCGCGAGCTGGATGCGCATGAGCCCCTGCTGGTGCGGCGGGTAGAGGTCGATGATGCGCGGG
>JBAZSR010000109.1:11912-12496 GCA_041662295.1 Elusimicrobiota bacterium | reverse complement strand
TTGCAGGGCATGAATCCCGATACCGATCCCAAAGAAGGACTCTCCGGCTCCCTGGAGGACGTCCTCGCGGTTAAGAAGACGAAACTCAAGGAGCTCCGGGACCGCGGCGTGGACTGCTTCCCTCCCAGGTTCGAGAAGACCCATACCTGCGGCCAGGTCCTGGCCCTGGGCAAGCCTCTTGAGATCGGCGGCTCGGACCCGGCGCCGGTGCGCGTCGCCGGGCGCCTGGTGGGCTTGAGGGACATGGGCAAGTCCATCTTCGGCCACATCCAGGACGGCACGGACAAGTGCCAGGTCTACTTCAAGAAGGACGCCCTCCCCGAGGACCAGTTCGGGCTCGTCAAGAAGGACCTCCACGCCGGGGACTTCATCGGCGCAGCGGGCGCGGTCTTCAAGACCCGGACCGGCGAGCCCACCGTGGCCGCGGCCGAAGTCACGCTCCTGGCCAAGGCCCTGCGCCCCATGCCGGAGAAGTTCCACGGCTTGAAGGACGTCGAGACCCGCTACCGCCACCGCCACCTCGACCTCATCGCGAGCCCCGAGGCCCGCAAGATCTTCAAGGAGCGCTCCCTCATCGTGTCCAC
>JBAZSR010000109.1:605-11902 GCA_041662295.1 Elusimicrobiota bacterium | reverse complement strand
CCGAGGTCGAGACCCCGATCCTCCTGCCCAGCGCGGGCGGGGCCGCGGCCCGGCCCTTCAAGACGCACCACAACGCCCTCGACCGCGACATGGTGATGCGCATCGCCACCGAGCTCCACCTCAAGCGCCTCATCATCGGCGGCATGGACAAGGTCTTCGAGCTGGGGCGGCTCTTCCGCAACGAGGGCATCGACACCAAGCACAACCCCGAGTTCACCACGGTCGAGGCCTACGAGGCCTACAGCGACTACAACGGCATGGCGAAGCTCTTCGAGGCCGTGGTCTGGGCCGGCGCCCAGGCCCTGGGCAAGGAGTCCGTGGAGTTCAACGGCAAGACCCTGAGCCTCAAGCCTCCCTTCGCCCGCGTCCATCTGCCCGAGCTCTGGAAGGAGGCGTGCGGAGAGCCCATCGAGGCCGTCTTGAAGGGCCTCTCCTTCGACCGCAAGGCCCTGCTGGCCCTGGCGGTGCGCCTGGGCGTGCCGGCCGGCGAGGCCACGCCGAGCGCCAAGGTCTTCGAGCGCCTATTCGACTCCAAGATCCTCCCGCGAACGGAGGGCATGACCTTCGTCCTCGATCACCCGGCCGCGGTCACGCCCCTGGCCAAGCTCAAGCCAGGCTCCGACTGCATCGTGGAGCGCTTCGAGTGCTTCGGCGCGGAGACCGAGTTCGCCAACGCCTACACCGAGCTCAACGACCCCCAGGATCAGCTCGCCCGCCTCGAAGGGCAGGCCCGCGTGAAGCGCGAGGAGAAGGACGAGGAGGCCGACGTCCTCGACGCGGACTTCGTGGAGGCCATGGAGTGCGGCATGCCCCCCACCGGCGGCATCGGCTTCGGCGTGGACCGCCTGGTCATGCTCCTGACCGGGCAGAGCTCGATCCGAGAGACCATCCTCTTTCCCATGCTCAAGGATGAATAGGGGCTTCGAGGCCTTCATCGCCCTGCGCTACCTCCGGGCCAAGCGCAAGGGCCTCTTCGCCATGGTGACCACGGGCATCGGCGTGGCGGGCGTGACCGTGGGCGTGGCCGCGCTCCTGACCACCCTGTCGGTCATGAACGGGTTCCAGACCGACATCCAGAAGAAGATCGTCGGCGCCCAGGCGCACCTGACCGTCTACGGCTCCATGAGCGCGGCGGGCAAGGATCACGTCGAGAAGATCCTCCTCGGAGACCCCGACGTGGCGGCCTGCGCCCCGTTCGTCCTCGGACAGGCCATCGTCAACAGCAAGGGCCGCTCCTTGGGCGTGGTCTTGAAGGGGCTCGACCCGGCCCGCGAGTTCTCGGTCAACGACCTCGGCAAGACCCTGACCGAGGGCTCCTGGGAAGCCTTGAAAGGCGACGGCAAGACCCCGGGTATCGTGCTCGGCGCCGAGCTCTCCGCCAACATGGGCGCGCCCGTGGGCGCGGAGGTCGTGCTCGTCTCGCCCAAGAGCGTCTCGACGCCGCTCGGGATGCTGCCGCGGATGCAGCGCTACACGGTCGCGGGCGTGCTCCACACCGGCTACTACGAGTACGACGCCACGACCGCCTACACCTCGCTGGAGGCGGCCGGGAAGTTCTTCGCCATGGAGGAGGGCGCGACCGGGTTCGGGGCGCGGCTCAAGGACATCGACAAGGCCGACCCCGCCGCCCGCAGGCTCCAAGAGAAGCTGGGCTTCGCCTACTTCGTGCGCACCTTCAAGCAGATGAACCGCACCCTCTTCGCGGCCCTCAAGCTCGAGAAGGCCGTCATGTTCATCATCCTCACCCTCATCATCCTGGTGGCCTCCCTCAACATCGCCTCCAACCTCATCCTGCTCGGGGTGGAGAAGACGCGCGACATCGGCCTCCTTCGGGCCATGGGCGCGTCCCCGGCCCAGGTCCGGAGGATCTTCTGGACCCTTGGCCTGCTTATCGGCGGGGCGGGCGTGGTCGGCGGGATGCTCCTGGGGCTTGGCCTGTGCTGGGTCATCTACCGCTACCCCATCGTGGAGCTGCCGGGAGACATCTACTACCTCTCCCGCGTTCCCGTCTCCGTCCAGCTCCGCGATGTCCTGGCCGTCACGTCGGCGGGCCTGCTGCTGTCTTTGCTCGCCACGATCTACCCCGCGTCGCGCGCGTCCAAGGTCAACCCGGTGGAGGCCATCCATTATGGCTAGTGTCCTCGAAGCCAAGGGCCTCTTCAAGTCCTACGGCGAGGGACCCCAGGCCGTGGAGGTCCTCAAGGGGCTCGACTTCTCGGTCCTCGCGGGCGAGTACCTCGTCATCCTCGGGCCCAGCGGCTGCGGCAAGTCCACCCTGCTCAACATCCTGGGCCTCATGGACCGGCCCGACGCGGGCGAGCTGCTCCTCCGCGGCCGCCCCGTCTCGGACCTCGACGAGACGGAGCGATCGCGCCTCAGGGGCGACGCCATCGGCTTCGTGTTCCAGTTCGACTCCCTCCTTCCGGAGTTCACCGTGCTCGAGAACATCACGATGCCCGCGCGCATCGCCCTGGCCCGCGGCAAGGACGCCCGCCCCGCGGAGCGCCTGGCCGAGGCCGAGGAGCGCGCCTCGGATCTGCTGACAGGACTGGGACTGGGCAGGACCGCCGGCCGCTTCCCCAGCCAGCTCTCGGGCGGGGAGCGCCAGCGCGTGGCCATCTGCCGGGCTCTGCTGCGCAAGCCCGCGCTCCTGCTGGCGGACGAGCCCACGGGCAACCTGGACAGGACCAACGGCGACCTGGTCTTCCGTGACCTGCGCGGCCTGGCCGAGCGCGAGGGCGCCGCGGTCGTGGTGGTGACGCACAACGAAAGCGCCGGCAGCCAGGCGAACAGGATCCTGCGCATGCTGGATGGAGCCATGCAGCGATGAAGATCTATCTCAACGGACAATTCGTGGAGAAGGAGCGCGCGGTCGTCTCGGTCTTCGACCACGGCTTCCTCTACGGCGACGGCGTCTTTGAGGGGATCCGCGCCTACAACGGCCGCGTCTTCAGGCTCGACGACCACTTGAAGAGGCTCCAGAAGTCCGCCGAGGCCATCCTCCTGGCCCTGCCGATGCCGCTCAAGAAGATCGAGGCCGCGGTCCTCGACACCCTCCGGACCAACAAGCTCCGGGACGGCTACGTGCGCCTGATCCTCACGCGCGGGCCCGGGGACCTCGGCCTCGACATGCGCAAGTGCAAGGCCGGCGCGACCCTCATCGTCATCGCCGACCGCATCGAGCTCTACCCCGAGGTCTACTACGACAAGGGGCTCGAGCTCATCGTCTCCACGATCCGTCAGCGCCGGCCCGACCAGCTCGCGCCGACGATCAAGTCCCTCAACTACCTCCCCAACGTCATGGCCCGCGCCGAGGCGACCCGGGCGGGCGCCCAGGAGGCGGTCCTGCTCAGCACCGACGGCTACGTCACCGAGTGCTCCGGGGACAACATCTTCTTCATCCGCGACGGCGGCATCGTGACCTCGCCCATGCACATCGGCATCCTCGAGGGCGTCACGCGCAAGGTCGTCATGGAGCTCTGCCGCGACAAGCTCGGGACCCCCGCAGTCGAGAGGCTCTTCGCGCCCTCCGAGCTCCAGGCCGCCGACGAGGTCTTCCTCACGGGCTCGGCCGCGGAGATCGTCCCGGCGGTCAAGCTCGACGGCCGGACCATCGGGTCGGGCTCGGCCGGGCCGGTCACGAAGAGGCTCATCGGCTTGTTCCGTGAGTACGCGGCGACCCCCGGCTCCGGAACTCCCATCTGATGATTTGCACGTCCTGTAACAACGCGGAGGCGGTCGTCTTCGTCAAGACGATCGTGGGCAACAAGATGTCCCAGCAGGCCCTCTGCGCGGACTGTGCGGCCCAGACCCAGCAGGCGGCCATGGCCGCGGACCCGCTCGATAGCCTGCTCTCGGGCCTGCCTCCCTTTCTCAAGCTCCTGCGGCCGGCGCCGCGCGGCCGGGCGCTGCGGGTCCTGCGGCACGACCTACGCCGAGTTCCGGCAGACCGGGAGGCTCGGCTGCCACGCCTGCTACGACGCCTTCGAGACACAGCTCCGGAACCTCATCCCACGCATCCACGGCGGCGCGAGCGGCCACCGGGGCGGGCCTTAGGGGACCTCATGCAGCTCCAGAACATGCTGAAGCTCCCCGTGGGCTGGGCCAAGGCCGAGGGCCCCAGGCACGACATCGTGCTCTCCAGCCGCGTGCGGCTGGCGCGCAACACCACCGACGCCCCCTTCCCCGGCAGGTCCGGCCCCAGGGCCCTGAAGTCCACGCTCGACGCCTTCTTCCGAGCGGCCAGAGGCGCCTCGGAACTCTCCTCCGCGGCCTACATCCGCATGGACGGACTCGACGCCGTGGACCGGAGGCTCCTGGTGGAGCGCCACCTGGTCAGCCCGAACCTCGCGGAGAGCCCGCAAGAAAGGGGCGTGGTCGTGACGGACCGCGACTCCCTGAGCCTCATGGTCAACGAAGAGGACCACCTGCGCCTGGCCGCCCTGCGGCCGGGCCTGAGCCTCGTCGACGCCCACTCCTCGGCCCGCTCCACGGAACGCAGCCTCGCTCGGGCCCTGCCGTTCGCCTTCAGCAAGGAATGGGGCTACCTCACCGCGTGCCCCACGAACCTCGGCACGGCCATGCGTGCCTCCTGCCTGGTCCACCTCCCGGCGCTGGCCCTCGCCGGCCTCATCGAGCGCCTCTTTGAGAACCTCTCGCGGCTCGGGCTCCTGGTGCGCGGCCTCCATGGAGAGGGCACCAAGGTCCTCGGAGACTTCTTCCAGATCTCCAACGCCAACGCGCTGGGCCGCACCGAGTCCGAGATCATCGCGGCCGTGGACAAGGCCGTGGGCCAGGTGGCGGACCGCGAGAACGAGAGCCGCGCCAAGCTCCTGGCCGGCCGGGGCCGCCTGCGCGTGGAGGACCTGGTCTTCCGCTCCGCCGGCCTCCTCCAGAACGCGCGCGTGCTCTCCTTCGAGGAGGCGAGCCAGCACCTCTCCTACCTCCGGATGGGCCACGCCCTGGGCTGGAAGCTCCCCGGCTCCCTGGCCCTGACCAACGAGCTCGGCCTCGTCACCCAGCCCGGCCACGTCCAGGTCCGCGCGGGACGCGAGCTCTCGCCTGCCGAGCGCGACGCCGAGCGCGCCTCCCTGGTCCGGGAACACCTCGCCGGAGCCTGACCAGGCCGTCCCCCCGAGACCTTCCGGACCACCCTCCTGCTGGGTCTTGCGACGCTCCATAACAGGGGCTATACTACGTTTATATTCACTGTTAACATCATGAAGCTGCGCCGCTCGACCATGTTCCTCTATCTTGTCCTTGCCTGCGTCCCCGGCCTCGGGGCCGCGGAAGACGCGCGGATGTCCCGCGCCGTGGCGGAGGCCATCGGCCTGTTCGACAAGAACCTCGACCAGAGCTTCGCGGAGCGCGACCTCTGGGCGCCGACGGACCTCGACGGCATGGACGAGAAGTTCCAGAAGACGGGCATCGCCAAGCTCGGGCTCCAGGAACGGTGGAACGCCGTCCTCGTCAAGGCCGGCAAGCTCGACAAGTTCCGGGAAGTCCTCGCCAAGGCTCCGGACGCCGAGACCGTGGCAAAGGAAGCGTCGGAGCTCTGCAAGCCCATGGCCGTCCCGGAGGCAGGATGCCCCGGCCTCGTGGAAGGCTATGTCCTGGCATGGCGCGCGGCCCAGGCGCAAGGATTGGACCTGGACAAGGAGACCGGGCTTTTCATCAAAGATGGAGCGGCCCTCGATCAGAAGGCTTGGGTCGAGGCCGTGCTCGAGCCGCGGGAAGGCTTGGCGGCCGCGGGAGTCTCCGCCGGACAGCGGACCCGCCAGGCCCAAGGCGCCATCACGGCCCCAGGGACTTTCTTCGACGGGGCCGGAGCCGGCCGAGAACTCGAGGAAGCTCCGGAACGGAACGCGGCCTCCGCGGCCGGCGTCCCGCCGGACAGCAAAGCCCTTCCCGGCTCTCCCGGGCCGACACCCTCTTTCCGGCCGCGAGGAGAAGAGTCTCCCAACGGGCGCGATGGCAGCGTGCTCACAGGCTGGAAGCCTCCCGAACCTCCCTCCCGGCCCGGGCCGCGGATCGCGGCGTCCGCTGCCGCCATGGCCGTGGCCGCCACCCCTCTTAAGTTCGCGGCAGCCGGCATGTCCGCGGTCCAGGGCAGGGAAGCCCGCTCCCTCGACGCCGCTGCCAAGGCAGGGGCGTGGATGCGCTCCCATCGCAACGAGCTCTCATCCCTCACCCCGGGAGGGGCCTTGGGGTTCGACGAGACCCTTGCCGGTCACGTCCAGGCCCTGAGCGCGGAAGGAGAGGCCCGCCAGAAAGGCCTTGCGGTCAGCCTGGACCGGATGAGGTCCTTCATGGATCTGAGCCCCACCCACGGCCTCGAGCGGCTCCTGGGCGATGAACTGACCGCCCTGCTTGCGACCGGGGACCCGGCCTCGGCACGCCAGGCCCCTGTCCTGGCCAAGGCCCTGGCCTCCGCCTACAGGTCCGACCCAGGCTATCTCGAGGCCAGGGAAGCACTCGACGGCTACCGCGGCTTCATCCGGGACCGGCTCGAGGATCTTCCCAACGGGACGACCTTCCTCCCCAGCGAGCTCGGCCTGGACTCGACCAGCGACCTGGTCAAAGGGGTCCGCGGCGGCTGGTCCGGCGTGACCTCCACGGGCAAGGACGGCGTCGAGCGGTTCTTCTCCGAGGACGGCCGCTATGTCGAAGAGGTCGTGGCCCTTCCCGGCGGAGAGCGCCGGGTCGTGGCCACCCTGACCGGCCCGGACGGCATCGAGCAGACGGTCCTGGACGGGGAGGGCAAGGCCCTGGAGCGCTTCCTGTTCCGCCCCGAACCCGACGGTCTCTACCGCATGGAATCCCTCTCCCAGCCCTGGCCCCAGCAGGTCGGCCGGTTCGCGAACGGCCGGTTCCAACCGCTCTTCCTCAGACAGGAGGACGGGAGCACCGTCGAAGAAGGGCTCGAGGCCTGCCCCCTGCGCTTTGCGCGGGTCCAGAAGGACGCCGCGGGATCGAAGACCCGCTATATGGTCGACCTCTCCGCTCTGCGCGCCCTTCCCGACCGCGGCGCGGCCTCCATCCTGCTGGAAGAGGCCTGCGCCGCGGCGTCGAAGGCCGGCTTCAAGCCCGAGCCGGAGCGGATCCGCCGCCTGCTCGAGACAGGGGCCGCGGGCGTCTCGTTCCTCGCAGACGGCGCCATGACAGCGGACCTTCCTGTGGGCGCGCCAGGCGGGCCTGCCTTGACGGTCCTTTTCAAGGAAGGCACGCCCGCGCAGGCCGTGCTGGCCGGCGCCGACGCTGTCCGCGGTCTCGAGCCCGGCCAGCGCAGAGCACTCCTCGCCAAGCTCTCCCGGACCGCAACCGACACGTTCAGGCCCGGACCAGGCGCCAGGCCCGGCACGATCAAGAGCAGGGTCGAATCCCTCGCCGCGTTCCTCGAAGAGCACTTCAGCCAGGAGCCCAAGGGGGAGACCTCCATGGTCTTCTTCCCGGACGGCGGGCTCCGGATCGACGAACGGGGCGGAGCCGGGAGCCGCATCTACCAGACTCTGGCCCGGTTCGACCGCATCTGGTCCATGGATGAGGCCGAGGCCAAGGCCGCTGCCTTCGGCGCGCCGGTCGAGGGCCTGAGCGTGTCGGTCCGCGCCGTGGGCAACGCCGAGCAAGCCGACAGCCCTGAGATCCCGTTCCTGCGCGACCGCCAGCACATCGGAGCAGGCGCCGTGGAAAGACTCCGGACCCGGGTGTCCTCGACCCTCGACAAGCCGGCCGAGCAGGGCATCGGCGCCTTCGGCCTGGGTGTCCTGCCGGGCCTCAGGACGCTCGCCACCGAGGCCCGGCGCCTGCTCCCCGGCGGGGACGACACGCCCCACGAATACTATTCCCGCGAGCTCGGCTACCAGGTCGAGAAGATCTCCGAGATCACCCGGAGCGTGCGCTCTCCGGACGGCCGGACCGAGGAGGATGCGCTCCGCCGCAGCATCAGCACCGAATACGACGGCTTCGGGGCCGCGGACGCGCTCCGGCTCGGAGGCCGCGGCAGCGCCAAGGTCCTGACCACTGCGGGCTGGGTCATGAGCCCGGTCTTGGCGCCCATCGGCAAGGCCGCGGACGCCGCGGTCAATGCCACGGCCGCCCTGGCTTACCTTTCCCTCTCCGACGGCCCCGGCAACGGCTTATTGACGGGCCTTGCCACGCTCCGGGGGATTGACCCGGAGAAGGCGCGCCAGGCCAGCCGCATCCTGGCCAAGACCAACCTTCTCACGGCCGGGGAGAACCTCGCCGCAACCGCTGAAGCCGTCCAGAACCCCTTGGCCGCCTACGGCCTGACATCGCCCATGGCGCAGCAGCGCGCCCAGGCCATGGCGGTCCTTCACCGCTGGGCCGGCACGGACCCCATGTACGCGATCCAGAACACGGAGAACCTCTTCGAATCGCCGGCGGCCGCCGCGATCGCGGGCGCTTCCATCGACATCGCCAAGTCCATGGTCTCAGCCACAGGCACGACAAGGCTCATGGCCTCGGCCAAGGGCGCGGGAGAGGCTTCCAACTGGGCTGCGGCCGCCTTCGGAATGGTCTCCGCGGCCAGCGGCCACGGCCAGCGGTTCCTCGCCTACGACGACTTGATCGCTTCCGCCGAAGAGCTGCGGACCACCGAAGCCAGGGCCGGGATCATCGGCCGCGAATCCGACCCCGCGTATCGGGCCAGCAGCGACCAGTACTACAAGAACATGCGCACAGCCCTCGCCGAGACCGGCGACATCGTCAAGGACCTGGCAGAGTGGCGCCAGGCCCAGGTCAACATGGAGGAGGCCCGGCGGCTGAAGGCCGAGCGGGAAAGGCTCGCCGGAAGCTCCCCCCAGGGAGACGGCCCGCTCCCCGGAAAGGCCGCGAAGTCGGGGCCGGACACGGAGCAGGGTCCTCCCTCTCCCGGAGCCGCCCCTAGGGTCACGTCGGACGACTACATTCAAGCCGCGCTGGCGGCCAAGGCCATGGCAGCGGGCGCCCCCCTCCCGCAGTTGACTGAAGCGCAGGAAGGCCTGCTGAGAACGGCCCTTGAGAGCACCCGGGATGCGGGTCAGGATGTCCCTGACGCGGCCTTCAAATCGCTCTACGGCCAGGGGGAACTCTATTTCCAGATCGAGACCATGGCCGCTCTCCCCCAGCCTGCTCGATCCGCGCCCGAGCCGCTTCCCACGGTCCAGCCTTCTGCCACGGCCAAGCACACGGCGGACTCGCTCGGACTCTACCCTGTCCTGACGAAGCTCACCGGAGAGCAGACCGCCTGGAAGTTCGGCGAGCCCTTCTTCGAGGATGCCGAAGCGGCCCTTCACCAAGGGGATTACCAGGGGGCCGCGGCCGCCTTGGACAAGGCCTTGGGACTCTACCAGAGGAATCCGAAGACCGCCCCTTCCGACCCCTCGCTCATCCGTTCCCTCGAAGGGATCAAAGCCACGCTCGCCGCGGAGACCCAGAACGAGGCGGACTTCACGGACTTCCGCCAAAAACTCTCGGCAGCGCAGGCCGGCCTTGCCCAGGTCCAGAAAGAGATGTCGGACATGGGCGTGCCCTTGGGCCGGCCGCGGGATGTGGTCGCCTTCGTGGAGGCCTTGCCCCCGGACCAGATGCAGCGCTACGGCGGCCTCATGCGGCGCTCCATCATCGCGGAGATCGCGCTCGACGGCGTGGTGCAAGAACTCTCCGGAACGCACCTGGCCCCGCCGGACTTCGACCCGGCCAGTCCCGGGTTCAGCCTCAGGAAGGCGCAGGTGGACCTTTCGTTCACGCTCCTCAAGGAAGCCGTCTCCTCGGCGCTGGAGGCCTCGGACCTCGTCGAAGAGCGCTATCACGGCGGCAAGGTCGGACAGGCCAAGGAGCGGTCCGGAGGCAAGCCCAGCGGCGCCGGAGACGCGCTCGACCGAAGGAAGGCGGAGCGCGCCGGGACCGCGCCGGAAGGCTTCGGGCTCATCGGGGCCGGCCGGGTGCGCGAGCAGGAGCTTGGCGATTGCGGCATCCAGTCCATGTTCAACCTACCGCTGGTCCAGGAGGCCCTGGGCAAGCGCATGGATTATCCGACATTCCTGGCCGCGGTCGAGGAATTCCTCGACAAGGATCGCGGCTACAAGAACGCGGCGAGGGACGGCACGTTCCCTGAGCTCCGCAAGGCAGTCCTTGAAGACCTGGGCTTCTCCGTCGCCTTCCACAAGCCCGCGGACGCCGACAGCCTGACCCATATCATCAAGGACGCTCCTGGCGGGGCGGTGCTCTGCGACCTCAGCAACACTGCGCACGTCGTCACGATCACGGGCTATGAAGGGAGCGGCGATGCCCGCGTCTTCCATACCGTCGATTCTCACGGCGCAAGGGTCGACTACACGTTCGACGTACTCCGCAACGTCATGGACTTCGGGGTCGAGGCGGTCGCCCGGGCTCCAGCCAAGCCCGGCCCAGCGGCTCCCGGGTCCACGACCGACGGCTTCCTCCTGCGCTACACCAAAAACTCCCTGGACGCCAGCGTACAAGCCGCCCAGTCCAAGACCCCGTACGCCCTGCCGCCGCAGTCCCTGGTGCCCATGGACGCGCTTTCAAGCCCCGACTCCTCGGACGACCCCTCGGCCATGGCGCTCCTCTCCAAGGAGCTCGGCACCCGCGCCCGTCTGCTCAAGGGCAGGCAGGGGCCGGCCCAGGCGGGCGGCTCCGGGCCCTTCGACGGGCTGCCTGAGGGCGTCGTGGTCAAGGACGCTGACGGCAACGCCTACGTGAACCGGCATCTCCTCAGGACTCTGACCGCGGGCCTCCACGCCGAGCTCCTGGCCCCAGGCGAGGCCCGGCCCGCGTCGTGGCCCAAGCCAGAACCTCCGGTCGTACGCATGGGGGGCGCCGAGGCCGCGGGCCGGTCTGCCCCGGTCAGCAGCGGGGAAGCCCTGCTTTCAGCCTATGGAGGCCTTCAGAAGGCCCTCGCGGCCGCGAGGACGCTCGAAGCCAGGCTGACCTCCCTCTCCGCGGACCCGTCCTCGCCGGAATACGGGAGGGCCGAGGCGGACCTCATGGCCGCCCATGCCCATCTCGCCCAGGCGCAGGAATCCTTCGACGCCGTGAACGCGTCCCGCCGCGGCCACGGCCAGGACCGCGGCAAAGGGCGGGGGACGAGGGAGCGCTCGGTCGCGATGAGGGATCCGGCCCGAACGGTCCTCTCGGAGGTCCAGGGCGACACCATCGTCGAGACCATGCCCGTGGCGCGCGACCTCGCGGCGTTGGCGTCCGCCCCGGACCCGGCCTTGGCCCGGGCCTCTGCTGCCCGCTCCATCGCGGATCGGATCATGCTCGACAGCATCCGC
>JBAZSR010000109.1:0-595 GCA_041662295.1 Elusimicrobiota bacterium | reverse complement strand
CCTGCGGCGCCTGCAATGGCGTCTCGACACGACCGACCCGGCCGTGATCGCCGAGGTGCGCGGGCGGCTCTCGGACCTGCAAAGGCAGATGAAGGGCTCCTGGTCCTTCGAGGCCTTCTTCGGGGTGCCCGCGCTCCCCGCCCCGTAGTCCGGCCGCCTTGGACTCCGCCCCCCCAATCAGTTATAGTATCGGCCGCAACGGAGGCGACCATGGCTTTCAGCATCATCCCGAAGGAAGAGAAGTTCTTCGAGCTCTTCGAGGCGCAGGCGGCGCACAATGTGGAGGCCGCCCGGGTCTTCCGCGAACTCGTGCAGCACTGGGACCTCAAGTCCCCGGCCTTCGACAAGCTCCGCGACATCGAGCACGAGGCCGACATCACCACGCACGAGGTCATCGACAAGCTCAATCGGACCTTCGTGACCCCCTTCGACCGCGAGGACATCCACGAGCTGGCCTCCAAGATGGACGACATCGTGGACATCCTGCAGTCGCTCTCCCTGCGGATGCAGCTCTACGGGATCGATAAGATCACGGACGACCTGCTGGCCATGTCCGAGACCGTGCTCCAATCCGTGGAATGCCTTCGCAAGGCCG
>JBAZSR010000108.1:0-12538 GCA_041662295.1 Elusimicrobiota bacterium | reverse complement strand
CGGAGTCCGCGGCAAGGCCTGCTCGGCCTGCTCCGGCCCAGCCTAGTCTGCAAAGGCCTCTCCTCTAGTCATTGATGCTCATCAGGGGGACAAGGCTTCCGTCCACCACAGCGCCGAGGTTGATGGTCGCGGGCAGGACAGCGGCGCCGATGGCGATGGTCCCGAGGCCCTTGATCACGCCGGCTGAGGCGGCTGCCAGGTCCACGCCCCGGGGCCTTGCGGTGCCGCTGGCCACCATGGCGAAGTAGTACTGGCCCGGCTGGATGATGATGGGCGCTCCGACCATGTTGACGGCTTTGGCGCCGGCCGTGGTGAAATCCGCGGTGCCTGCTCCGCCGCTGGCGACCCGGTTGCCGGCCGAGTTATAGAGCCCCACGTCTCCGGTGACTCCTCCGGCCCCCAGCCCTGCCCTGTAGCGGAACTGGCGGAGTTCCATGACCCCGGGGACGTGCACGGGCACGATGACGGCCGTGTTCGCGGTCAACGAGAGGCTCGCGGCAGGCGTGAACTGCACGAACGCGACCGAGACCGTGGACGGGTAGACCGGGTACCATTGGGCCGCCCCGGCGTTCCACTTGATGGTCATCCCCTCGGACGGCGCGTCGCTGGCCAGGAGCCTGGTCCGAAGGTGCGTGGCGTCCACGGTGTTGCCTCCCGTGGAGTTCAGGGTTTTGTTCGTGAGGGTCTGGCTGGAGTCCGTGTCCGCCATGGTCTTGTTGGAGGCGCCGATCCCGATGTTGAGGAGGTTGCCGTCCGCGTCCCAACGCATGGCGCCCTCGTCCTTGGGCGCCGCTCCCTGGGGAAGGAGGATGCCCTTGGTCGCGGCGATGGTGGAGGCCAGGACCGCGGCGTCCACCACGGCCCCGGCCGAGCCCTCGACCTTGAGCGTGCCGTCGAGGACCCGCAGGCCCGAGCTCAAGGCCAGGCTGTAGGTGAGAGGGCCCGTGGCGGTGAAGCTCGAGGTGGCAGTGGCGTTGAAGGGGCCGGAGACCGTGGCGCTCGAGACGTGGAACACGGCCCCTGATTGGAGGGACGCGCTCTGATGGATGTAGTTCGTGTCTCCCGGGGCCAGGTCCTCGGCGTAGAGGGCCCGGAAGGCCGAGGCGCTCATGAGCAGGAGGTGCCTCGGCGTCATGGGCGAGTCCGAGCCCACCTTGACCTCGAGGTAGGCCGAGGCGCTGGTGAAGAGCTCTGTTTCCAGGGCCCTGACCGAGCCGAGTTCCACAGAGAAGACGCCGTTGGTCACGGCCACGCCGGTCTGGGTCTCGTCCCAGAGCGAGGCTCCACCCGAGGCCGCGTCGTAGATCTTGAAGATCATGTCGTAGGAGCCGTTCCTCGGGTTGTTGGAGGAGTCGAGGAGCTTGCCCTGGAACCCGATGCGCTGTGGGCTCGACGCCGCAGACGCCTGCATGGGGGACCTTCCTGCCAGCAATGCCAGGAACAATCCTATGAACAAACCCACGGGCAAGGTCTTCCGGCATCGCATCCGCTCTTCTCTCAGCATGACTGGCTCCTCGCTCCCTGCCGAAGGCTCGCGCCTGACCGGTTGGGCAAGCAATAAACCCCCTTTCCCCATGGGAAAGAGGCAAATAAATATGAACGCTGCTTCATGAGCCTTGAATTAGGGATATAATGATACTATCCTCAATAGGCCCATGTATAAGTGTAACAGATTATCCCTTAAAAGCAAGGTGATTTGCGTCACCCTTTTGACGCTCGGCATGACGCTCGGCTTTGCCGTCGAGCGAGGCCAGGCAGCAGGCATGGCCATGAGCTCTTCCACGGTGGACTCCTCAGGCGACACCGGGTACAGCGCGAACATCCTCGTCAGCCAGGACGGCGCCCTGCACGCTGTCTACTTCGACAAGGGCGCAGGCAAGGTCAAGTATCGCAGGCGACTGCCTCCTGCTGTCTGGGGTGCGGCCGAGGTCGTGGGAGATGCTCGGGATCCCTCGTATCTTTCCGCTGCAGTGGGGCCGGACGGGAGCGTGCACCTCGCGTTCTTCTCCAACGCGGCTCCGTGCAGCGGGGCCTGTCATGCCAGGCGCTCGCCTGCTGGGGTCTGGACCGTGGACAGCGTGGACGCCGCGGTGCCGAACTCATCCTTCACGGCCGTGGCTGTGGACGCTTTGGCAAGGCCGCATGTCGCCTATGGCGGAGCGGACGGCGAGCTCAAGTACGGGCTTTTCAATGGGACCGCGTGGTCCGTTTCCACGCTCGACTCGTCGGCGAACATGTTCTCGGGCCTGGGCGGGGACTCGAGCCATTTCAGGCGCGTCAGCCTCGCCCTTGACCCGGCCAACAGGCCGGTCATCGCGTATTTCGACGAAGGGAGCTCCGCGCTGAGGTACCTGGCTCATGACGGAGCCTCCTGGCTGGCGGCTGAGACCGCGCTCTCGCCCCAACGCACTCCGGCCGCCCTGAGCCTGGCGTTCAACGGCAGCGGGGAGCCTGTCATCGGCGTCCTTCTGTTCGGCCCGGGCGCTCTCCTGAGCGTTTCCAAGTCGGGCGGGGCCTGGTCCTCCTCCGAGGCCGTAGCCAACGGCACGGCGCCGGACCCGGCGGTCGGCATGGCTTTCGCTCTCGACGGGGCCGGCAGGGGGCACTTCGCGTTCAGCGACGATTCAAACGGCAACGGCGATCCCGCAGCGGCCTACGCATTCTTCGACGGCGTTTCCTGGAGCACGCAGACCGTGGACGACGCGTCCGGCGGCGCCTATTCCGTGGGTCTCGCGCTCGATGGCTCCGGCAGTCCGCACCTCCTCTACGCCGATCCCAATGCCGCCAACCCGGAGCTCAAGTATTCTTCCGCGACAGCCGCGGGTTTCTCCGGGCCTATCAAGGGAGGTCCGGGCTCGCTCTTGGGAGCCGCCACCGGGTTCATGTCCACGGCCGTTTACCTGACCTCCGTGACCTGGACCTGGACCGACAACTCGACCAACGAGACAGGCTTTAGGCTCTACGGTTCGCTCTCGCCCGCGGGCCCCTTCGCCTTGGCCGCGTCCGTAGGGGCCGGGGTCAATGTCTACACCGAGACAGGGCTCGTGCACGGCACGAGCTACTACCGCTACGCCGCGGCGTTCAACGCCGGAGGCGTGGCTTTCTCCTCGGCCTCCTCGGCCTGGACCTTCCCAGCCGAGACCGCGACCGCTTCCGGCGCTTCGGGCCAGACCGTGACCTATGCCGCGCCTGACGGGCCCGTGACCGTCTCCATCCCTGAAGGCGCTTTCCCTGGCGAGGTCGCGGTCAGCTTCTCCGTGCCCCAGGCTTTCCCTTCCGGAGCATCCGAGCTGGCGTCCCTTTCCCCGCCCACCGGCGTCGAGATCACGGTCTCCGGAGGCCTGCAGCCCAGGCGCGAGGTCCTGATCACGGTCGGGTACAGCGATGCCAGCGTGCAAGGGCTCGATGAGACCAAGCTCGTGTTGGCTCGTTACGACGAGCCGGCACGGGTATGGGTGCCGCTGAAGTCCGTGCCGGAACCGGACTTGAACCGCGTGACCGGCAGGACCAATCATTTCTCGGCCTTCCAAGTCATGGCTGCCGGGGATTCCACCGGGCTTTCTTTCGTGCGCGCCTTTCCCAATCCCCTGCGTCCGAGCAAGGGTCATGTCTCCATGACCTTCGACCGCCTGCCTCCTGGAGCCCTGGTGCGCGTGCTCGCCTTCTCCGGCGAGAAGGTCCGGGACTACACGGCCGATCTCGCGGGCATGGCGTCCTGGGACGGCACGAACTCCAAGGGTGAGAAGGTGGGGACAGGCGCCTATTTCGTGTTCATCGAATCCGCAGGCAGGCGGCGCACCCTCAAGGTGGCGGTGCAGAGGTGAGGAGGCGCCGAATCAGCGAGGCGTCGAGATGCTGATGCGAATCACTTTCAGCATCCTATTGCTCATTCAGTTCTTGCCGTTCCAGGCCGGCGCTGTGTCCGGCGAGCGCGCCACTACCGCAGGGACCTTCCTCAAGCTTCCCGCAGGCGCGAGGTCCGTGTCCCTGGGAGAGGCCTGCTCAGCCGGGTGCGGGGGGCCTGACGCCCTGTTCTGGAATCCGGCCAGGCTCGGGGTCCGACCCGAACTCGGCAGTTCCGGCCCCGAGTCCCGGCCGCGGCACAGCGCCGCCTTGTCCCACGTCGAGTATCTCGAGGGGAGCTCTCTCGAACAGGCCGCGTACTCCTATTCCAGCTCCTGGGGCTCGGTCGGGGCCGGGTTCCGGTACCTGTCCGTGGGGCGGATCGTGGAGACCGACGAGACAGGCGCCAGTATGGGGTCGTTCTCTCCGAGCGACGCGGCATTCCTTCTTGGATACGCCAGGACCCTGGGGGAGGGGGCTTCCTTTTTAGAGGGATTCTCCCTGGGCGCGTCCGCCAAGTACCTCGAGTCTCAGGTCCTGGCCATGGCGAGGTCTTGGGCCGTGGACCTGGGGATTCTATCCCCCTCGTATCTGGGGAACAGCCTGTCGTTCGCCGCTGTCCTGCGCAACCTCGGAGGAGACCTGAAGTTCGAGACCGAGTCCGAGGAACTGCCTCTCGAAGGCCGGCTGGGCGCTGCCTGCAGATTCCTGGGCTCGTGGCAGGTCTCTCTGGACATAGGCATCCCGAGGGATGACGACCTCTTCGGCGCCATGGGCGTGGAGTACTCTCGGCGAGCGGGCAAGGACTGGACCGTGTCCGGCCGCGCGGGCTTCAACTCGAAGCTTGTGGGCGATGTGCGTGGGTTCTCAGGAGCCGCGTTCGGGCTGGGTTTGGGCTTCCGTGGCCTGGGGTTCGACTATGCATTGCGGCCCATGGGCTCCCTGGGAAGCCCTCACCACTTCACGCTCACCGTCTCATTCTGAGCCTGGCCGCACGAGCTAAGACTCGGGCTTCGAGGGTCGGCGTCAGCGCCTCAAGAGTCTCTTGAGTCCGCGTCCCACGATGAAGACCGCGGTGGAGGCCAGCCCATAAGCCAAGCCGGTCCAGCCCCTGCAGAGCGGCCCGCCCCCGACCGGCACGCCGAGCACCTTGCGGTCCGGGACCTTGTGGAGCGAGACCGTGCCGGTGTCGTCCTTGAGCCAGACCTTGCCGCGGCCCTTCCACCAGACGCGGTGGAGCATGCGCTTGTCCCCTGTCTCGTAGAGCGCGAGGTCTCCTGGACGCAGGGCCTCGGCCGCTGTTTCCCTGATGGCTAGGACCTCCCCGTTTTTGAGGAGGGGACGCATGCAGCCTCCCTCGAGGCGGAAGAAGACCGAAGACGGCCCGGCTTTCCGTTCGGGCACGAGGCTTTCGGCCCTGCCCCTGGTCACGATGATTTTCTGACCGCCTTGCAGGGTGCCGTGCCCGCTCCTGTGGGACCTGTCGTGCACTTACCGCAGGCCAAAGTCGAGGTCTCCACGATCTTCTCCGAGTCCAGCCTGGGCTTCTCGTACGGCTTCTTTCTTTTGGGCGCGTTCATGGCTTCTCCTTGGCGGCTGAGGCCGCAAGAACCGTCTTGAGCCCTCTCCGGGCTCCTGCGCGGTCCACCGCGGCAGTTAGTCTGCACGATGCTCCGGAGGGGATGATGGGGTCTCCGCGCTCGATGGCAGAGGTTCCCTGGCAGTGCGAGTAATGGGTCTTGCCGCAGGACGGGCAGGGCTTGAGGTTCTTCCAGCGTATCGCCCTGGCCTGGATCAGCGCGCTGGACCCGGTCCAGATCTCCTTGAAGGGGCTCGTGCGCACGCTGCCAGCGGGCGTGAGCCACTGGAGGCACGGGTACACATCCCCGCAGGGCCCGATGGAGCCGAAGGTCCGGCCCGCGCTGCACGGCGGGTCGTCCGGTCCCGGTTGGACCGCGTTGGTCAGGGACTCGGTCGGGCAGAGCAGGGGGTCCGCGAACGCTTCCGCAAGGGCTTCGTCGCAGAGGCCGAGCCTTGCCGGGATGTCCGAGCCGTCGTTGCCCGGGGTCAGGACCGGGTCCACCTGCCAGGCCGCGTCCATGGACCGGGCCAGGGCGAGGATGGCGGGATAGGTGGAGGCGTTGCCTGCCATGAGCGGGATCTTGAACTTGACCGGGATCCCGGCCTTGCGCAGGAGCCGGATGCCCGACAAGGTCCGGTCAAAGGAGCCCGGCGTTCCCGTGACAGCGTCGTGGCAGGCCGCGTCCGGGCCGTAGACCGAGACCCCGACGGCCGCGACCCCGGCATCAGCCCAGAGGTCCGCGTCCCTGGCCGTCAACAGGGAGGCGTTGGTGAAGACTTCGACCCGGAAGCTCCGCTGGCGGGCCGCTGCGAGGATGACAGGCAGGTCCTTGCGCAGGAGGACCTCGCCTCCGGTGAAGGTGAGAAAAAGGGTCCCAGCGTCCGCGAGCTCGCCGAGCACCCGGAGCCACTCTTCCGTGCCGAGTTCGCTCGATCCCCCTGTTCGCGGCCCTGCCGTCCTGCTCGTGCGGGGCAGGTAGCAGTGGCCGCAGTCCTGATTGCAGCGGTGCGTGAGCTCGAGCACCATGGTCAGGGGCACGAAGGCGCTCTCAGCGAGGCCGTGGAGCTCCTCGAGCAAGGACGGCCCGGCTTCAGGCATCCTCGAGGAGCCCCTTGTCCCTGAGCTCGCTGATGAACGATGCCGTGTCGCGGCCGGCCTCTTCAAGGCCCACCTCGAACTCCTGCGCGAGGGATTGGGCGGCTTGGCCAGGGGTCTTCCCTTCCGAGAGGGCCTTCCAAACGAGGCTCGCGCTCGGGTTGAGGCGGTGGAGCACGTTCTCCTTGGGGTCGAGCACGAAGGCCTGGCCTTCGATGACCCGGTGGGCGAGCCTTGCCGCGATCCTTCCCTCGCGGGGGAGGCGGGCATTGAGGGGGGATGGGTTCGTTTTCATGAAGTTCTCCTTTCCTGCCTCAGCATCGCGACGATGTGATCGGTCCGTTTCCCGTCCCAATACAGCTCCGCCGCCGGGTGCTTGGCCAGGACCGCCAGGAGCAGGTCCAGGGAGCGTCCGAGGACCGGGCCCGAGCGCTCGAAGCAGACCAGACAGCGCAGGAGCTCGGCCACGGCAGGGCCGGTCTTCATGGGCCTGACCGCGGCTGGGCCCTTGCGCAGGAGGAAGACGCGCCCTAGGGGGGCCGAGCCGTTGTTCTCCGGCAGGCGGAATTCGCCCCAGAAAGGGGTGGAGTGGGCCAGGAACGCGGGCCTGCTCCCTGCGCCCGTGCCGGTCAGGAGCGTGAGCTCGTCGCTGAGGACCTTGACGGAATGGCCAGGCTCGAGGCGTCTCCCGCCGAGCTTCCTGCTCAAGGTGGTCTTGCCGGCTCCGGAGGGGCCGACGAAGAGGTGGCTGCGGCCTCTGAAGGAGAGGCTCGCGCAGTGGAGCAGGACCCCGCCCGCGTCAGGGGCCAGGTGCGAGACCAGGGTCCTCAGCAAGGAGTCGAGGTCGTACGGGCCGGGGCGGAAGACTCCCTTGCCGCGGGAGTCCGAGAGCTCCCAGCCGAAGCGCGGGGCGCTGCAGAGGAATCTGCCGCGCCTTGCGGAGATTCCGGCCTTCGGCAGGGAGCCGGTGATGAGCGGGTCAGCGTTCTCTCCACATCCTGCTGCACCGGGCTTGCTTTCTTCTGGCCAGCCGGCAAGGCGCCGGCTGAGCAGGGGTTCGAGTTCCATGGACACGAGGGCTGGCGCGCCGGTGATGAAGCCGCGGTAGCGCCGGGCGGCCTTGGCCAGGAAGGCCTTGGCAGGTCTTGTCGGCCGGCAAGGCCGGGGCAGGTCCATGCTCAGGACGATCGGGCCTGTTGCGATGGTGAGGCGGTGTCCGGCGCCGGAGGGCATGGGCTAATTTACCACTTTTTTCAATAGTGGCCCAGGGATCCGTCCGCCCGCGCCCGATCGAAGGCCGTGCGCAGGCCGAGGATGCCCAGCGGCAGGAGCACGACCGGGAAGGCGGCCAGGGCCAGGGCGTGGGGCAGGACCTCTGAGAGGGACGCGGACCTCAGCAGGACCAGGCGCAGTCCCTCAAGGGCGTGGGTCATGGGGACCAGGTCCGCGAGCGCCTGGAGGGGCTTGGGCAGGATGGAGACCGGGAAGTAGACTCCAGCGAGCAGGTCCGACGCGGCCGCGATGAGCCAGGCGGCCGGGTCGCCGCGCTTGAACCTCAAAATGAACGCGGCGGAGATCATCCCGATGCCGAGGAAGGCGGCCGCAGTGAGGATGAGCATGAGCGCCGCGGCCACGATGTCGACGGGGGGAAGGCTCAGGCCGAAGACGAGGATCCCGATCCCGAGGTGGAAGCCCACCTGGAGAGCGGCGTACAGGAGGTTCCACTGGCTCGAGGCGAGGATGACGAGGGGGAGGCTTGCCGGCGCTGTCAGCACGGATTCGAGGGTCCCAAAGAGCTGCTCGCGGCGGACGCTCTGCGCGAGCGAGTGGAGGCACACGCCCTGGCAGGCGGAGAACGCGATGCCGATGAGCACGAAGGCGAAGTAGCGGCCTCCATAGGCCGCCATGGCGGGCAGGGCCGCGGGGTCGACGAGCCTGGCCACGAAGAAGAAGGTCGCGGTCGAGAGCAGGACCGAGGCCAGGTCGAGGACGAAGCTGAACTTGTAGGAGGCGTAGAGGAATGCGTCGCGCCTGAGGAATGCGAACAGCACGCTTGCGAGCCGCGGCGTCATGCCGGCGCTCCCGGACGGCCCGAGGCTTCCCGCCGCAGGGCGGAGCAGGCCTCGGCCGGGTTCGCGGCGCCTGTGCGGCGCAGGAGCTCTTCGGGGGAGCCCAGTCCCGCGAGCGTCCCGCGGTCGAGGACCGCGATTTCGGTGGAGGTCTCCCAGGCTTCCTCGAGCCTGTGGGTGCTCCAGACGAGGACCCTCTCGGGCGCTCCCAGGTATTCCCGCCTCAGCATGGCCCGGACCATGGCGCCGGCCTCGACATCGAGGCTCCGGGTCGGCTCGTCGAGCAGGAGGAGCCTGGGCCGGTGGAGGAGCGCGCGCGCCAGGGAGAGCCTGGCCTTGACGCCTGAGGACGCCTGCTGATAGGGGAGGTCCTCGAAGCCTTTGAGCCCGAGGTGCGGTTCCAGTCCTTCGAGGCGCTCGGCAAGGGCCCGCTCTCCGAGTCCGCGGAGGCGGCCGAAGAACCGCAGGTTCTCGATGAGCGAAAGGGGGCCGTAGAAGGAGCGCTCCTCTCCCGGGGAGAAGCCGGTCTCCGCGGCCAGGTCTCCGGGGCCGCCGGCAAGGCTGGCGCCGTCGAACGCGACTCTCCCGGAGTCCGGGGTCACCAGTCCGGCCAGCACCTTCAAGAGCGTGGTCTTGCCCGAGCCGTTGGGGCCCACGAGCCCGAGGACGCTCCCCGCCTCCAGCGCCAGGCTGACGGCATCAAGGGCCTGGACCGCGCCCGCGGAGCCGCGGTACGTCTTCGACACGGACTCGGCGAGCAGGAGGGGGGGGCGGCCGCCGGCGTGCGCGGTCAGGAGACCCACCAGCGTTCCGCCTGGAGGGCCATGAGGGTCTTCTTGTCCTTGAGGCCGAGCTTGGTCTCGTCGATCGGGGCCGCGATGTGGACCAGGGAGTGCTCGGAGAGGTTCACGGTCTGCGGCGGGTCGAGGGGCGCGCCTTCCCCGTTGAGGCGGATGGCGACCGTGGGCAGGGTGGGGCTTTGGGGGTCCACGGCTGTCACGCAGGCGATCTCCCCGTGGGAGAGCGCGACGTAGGAGCCGGGAGGGTAGAGGGTGAGCCTTTGGAGCATGAGCTGCTTGGCCTTGCGGTCGAAGACGTCGGCGTATTCCTTGACGAGGTGGCGGATGACCGCGTGGGGCAGGCGCGGTTCCCTCCAGGCCCGGAAGTGGCTCAGCGCCTCGTAGAGGTCGCAGATGCCCAGGATGTGCGACGCCAGTCTGAGGTCCGGGATCGCCTCTCCGGCCATGTGCTTCAGCGTGGACTCCAGGTTGGAGAGGTGCTGGCGCAGGGCCGTGACCTCGGTGGGATGGAGTCTCTGCTCGCGCGATTCCTCGCCCGCCGGAGACCCGGTCTCGACCGGGAGCTCGAGGAGCTCGGACAGGCAGAGCTCATGGAGCAGGGCGGCGAAGCCGAGGCGGCGCAGGGCTCCGGCCGGCCAGCCCAGTCCGAGCCCGAGATGCGTCGTCAGGATGGCGGTGTTGACCGAGTGGCTGTAGAGGTAGTTGCTCGCGGTCGAGCGCGCGGTCAGGACGAGCAGGGCGGAGGGCGTGGTCTCGATGATGCTGAAGCAGTCTTTAGTGTGCTGCCGCGGACTGGAGTAACGGTCCTGGCGGCCGGTCCCCCAGCTCCGCGCCAGGGCCTTGACGTCCGCGATCATGTCGCCGTAGCACAGGAGGGCGGCCTGGGCCGTGAGCCCGGATGGGACGGCCCGGGCGGCCGGGACCTGACGCCGGACCGGGGCCGGGGTCTCGGCCGCGGCAGCGGGCCTGGGAGCGCTCCTGCCGGACGTGGTCCGGAACATGGCTGAGGCGGGTTTCCTGGGTTCGGCGGCCGGCGCAACGGGTCCAGCGGAAGCCTTCTTTGGATGATGCTGAGAGGTCGGTCCGGCCGTGTCCGAAGGACTCGGGGGCTTGGGAGGCTGGCGTTGCGCCGGGTCAAGGCGCTTCTTCTTGATCTCCGAGAATCTCACGGTCTTAAGAGTATTGTACAATATATCTTCGGCCGGCGCCGTCTGAAGGGGCCTGTAACAACCGCGTCATTGACTTTCCCAGCAGTTCGGCTAAACTGATACTCCTTATGGATCAATCTCTGGACGACCTCCGCCAGGCTCTGCGCAAGCTCAGGCAGGACATCGAGGCACAGGTCAAGCCCGGCGCCGATGAGCCGTCCCGTCCCGCGCCGCGGCTCGAGCTTGAGGCCGGCCGGTCACGGCCGCTCCCTTCCGTCTCCGTCGAGGACCCGGTCCTCGAAGACGACTCCTCGACCGAGCCTCCCGCGCCCGAGGTCAAGGCCGTGCCTGCCGAAGACGAGCGGGAACCTTCCTGGGTCCAGCCCGTGCCCCTGGGCCGCGCCGAAGGCGATCCGGCCGAGGGGAAGGCCGAGGCCCCTGCGCGCGGTCTCGGGCTCCTCTGGCCCAAGGTCCTGCTGGCCGCCGGGTTCGGCGCGGCCGCGGTCGGGGCGTTCTCTTCCAGCGGCGCGGCGATGGGAGCGGGGCTGCTCCTGTGCATGGCGGGATCGCTGGCCGGGGCGCTTTCCGGCCCAGTCTCCAAGCACGACGACGATGGCGAGGTGTCCGACCTCAAGCTGAGGGTCGCGGCCCTGGAGCGGCGCACCTCGGCGGTCAACCGCGCCTCGGAGTCGGGTTCCCTGTCGGCCGAGGTCGTCGAGGAGGTCGTGGAGCTTCGGCGCATCCTCACGAGCCTGTTCAAGGCGCTGGAAAAGCCCTCGGAGAAGCCATGAATACGACGCTCCGGCTCGTGCTCGTTCTCGCGTTGACCGCCGCGAGCCTTCCGGTTGCAGGCCCCTGCGGAGCCCAGTCCGCGGCCGCGGAGGCCATGGGAAGCTCCGACCCCGAGGCCGTGGTCCCCGTGGGGCCGGGGGACGTGGTCTCCATCGTGGTTTTCCCGGTGACGGAGTATTCGCGCGAGGTCACGGTCCAGCCGGACGGCAAGATCGAACTGCCTCTCATCGGAGCTTTCCTGGTCAAGGGCATGAACTCCAAGGAGATCCAATCCCTCCTCGAATCCCGGTACGCCAAGTTCGTGGCCGGGCCCAAGATCACGGTCAATGTCCGGCGCTTCACGGGCAGGAGGGTCGCCATCCTCGGGCAGGTCGGGGCTCCCGGGTACTACGAGTATCGCGACGGCATGAAGCTCCTCGAGCTCGTCTCGCTCGCGGGCGGGGTCAGGGATCTCGCCAAGCCGTCGAAGACCGTGATCCTCAGGCAGGCCGAGGGCCAGCCGCGGGTGGTCGCGGTCAACCTCGCGGCCATCCTCCGGGGCGAGCTCGACCGCAACGTCGAGCTCCTGCCCGGCGACACGATCGACGTGCCCAAGGCCGGCTACACCCGCAGCGCGGAGTGGATGACGGTCAACATCCTCCCCTGGCTGAGCCTGGCGGGGCTGGCCGCGACCCTCATGCTTCTTTCCCAATAGCGCATGGACATCGAACCGAGTCTGCACGACTACTGGCGCATCGTCAAGAAGCGCAAGTGGCTCGTCGTGGCCGTCGCGTCCGTCACCGCCATCGGCAGCTTCGTCTTCACCCAGACGCGGGTCCCCCTCTACCGGACCCAGGGGCTGGTCATGTACGAGCCTCCCGCCGGCAGGGGGCTCGGCGTGGATACGGTCAACTGGGACCAGTGGTCCGGGATGAAGACCCAGGTCCGGATCCTCGGGTCCAGCGACATGGTCGAGCGCGTGTCACGGAAGGTCGGCAAGAAGGTCTCCTTCAAGGCCGAGCAGATGCAGGAGTCCAGCCTCATCGCGGTCTCCGCGGTGAGCCGGTCCGCGGCCGAGGCCGCGGACATCGTCAACGCGGTCATGGAGCTCTACGCCGAATTGGACCTCGAGACCCGGTCGCAGGCTTCGCGCAAGTCGCTCGAGGACATCGTCTCCCGCAGGCAGGAGATCGAGGCGTCCCTCAACGAGCTCGAGGAGAAGAAGAGGGA
>JBAZSR010000107.1:0-12552 GCA_041662295.1 Elusimicrobiota bacterium | reverse complement strand
CCGTGGACCGGCTCACCCGCATTCTCATGCTGGCCGCGTGGGTCGCGGTCGGCTACGGCTTCTTCCAACTCGTGGACACGAGCTTCTTCCCCAACGTGGTCGGCCGCGGGATCGACCCGTTCATCTGGCGGGGGGCCTTCGGTCAGCGCATCTTCTCCACCTACGGGAACCCCAACTTCTTCGCGGACTTCCTCGTCATCATGTCCCCGATCCTGCTGATGCAGTACTTCAAGACCCGCAAGCTCAGCCTGGTGCTGCTGATGGGGATGCTCCTGGTCGACCTGGTGGCGACCGGGACCAAGGGCGCGTGGCTCGGGTTCGCGATGGTCTCCTTCCTCTTCGGGATCATCGCCTTCGTCTATTTCCCGCTCCAGGTCAAGCCCTACCGGAAGTGGGTGCTGGGCGCGGTCCTCGTCGGCACCCTCGGGTTCGGCGGCTTCGTGGCCAGCGACCTCAGGACTCGCATGGTCTCGATCAACTTCCGGCTCTTCACCTGGGAGGCCACCTGGGAGATGATCCAGACCCAGCCTTTCCTGGGCACCGGGGTCGGGAGCTTCCCTCCCATCTACCCGGCTTTCCGCCGGCCGCCGATCTTCCACATCGAGGGCAAGCACAACACCGAGACGGACCATTCCGAGAACGAGTACATCGAGCAGCTCTTCGACAACGGCATCCTCGGGTTCGGGGTCTTCATTTGGCTCGTCCTGAGCAGCCTCGTCGTGGGCTTCCGGGCCCTGGGTCAGCTGACCACGAGCTTCGCCATGAAAGACGGCAAGCCCCACCCGCGGGCCTACGACCTCATCGGCTACATGGTGGCCTTCATGGGCATGCTCGGCCACAACTGCTTCGACGTGAGCCTGCGATTCGTGTCCTCGGGCGTGTACCTCGGCCTGCTCTCGGGGATGATCGTCAACCTCGCCCGCGGCAAGGCTCTCTACGAGCTGCACTCGGCGCCGTCCTCGGCTCCGGAGGGGGTTCCCCCGCCAGCCAGGGAGCCCGAGGCCCAGGGTCCGGGCTCGGCCCAGCTCTTGAACGAGTTCCTCATCTGGCCCAGCCGCATCGCGGCGTGGGGAGGCCTGGCCTACGCTTCCTGGCTGATCTTCAAGGAGTTCAGCGCGCTTC
Source organism: Elusimicrobiota bacterium (assembly GCA_041662295.1). Lineage (GTDB taxonomy): Bacteria > Elusimicrobiota > Elusimicrobia > UBA1565 > UBA9628 > JACQWX01. The sequence goes on along the minus strand of JBAZSR010000107.1, from coordinate 11,430 downwards.
AGGGTCCCTTGAGCCAGCTTCGTATGGGCGGGGAGGTGCTCCAGTGGTACATCTCCTGGAGCGTCTTCGCGGGGTGCGCGCTCAGCGTCAGCTTCATCCTGGCCCGGCTGACCTTCCTCTCTGAGCGGCCCTGGGTCCCCTTGGTCATCCTGGGCATGCTCTATCCCATGCGCATCTTCTGGGGCTATTTCAAGGCCGACGTCCACCACAACATCGCCATCTACTTCTCGAAAGAGCGGATGTGGGACCGGGCCCTGGAGAACTACCGCCTGGTCACGGACTTGAACCCCAACTTCGTGATGGCCCACTATTTCCGCGGCAACGTGTTCAACGACCGATTCGACATGCGCAAGCTCTACAACGAGGCCTGGGGCGACCGGAACAACGTCTCCCGCGACGACTACGAGCGGGCGCTCGACGCCTACGACGGGGTCCGGCGCCTGGCGCCGAACTACGTCCAGCACCACCACCAGGTCGGGGTCCTGCACCTCAAGATGGCGGAGCACCTGAACAACACGGGCCGGTCCGCCGAGGCCGAGAAGTACCTGGACCGGGCCCTGACCCGCTTCAAGCTCTACGAGGCCATCGATCCTGTCTTTGCGCCCAACTTCTTCCGGATGGGTCAGATCCACATGATCCGCAAGAACTACGCCGAGGCGGTCAGGGCGTACGATGCCGCGGTCAACGCGCCGGGATGCGAGGTGGCGCCGTCCCTGCTGTCCAACGAGACCCTCCGGACCTCCATCCTCTCCTACCAGACCTACACGCCGGTCGCGGGAGAGGCCCTCCCGAAGCACATGCACGAGTCGTCTGAGGCGTTCATGAACCTGGGCAACGCCTACTTCATGTGGGAGAAGTGGCCCGAGGCCGAGAAGGCCTACAAGCGGGCGCTGGCGCTCAACCCCAAGGACGAGAGCGTGCGCCGGAACCTGGGCATCCTCTACCAGCGGGCCAGCGCGGCGGGCAGGCTCAAGACCCTGCCGCCGCCTCTCGAGCCCGCGGCCGCGGTCAAGGAAGGCTTCACGGGCTTCGAGATCGTCCAGCCGCGGCAGGAGCAGGGCCAGCGCCCCTCCGCCGTTCCCCGGTAGGCCCGCGTGCGGCCGGCCGCACGAGTCTGCGCCGCGGCCCTTCTCGGCCTCGCCCTTCCCGCAGCCGCCTCCGCCTGGCCCATGCCGGACGACGCCGTCTTTTCGCCCATGGAGGCCGAGATGGATCCAGGCCTGGGGCTGAGGCAGGAGGGCTTCGGCCCGCCCTATTTCCTGGCCTACCGGCTGACCGACTTCCGCGCCCTCGAGGTCGAAGCCGCCTTCGGCGCCTTGACCGACGACGAGGTCCAGGAGACCCGCGTCCTCTACGTGGAGGCCCGCGTGGGCGACAGGGTCCTCGACAACACGGACCTCGGGTTCCAGGGCTGGAATGTCGCGGCAGGCGGAGCGCCCGAAGGCCTGCGGGCCCAGCTCTGGACCATGACCGACAAGTCCTACAAGAGCGCGGTGGCCGGGCTCCTGGAGAAGAAGGCCAAGCGCGCCACGGAGTTCATCCCCGAGCCGCTCGACGATTTCTCCGTCGAGGCCGCGACCGTGTCCCTTGCCCCGGCCCAGCGGGTGGACCTCGAAGGGGAGCGCTCCCGCTTTCGGGAGCCCCTGCCGCGGCTGAGCGCTGCCTTCCGGGAGCACGCGTTCGTGTACGACTCCCACGCCTCGGCCCGGCGGCACTGGTCCCGGCAGTACCTGCTGACCAGCGAGGGGACCCGGATCGCAGGCGAGGGCATGCACGTTCCCGGGGTCCTGAGGCTCTCGGCCATGACCCGCGCGCCGGACGGCATGCGTCTCGACGCCGCGGCGGGCTTTACCTTCCGCGACTGGGACGATCTGCCGCCAGAATCCGAACTTTTCGCCGCCGTCCATCGCCTCGCGCGGGAGCTCGACGAGGGCCGTTCCGCCCCGGTCCAGCCTCCCCTGGCCGCGCCCGTCATCCTGGACCCCGAGGTCACCAGCGTCCTCTTTCATGAGGCCCTGGGCCACAAGCTCGAGGGTCAGCGCCAGCGCGACCCGGCCCACAGCCAGATCTTCAAGGATCTCGTGGGCAAGAGGATCATCCCGGAGCACTTGAGCTTCATCGATGACCCGACACTGGTCTCCTTCGGCGGCCAGCCTGTGAGCGGCCACTACCTCTTCGACGACGAGGGCGTGCCCAGTCGGCGGGTGACCCTCGTGGACCGCGGCGTCCTTAAGAGCTTCCTCATGTCGCGCTGGCCCGTGAAGGGCTTCCCGAACTCCAACGGCCACGGCCGCGCCGACGCCTTCCGCCACCCGACCGGCAGGATGGGCACCATCATCGTGGTCAGCCACCGGCCCGTGCCGGTCCCTGAGCTCGAGCGCCGCCTCCGGGAGCTCTGTCGTGCCAGGGGCAAGCCCTACGGCTTCCTCCTGAAAGGCTCGTTCGGGGGGGAGAACCCCAACTTGAGGCGCGCGGCTCAGACCTTCGAGGTCAACCCCAGGCTCGTGTTCCGCGTGGACGCCAGGACCGGGGCCAAGACCCGGGTCCGGGGGGTCAAGATGGCGGGCACCCCGCTGGTGCTCCTGGACAGGATCGTGGCCGCGGGCGACGACGCCAAGCTCTCCAACGAGTTCTTCTGCGGCGCCGAGTCCGGCCGCGTGCCCGTGGGCCAGATCGCGCCGAGCGTGCTGATCTCTGAAGCCGAGATGCAGCGCATCCCCGAGGATCGCAGCGTGCCTCCTCTTTTGCCGTCCCCTTTCCTGCAGGAAAGGGGACGGAAGGACAAGTGATGGCGTTCCTTCTTCAAGCCTTGCTGGGTCTTCTTCTTTTGTTGCCGTCCCCTTCCAAGGCCCAGGAACCCGTGGTCGTTCATGACCCCCTGGACCTTGCCATGTCCTTCGAGCTGGCCCGCTCCTCGGACCTCAAGCCCGAGGGCTACCCGCCGCCCTATTACGTCGGCCTGGCTGCCACGGACATGGACACCTGGGAGCGGGTCTGCGCCATGGGCCGGGTCCGCTTCTTAGCGGATCGCAGGCAGAGGGTGCTCACCCCGGACATCCGTGTGGGGAGCCCCGAGCTGGACAACCACCCGGTCGGGATGCCCTCGGACATGGGCGGCCGGTCGCTGCCGTTCGAGAACGACGTCTTCGCCCTTCGGCACGGGCTCTGGCGGCTCATGGACCTGGCCTACAAGGGGGCGACGGCCGACTTCCTGCGCAAGCAGGCCTTGAGGGTGAGTCGGGGCAAGGCGGAGTACGACTACGACGACTTCACCCGGGAGACGCCGGGCCGGACGGCCCGGGTCCCGGCTTCCGGGGAGTGGCCGCAGGCCCGGCTCGAGCGGCTCTGCGTCGAGGCCAGCCGCGAGTTCCGCAAGGCCCCCTGGCTCCTGCACACCGAGGTTTCGGTCGCCCTCTCCCGTGAGCGTTGGCGGCTGCGGGACACCGAGGGCCTCGACGTGTCCTTCCCCCGGGACATTGCCGAGGTCGAGCTCGAGGCAGTGGACATCGCGACCGACGGCCTCAAGGTCTCGGCAAGCCGGAGGTACTTCGCATCGTCCGAGGGCGGGCTCCCGGGCCTGGGTGCGGTGGTTGAGGAGGCCCGGGCCATGGCCGCGGACCTCGCGGCGCTGAAAACCGCGGTCACGACCTCGCCCTTCGACGCCCCGGCCCTGCTCGACCCCTCCGTGGTGGCGGCCGTGGTCCTCTCTGTGGGGACCCGGCTTTCCGGCGAGGAGCAGCGCAACCCCAGCGGCACCCAGGTGTTCCGCGACAAGCTCGGCACGCGCGTCCTCTCGCCCATCCTCACCCTGGTCGACGATCCAACGCTCGAGTCTTTCCAGGGCCGTCCCCTGGTGGGGACCTACGCCTTCGACAACCAGGGCGTCCCAGCCCAGCGGGTCACGCTCATCGAGAGAGGGGTCCTCAAGGGGTTCCTGCTTTCGCGCTATCCGGTGAAGGGCTTCCCGCGGTCCAACGGCCACGGCCGCAGGGCGGCCGGGTACCTCGCGATGGGCGTTCCCGGCAACCTCATCCTCTCCGCGTCCAAGACCGTGACGGAAGAGGAGATGCTCCGCCTGCTGAGCAAGGAGCTCAAGCGGCGAGGCAAGCCCCACGGCATCTGGGTGCGCAAGCTCCACGGCTTCTCCCAATCCCAGTCCACGGGCCGGCAGGACGCTTTGCGCGTCTTCGCCAGGCTCGTCTATATGGTCGACGCCAAGACCGGCGCCAAGACCCTGGTGCGCAACCTCGATGTGGTGTGCACGCCGCTGACCCTCATGGAGAGCATCCTGGCAGCCGGGGACCGGCCCGAGGTCACGGACCTCGTCTCCGGGGTGCCCGTGTCCGTGATCGCGCCGAGCCTGCTCGTCTCCGGGGTCGAGCTCCAGCGCTCCGAGGCCAAACCCGAAAAAGGCCCCATCCTGCCTCCACCGCCGGTGGAGTAGCCTGATCATGGAGATCTGATGACGAAAGGAACCCTGGTCCATGCCTCAGTAGTCTGCGTCCTCATGTTTGCGGTGCTCATCCCGTCCGCCCTGGGCCAAGGCTGGCCCCAGCGCAGAGCCGGCGGCGCGGAGAAGGCTGACAGGATACTCTCCGAGCTCAAGAAGGCCGCTGCGGGCCTGGGCTATGGCGAGGACCTTCGCAGGTTCCCCAACGCCTACGAACAGGGCCAGGGCATGGCCATGGGCGACGTGGTCAGCGGCAACCTCAGCGGCGGCAAGATGGGGCCGCAGGGCTGGCGGGTCCTGAACATCTGGGTCACCTCCCCGGAGGAGGCTGCCGAGCACTACGCGAAGTTCCTGGCGGACAAGAAGAAGGAGCACTCTTCCAAGCTCAAGGGCGCCAACAAGATCGAGCGCTCGGAGCGCAGAGGAGACGTGACGATCGAGGCCGTGGTCTTCAAGGAAGGCCCGGGGAGATTCCTCTACGGGGAGGTCGGCTACACGGCGTTCTCCGGAGAGAATGAGGGGCGAGCCCTGTCCGGGGACTACGTCCTCGGCGGCCACCTTGCGGAGGTCTACTACGAGCTCAGGCTGAGCCCGGCCCGGTCCTGGCGCTCGGATCCCGGCCAAGAGGCCTCCGATGCCTCGAAGGCCCGGGACAAAGACGAGGTCAAGCCCCTGGCTTGCCTGGATGACGCGGGGCTTCCTTACTTCTCGGACCTGCTCGCCCTGGAGGCCGCGGTGCGCGGTGGGCCAGCGCCCGGCTGGGGGGACGCTCCCGAGCCGAAGCACTACGTGACGCTCGAGGCCAAGGCCAGCCCGGGCGCCCTTCGGCCGGACGGGGACAGCCGTTCCGTGATCACGGTGTCCGTCAAGGAGAGGGCGGAGGACACCGACGTCGCGCCCAGGCCCAGGGCCGGGGCCGCGGTGAGCTTCGAGCTCGTGGCCAGCGACGGCTTCGTGGCCGGGAGCCTGTCCGCGTCCCAGGCCGTGACCGGGCCGGACGGGGCGGCTTCCGTGACCTTCACGGCCCCGGAGCGCGAGGCCTCGGGCAAGGGCAAGGTCCGGAGGGCCGAGGTCAAGGTCGCCTCCAACGGCGTGGAGGACCGGGTGTTCGTGGACCTCCTCTCGGACGAGGCCAAGCTGACCGTTTCTCCCGCCCTCGACGGCGCGTCCGTGCCCACGGCCCTCATCCCGGCCGACAAGCGCTTCCCCGCGAGCCTGACAGCCGTGCTATCGGACCGGGACGGCAGGCCGAGGAAAGGGGAATCAGTCACGTTCAGCCTCGAAGCCAAGGAGCCTCGCGGCCTGCTCAGGGCCGGGGCGGGCGCGTCCGGGCCGTCCGTGACTGCTGAGACCGACGAGAACGGCGTGGCCCGCGCCCTGTATGTCTACGAAGGCCCGCCGGTCGAAGACAAGCCCTGGGAGGAGAGCGTCCTGATCTCGGCTAAGGACCTGCCGGAGCCGCTCCGGGCCGGGGTGTCCGTGGGCATGAAGCTGGCCATCAGCCGGGTCCGGAGCATGCACGAGGGCAAGGGCATGCTCAACGCGGGCGAGACCGTGCCCCTGGAGATCGCGGTCAAGGACAAGCTCCACCCCCAGGTCAGGGACCTCGAGAAGGTCCTGGCCCACTGGGTCGGCAACGCGGACGGCGCTCCGGGTCTCGCGGTCCGGCTCTTCATCAGGCCCGAGGGCAACGTGCCGGATTACCTGGTGGAGCAGCTCCTGCTCAAGACCTGGCCGCCCGAGCCCTTCAAGGACCTGGTGTCCGCCCGCTTCATCGAGAAGTTCGGGGAGACCCTGCTCTGGGTCGCGGCCGGGCAGGACTACGAGGGCATGCCGCGCGTCAGGCCCCGCTTCACGGGGGAGAACTACTACTCCATCCGCGCCGGCCTCGTGGAACGCGACAACGGCAAGGCCGTGGGCTCGAAGCCGGGCGGGTCATGCTTCCTGACCCTGAAGGCCGGGCCCTGGGCCGACGCGGGCCGCATCTTCCTGGTGGATGACCCGTTCGGCGAGCACACTCCCGAGGCCAAGCTCTTCCGGCAGGTCCTCAAGCTCGCGGGAGCCGGCGTGGTGCTGGATCTGACCGAGGTCGCGGCCCTGGCCAACAAAGGCGACGTGGACAAGCTGGCGGAGCTGGCTATCACCGCGGCCAAGGACAAGCTGATGGGGATGGTCTCGGACAAGATCAACGAGAAGGCCGACGAGTATCTCTCCAAGCTCGCCGAGCGCCTCGGCGAGGAAGCCGCGGCTGCGTACGCGGCCGTGACCATGGTCCAGGAGGTCATGGGAAAGGCCGAGGAGGCGCTCGAGACCGCGGATGAGACCCTGTTGGCCGCCGGCTACGACGCGGCCAAGCTCGCAGGCGCCGAGCGCGAGGCTCCCGAGGGCCGGGACCCTTTCGTCGCGAAGATCATGGACAAGGTCAGGCTCACCGGCAAGAGGCTGCTCATCTCCACCGCGGGGGAGCTCCTGGACAAGGAAGGCAAGCCCCTACCGGGGATGGGCAAGGTCGCGGTCTCGGACAGGGGCGTGGTCGCGCTGAAGAAGGACGGCCTCTGCATCTATATCGTGCCTACGGACCTGGAGCTGGCTCCAGGTCAGAGATTCGAGGAGTACGCGTCCCCGCGCTGAGCGGGAGGGGGGATCATGGGGAATCGGCTCTTGATCATCGGCGGTCTGCTCTGGGCCTGCTCTGCGCCGGTCCGGGCGGAAGGACTGAGGCTCGACGAGGACAAGGTCCTCCGGGAGGGAGGGTGGACCTACCGGTTCGAGCTCCGGCACCCCGGGACCAGGAGCGAGGGCCGTTACGGGAAGCTCTTCATGGGCGGCAAGCCTGCCCTCGTCCCCTCGGCGAAGGGCTCCTTCTGCCGCACTCCCTGGGGGCCCATGGTCTGGGTCGGGGACAGCGATGTCGTCTGGGGAGACCACGGTTGGATGCCCCAGCCAGCGGATTCCATCGGGACCGGCGAGGCCGTCGACTGCGGCCGGACGCAGGGCAAGGCCGCGGCCAAGGGCGCCTCCCTGGAGGGGGGTGTCGTGGTCAGCGAGGAGGCGGATTCCACGCAGGTCCACCTTCCGGTCGGGCAGAGGCTGACCGTGCGCCTGCCCGGCAATCCCACCACAGGCTACTCCTGGGAGGTCGCTGAGACGGCCGGGCCGTCCGCCGCGCTCCAAGGCGGGGTGGAGTACGCTCCTGCGCCGGAGCAGCCCGGCCTGGTCGGGTCAGGGGGGACGTTCCAGGCCGTGTTCAAGGCCGCGTCCGAAGGCCGCTCCGGCATCAAGCTCGCCTACCGCAGGCCTTGGGAGAAGGGGACCGCTCCGGCCAGGACCTTCAACGTGGAGCTTGTCGCGTTCACGAAGGCCGCGCGGCTCGACGAAGCCGCTGACAAGGGCGTGCTCCTCCTGCCCAAGGGCGCCCAGGTCAAGCTCAAGCTGACCGTAGACGACGAGACCCTGACCCAGGAGATGATCCGGCCCAAGAATGGCCTGGAGTTCGTGGATGCGGATTTCAAGCCTCCCAGGATGGCGGAGGGGTCCTCGGACTCCCGCCCCGAATACCTCCAGCCGTACCATCTCTACACGTACAAGGCCAAGGAGGCGGGGGAGGGCGAGATCAGGGTCCGTTTTCGCAGGGACGGCGGCACGACCGGTCCGGCCGTGAAGATCGTCAAGGATTTCAGGGTCTTCGTCCGGGTCTATCAGCCTTGAAATAGCTACAATAGGCCCGTTGTCCGGACGGCGAATCAGCCATGTCTCCATCGGGGAAGTACGGCCGGGTCTTCGATGTCCTGCTGAGCCGGGCTTGGCCCTGGCTCTGGCTGGGTCTGTGCCTGAGAGCGGGGTTCGCGCTCTTCCTGGGCGGGAGGTTCTACCAGGCCGACGAGCTGGGTTACGATGGCATTGCCAGGACCATCGCCCAGTCGGGGCTCTTCGCCCCGGCCGGCGCGGAGAGGGTCTTCATGCCGGTCGCGCCCTCCTTCATCAGCGTCTTCTACGGCCTGGGCCTGGGCGTGCCTGGAGCGCGGCTGGGCTTGGCGCTCCTCTCGACCTTCACCGCGTGGATGATCGGCAGGGCCACGGAGGATCTGACCGGCTCGGAGCGCGCCGGACGGCTCGCCCTGGCGCTGGCCTGCGTCTATCCCTTCTTCATCTACTATTCCGGCCTGCTCATGACCGAGACCCCGTATCTGGCCCTGAGCGTGGCCGGGCTGTGGCTCCTCTGCCGCAGCCTGGGCGAGGCCGGCCGGTCGCCCGGGCTTGCGGCCGGGGCGGGCCTGGTCCTCGGGTTGGCGGGACTGACGCGGACCGAGGGCGCGGCTGTCGCAGGCCTGGCGCTCTGCGGCGCGGCCGGCCTGGCCGCGCTGAGGCGCTACGCCTGGCGCTCACTGGCCCTGGCTTGCCTGGCCTGGGCCGCGCCCCTGGCGGGGTGGGCGGTCCATAACAGGTCGCTGGTTGGAGTGCTCACGCTCGACCTGCACGGCGGGGTCACCACCCTCACCGGGACCAAGTACTTCGAGCTCGATCAGATCGACACGGCCGTGGCCATGCGGGCGCTCGAGGCGTCGCCGTCCTTCGCCGAGGCGGCAGGGCTCGGCCCTGTGGAGAGGGACGCCTTCTTCTTCAGGGAGGCCTGCCGGTTCATGGCTGAAAATCCGGGCCGCACTCTCAAGCAGTGGGGCCTCAAGCTCCTCAACTTCTGGAGGCTCTACCCGCGGCAGGACAAGGTCTATCCGGCCACGGAAGTCACCCGTCCGGGCTTGGGCGTCAAGCAGGGGCTCCTCGCCCTGGTGAGCCTGGCCTTCGAGCCGGCTCTCATCGGCCTCGGGCTCTGGGGCGGCTGGCTCCTGCGGCGGGATATGGGCAGGCTGTTCCCCGTGGCGCTCCTGGGAATCGTCACTTGCGGCATCCACGTGCTGGTGGTCAGCCAGATGCGCTATCGCCTGCCCCTCATGCCGTGGTTCATTCTGTTCGCGGCGTTCAGCGTGGACCGCTGGCTCGCCGCAAGGGAGGAGTCATGCTGGACAAGCTGAAGGGCTATTTGGCAGGCGTGGACGCGGACTACGCGGACCTGCGCTACGAGGTCAAGAAGGTCAACTCCGTGTCCTTCGCGGGCAGGGAGCTCACGGGCGTGGGCTCCAACGCCACGGACGGCTTCGTCTGCCGGGTGCTGGCCGGAGGCGGCCTGGCCTCGGCGGCCTTCACCAGGGAGGCCGACGCGCCCAAGGCCTTGGCCGCGGCGGCCGAGAACGCTCGGCTCATCGGGAGGAACATCAAGAAGCCCGTGACCCTGGCCAAGGTCCCGGCCGTCAAGGACGCGTTCAAGCCCTTCCTCCAGGAGGACCCGCGGAACATCGCGATGGAGGAGAAACTCGCCCTCCTGCGGCGGTACAACGAGATCCCGCTCGGCCAGGAGAAGGTCGCGACCACGACCATGGCCTACGCGGACTCGACCCGCGAGAGGACCTTCGTCAGTACCGAGGGCCATGAGGTCCGTGAGGACCTCGTCACCACCCGCGTGGTCGGCGAGATCATCGCGCGGGACGGGAGCCTCTCCCAGAACGTGCGTGTCGCGGTCGGTGGGAGCCAGGGCTTCCACCACGTCCGCGGCCAGGAAGCGGCCTTCGAGGCCAGGACGAAGATCGCGCTCGACCTCCTGAAGGCCGAGCCGGTCCGGGGCGGGTCGTACGACTGCGTCTTGAACCCGAGTTTGGCGGGGGTCTTCGCGCACGAGGCTTTCGGCCACTTCTCCGAGGCGGACATCGTGGAGACCTTGCCCGCGATGCGCGAGCGCATGAGGCTCGGGGCCAAGCTCGGCAGCGACATCCTGAGCATCACGGATGATGCTACGCTGCCGGATCAGCTCGGGTTCTACAAATACGACGATGAAGGGGTGCTGGTGCGCAGGCGCAAGCTCCTGGAGAACGGCGTGCTGGTGGGACGGCTTCATTCCCGGCGCACGGCCGCGGAGTTCGGCGAGGAGCCCTCGGGTCACACCGTGGCTGAGGATTACCGGTACGCGCCCATCGTCAGGATGGGGACCATCTTCATCGAGCGCGGGGAGCACACGCTCGAAGCCTTGTTCGAGAAGCTGGGCGACGGCCTCTATGTCCTCGACGCCAAGGGCGGGCAGACGGCCGGGGAGGACTTCTCCTTCGGCGCGCAGTACGGCTACGAGGTGCGCGGAGGCAAGAAGGGGCGCATGGTGCGCGACCTCAACGTGTCCGGCAACCTCTACACGACCTTGATGGCCGTGACCGCGGTGGGCGCGGACTTCGACTTGGCCAAGGCCGGGGGCTGCGGCAAGGGGCAGACGAACATCCGCTCCTGCCACGGAGCGCCGCACGTCCTGATCAAGAACCTCGTGGTGGGAGGCGCGTGATGGAGAAGCTCCTGGAGGCGGCGGGGAAGGTCTCGGACCAGGCTGAGGTCTACGGCCTGGAGAGCAGGACCAGCGTCGTCGAGTTCGAGAACGCGGCGCTGCACGATATCAAGGAGACCATGACCTCGGGAGTGAGCCTGCGGGTCATCAAGGGAGGCCGGCTCGGGTTCGGCCATACGAGGAACCTGCGCAGCCGGGAGGAGCTCGTGGGAAACGCGCTGGCTTCGCTCTCGGGAGGGGTGGAGGCCGGATTCGATTTTCCGGGCAAGGCTTCTTTGCCGGAGCTCAAGACCTTCGACGCAGGTGTCGAGAAGTCCTCGAGCCCGGACTTGGTCGCTGAATGCGCGAGGATGGCTGGAGAGCTCGGGTCCCGGACCAAGGGTGAGATCGTGGCGCGGGCTTGGAGCGCCGAGCAGACCCTGAGCATCGCCAACACGAAGGGCCTGGACGTCTCAGTCCGCTCCTCCGAATGCGGCTTGGCGGCTGCGGCCGTGTTTCCGGGGTCGGCGTGCTCCATCGGCCGCAGCGTCAGGTTCCGGGGCCCAGGCCGCATGTCCCAGGCCGCCTTGGACGACGTGGTCTGGCCCTTCCACCCGGGCCC
>JBAZSR010000106.1:0-12703 GCA_041662295.1 Elusimicrobiota bacterium | reverse complement strand
GGATCGACCTGAGCCCCTCGGTCTCCGCGGGGACCTTCGTCACGGGGCCGCTGCCTTCCGTGGCCATCACCCGCAACATGATCTTCGCGGACTTCGACGAGTACGACGGCAACAACGACACCTGGCGGAGGATCCCTCTGGACACGAGCGGCCCCTGGTCGAAATACGGGCACTCGGTCGTCATGACGCGGGGCGGGGACCTGCGGTTCTGGGGCGGCCGGACCTGCGACTACGCGGCCGTGACGAACTGCAGCGCCCAGGAAGTGAACCCCAACGCGCGGCTGACGCTCTGGACCTACCAGCAGAGCTGGACCCCCGCGTCCTCCTCGATGCGCGACGGCCGGGGCAACCACACCGCCACCGTCCTTCCCGGGACGACCGGGTACATCCTCGTGGCCGGCGGCACCAACGGGCCGAGCGTGCTCAGGTCCGCGGAGCTCTACGACCCGGCGTTGCGGACCTTCACCCCCACCGGCGACCTCAACCTCGCCCGCGACCTGCACACAGCCTCGCTCCTGCCCAACGGCAAGGTGCTCATCGCCGGAGGCTACGCCGCCGACTCGGTCTCAACGGGGCCGACCACGTCCGCGGAGATCTACTACCCCAGGGAGGGCGTCTGGCGCCTGACCGGCTCCATGACCGGCGCCCGCGACTCCCACTCGGCCATCACCCTTCCCGACGGGAACATCCTCGTGTTCGGCGGCTACAACGGCGGAGGCTACCTCGAAACGGCCGAGATCTACTACTCCACCGTGGGCGTCTGGCGCTCCATCCCGGCCCCGACCGCGGCCGGAACGGCGGACTTCGTGACCATCCCGGCGGGGTGCAACGGAGAAGCGCCCAAGCGCACCAAGCACACGGCGTCGCTCCTGCGCACCGGCGAGATCATCTTCGTCGGCGGCATCAACGAGGCCGGCGTGCTCAGCTCCACCCTGCTCCTGAACCTCTTCAACCCGAGCAGGACCAAGGGCTGGTATTGCGGCCAGAGGCTCGGGCTCAACGGCGCCGGGGCCGGGACCGTGCGCTACGTGCACTCCCACTCGGCCCTGGCCCTGCCTTCCGGCGACATCCTGGTCAGCTTCGGCAACGACGGCCAGGGCCACGCCGAGACCCCGCCCCTGGCCCTGGTCTACAACCCCTATGACTTCCCGGCCAACGGAGGCTGGACCAACGCCGTGGGGATCAACCAGACAGGCGTGACCTTCAACCACGCGTCCGTGGTCCTGCCCGGCGGCACGCCGGTCATCGTGGGCGGGGCGCGCGGCATGGGCCAGCCCCAGCGGGGGACCATGCTCTTCGACCGTCTGCTGAGCACCTACACCGTCATCGGGAACATGACCCGGCCCCGGGCGTACCACACCGTGACCCTCACCCTGGGCCAGGAACTCGTGGCCATCGGAGGCTACTCGAACGGCATCTTCACCAACGACGCCGAATACTACCCCGTCACGATCTCAGCCCCGCCGGACGCCAACATGGCCGGCGGGCCGCCCTCCGTCCGCGTGTCCTCGATCACCTCGGTCGACACCAACGGCGCCATCTACACCCCGGGCTCCACATGACGGTGCGGGACAAGAACCTCATCCGGATCACTGAGGCCTCAAGCGGCGGGGCCGGCAACGCCTCCCACTTCCACCCCCGGATGGTCCTGCAGGCCGTGGACACCTCCGGCGGCACCTCCACCCAGGGCAACTCCGGGTTCTACATCGACCTCAGCACGCGGCTCTACAACTCCATCGCGGGGGACTGCCTCAACGGCTACTGCAACCGCTGGACCAACAGCCCCAACATCTTCGGGAGCCAAGTCGTGAACTCCTCGCTGACGATCAGGCTCCCGGAGACCACCCAGGGACTGCCCAACGGCTGGTACAACCTGCGCATCGGCCAGAACGGCCTCTACTCGGACAGCATGCTCGTGCGGGTCGGCCCGGCCCTGCCGGGAGCCCCGGCCGTGGCCACGGGCACCGTGATCAGCACGACCTCCATCTACTGGACCTGGCCGGACGTGGGGGGGACGACCCTGGGCTACAACGTCTATTTCGCCACCTCGGGTTCCTATATCACCTCCGTGACCACTCCGATGCCGCCCAACAGCGCCAGCTTCCTCCAGCAGCACCTCACGCCCAACGTGACGGCCTCCATCACGGTGGAGGGCTTCTCCCAGACGGGGGACGGGCCGTCCACGGCCTCCCAGAACGCGTTCACGCTCTCCACGGTGCCCGCCAACATCCGCTTCACCACGGTCACGACGAACGGCGTGAGCGTGGTCTGGGACAACAACGGCAACAGCAACGCCACGATCTACCAGCTCGGCTACTCCTTGAACGCCGCCTTCGACAACCCGCAGACCCCGACGGACGACCTCCCCGCCCTGACGACCACCTTCTTCGACATCGGGGGACTCACGCCGCTCACCTCATATTACCTCCGCATCCGGGCGAAGAACCTCGGGGACCAGTGGACGGACTTCGCCTACTCCACCTTCTCGACCAAGTGGCAGATCATGGCCCTTTCGGGCTCCGGCTGCACCGAAGCCACCGGATCCACCTGCATCGACTGGACCTGGTCCACGATGACCGTGGCCGGGTTCGTCAACTCCTTCAACATCTACAACGCCACCATCCCCTCCACCGCGGTGAACTACAAGATGAACCCCGCGCCCATCCCCTTCAACCAGGGCAACTTCACCGACGGCTTCCCGGCCCCGGTCCTCCGCCCCAACGAGGCGCGGGTGGCCATCCTGACCGGCATCCGGCCGGACGGCACGGAATGGCCCCTGAGCGAGCCGACCACGGTCTATACCTGGGCCGCGCCGCCCGCCCAGCAGCCCGGCTTCTACCATGTCGTCGGCGGCTCGCGCTCCATCACCGTGCAGTGGAACACCAACGGCAACCCCGTGGGGACCTACTACAACATCTACTTCGGCACCAAGACAGGCGCGGGCGTCTTCTACTGGGAGAGTACGGGGACCTTCCAGACCATCGCCGGGTCCGTCTTCATGACCCAGAAGATCGACGACCTCGACCCCAGCGAGCTCTACTACGCCTCCATGTCGGCCACCAACATCGCGGACGTGGAGTACTTCGGGACCAACATCCCGGCCGACACCATCTGGGCCACCGCCGACCTCGACCCGGCCCCGCCCACCCGCTCCACCCATTCGGCCTACACCATGGCCAGCAAGCCCGACCAGCCGTCGGTCATCGAGGCGACCCCGGACAGCGTGACCATCGTCTGGGGCGCCAGCGGGAACACCTCCTCGACGACCTACGAGGTGAGCTGGTCCACGGACAACCCTCTGCGCGCTCCCCCGGCTCCTCCCATCTACGTGTTCCCCAGCTACGACACGCCCGGCAGCCGCGCGTTCTCCGAGCGCGACAGCTCGCTCTCCTGCACGATCACGGGCCTGCAGACCGGCACGACCTATTGGTTCAGGGTCCGCGCCCAGAACTTCGACGCCGTGGTGACCCCGGACTACTCCGCCTCGGTCTCCACCCGGACCCCAACGGGCGCGGCCGGGGCGGTCTCGGGCCAGCTCGGCGGGACCCTCAACCCCGGAGCGGACTCGGGGTTCTCCGGCACCATCGGCACCCCCGCCGTCAGGACGGTCAGCCTCTCCGCCCCAGCGCACACCTTCACCTCGCCCGTGGAGATGATCATCTCCACATACGACGTGTCCGGGGCCGCGAACCTCTGCTCCAACGGGCTCAACGTCGGCCTGTCCCTCGTGCCCACCCCTCGGATCCAGCCTCTCAAGCCCCTGACCCTGACCTTCTCGTACACGGCCGCGGAGCTCAACGGGGTCAACCCCAGCAAGGTCGTTCTCATGCGCTACGACCCGTCGAAGGGCAAGTGCGTCCCCCTGCCCACCGTCGTGGACACCGTCAACCTCAGGATCACGGCCCTGATCAACCACCTCTCCCTGTTCCAGCTGGCGGAGGTCGTCCCTCCCGCGGACCCCCATAACGCCAAGGTCTTCCCGAACCCGTTCTACAAGTCGCGGGACGGCTACGTCAGCTTCACCGAGATGCCGCCCTACTCACGCGTCCGGATCTTCACCCTCCAGGGCGACCTCGTCTACGACCGCCTCGCCAACGGCGCCGGCATGCTCGATTGGGGCGGGCTCAACATGTGGGGACGCACCCTGGCCAGCGGCATGTACCTCGCGGTCATCCAGCACGGCGACGACAAGAAGATCCTCAAAGTGGTGATCCTGAGATGAGGACCCTCCGGCCGGCCGCCGCCCTCGGTCTCGCGGTCCTCCTGGCCCGCGGGGCGCTCGCGGCCGACTTCTCGCGGGACACGATCGGCACCTCGGGGTCCGAGTTCCTCATCTTCGACCTCGGCCCCCGCGCCATCGCCATGGGCGGGGCCTACACCGCCGTGAGCGACGACGTCTATTCCCTCTACTGGAGCCCGGCGGGCCTGGCGCGCGTGCCCCGGCTCTCCGCCTCCTACCAGAACACCACGCACGTCAACGACATCAGCTACCACGCCGGACTCGTCGCGCACCGCCTCAAGCAGTCCATCGTGCTCGGCGGGGGCTGGCGGTACATGAACATGGGCGAGGTGGAGAACACCGACATCTCGGGCGACGTCGTGGGCAAGTTCACCCCCAGGCACTACGTCATGGAGGCGGGCTGGGGGCAGGCCATCTACGACCTCTCCGACAGCGACATCGAGCTCAACGTGGGCGCGGCGGTCCGCTGGATCCACTCCTCCATGATGGTCCAGGCGGACGGGTTCGGGGGCGACATCGGCCTGCAGTCCCGCTTCTACGGGGGGCCCTTCCTCTACGACCTCGGCGCCGTCTTCCAGAACATGGGGGTCGGCCAGAGCTACGTGGACGTCCGCGACTCCCTGCCCTTCCGCGCCCGCATCGGCGGCGCCATCTACCCCGCGCGAGGGCTCACCCTCTCGCTCGACGCGGTGACCCCCCTCAACAACTATCCCTTCGCGGCCGTGGGCATCGAGTACTCCAAGTCCTTCGACAAGAACCTCAGCGCCGCGGCCCGCGCCGGCTTCAACAGCCGCACCCTCGGCAGCCTCGGCCCCGCGTCGTCGATGAGCATCGGAGCGGGGATCAAGTTCTCCGACCTGTCCGTGGACTACGCCTGGAGTTCGATGGGCGTGCTGGGGACGATCGGCATGCACCGGGTCGCCTTCAGCTACAACCTGCCTTCCCGATCCTCACGGAGATATCGAGAGCGATGAGCCCCGACGAACCCCTCCCGCCCGAACCCCCGCGGAAGCCCTCGCGGCCCCTGCCGCCGGCCCCTCCGCCGGCCGAGCTCCTGCGCCCGGCGCCGACCCATGTCCCGCTGACGCCCATGATGGACTTCATGGAGCGGCGCATCACGGCTCTCGAGGCGGACCTCGCGGCCGCCCGCGGCCGCGCCGAGAACGCGGAATCGACCCTCCAGGCCCAGGCGTCCATGCGGGGAGAGGTCGAGGCGCAGCTCAAGGACCTGACCGACCAGCTCCGGCGGGAGAAGGGCGAACGCGACAGCGCCGAGAGCTCCTCCCAGGCCAAGGGGAGGATCGCCGCGCTCGAATCCCGCCTCGACGCCCTGCACGCCACCTGGGCGGACCTGCTCAAGGAGACCCTGCTCAACAAAGGCGCCTCCGTCTCCTCCGCCTCCTCCGCCTGGCCCGCCGAGGTCGTGGGAGAGATGAAGGAGTGGCGGGGAGCGCTGTCCTGCCTGCCCAGGCTCGTGGACGCGGTGGCGGAGCTCGAGGCCCGCCAGCGCGGCCTGGACAGCCAGATCAAGGAGGAGCTCCGGGCGGTCCTCGGGGACCTCTCCGCCACCCTGCGCGAGCGCTTCGCGGAGGGGGAGAAGCGCCGCGAGCTCGACCTCGCCAAGCAGGACGAGCGCCTTGGCGCGGCGGCCAAGGAGCGTCTCGCCCTGCGGGAGGCCTTCGACGAGGCAGGCCATATCCTGCGGACCGACCTGCTCAAGGAGCGCCTCGCCCAGGAGTCCTCCCTCAACGAGGCGCTCTCCGGCATCGCGGCCCGGATCGAGGAGCTCGGCAAGCGCCACCGAGAGTCCGAGGGCAAGACCGCGGAGCTCAGGGACGTCCTCGGCCAGGCCCTGGCCAAGCTCGCCGAACCCAAGGTCAAGGACGAGGTGATCGACGAGTTCCAGAAGGAGAACGCGGAGCTGCGCCGCGTCGCCGGGGAGCGCTCGGAGCGCCTGCGCCTCTACGCCGAGGAGCGCAAGCGCATCGAAGCGACCATGGGCGAAAGCCTGCTCGGGATGTCCAACGAGCTCGCGGCCGAGCGCGGCCGCGTCCGCCAAGCCCGGGCCGAGACCGCGGACAAGGACCTCGAGATCGCGGCCCTCAAGGACCGGCTCGACGACGCGGCCAAGACGCTCGAGGAGCGCGACCTCCGCTACCGCTGTCTTTCCGATGAGAGGGAGCGGATCATGAGGTCCTTCCTCGAGGAGGCCAACCTCCGCAAGGCGTCCGACGAGTCCTGGGCCCAGCGCTGCTCGGACCTTCAGAAGCGCCTGGAGGCCCAGATCGCCGAGACCCAGAAGGAAGCGGCCGCGTTCCGGGACCTGCAAGGGCAGATGGCCGTGCTCACCAACCATGCCACCCGGTCCATCATGGAGAAGGACGCGGCCCTCCAGAGCTCCGCGGCTTGGTCCGAGGAGCGCGCGAGGCTCCTCGAAGCCCTCCGAAAGAAGGACGAACTCCTGACCATGCTCTCCTCCTCCTTCCAGAACGTCCTCAAGAAGCAGCCCTAGGAACCGCCGAGGGCCCGCCCCTCCGCCTTCCCAAGCCGGCTGGATAATGACTAAAATGCCGGCACGCCTTGATCAGCAAGCTCGTCCTCGCCGCGGCGCTCCTCGCGCCCTTCGCCTTCCTCGCCCATCCCCTTTGGGAGGTGGACGACGCGCGCTACGCCGCGGTCCCGGCCGCCATGGCGGCCTCGGGCGACTGGGCGCTCCCGCGCCTCAACGGCCTCGATTACGTGGAGAAGCCGCCCCTCTGGTACTGGCTGGCCGCGGCCTCCTATTCGGTCCTGGGCGTCGGCGAAGCCGCGGCCCGGCTGCCGCTGGCCCTGCTGGCCCTGCTGACGCTGGCCGGAGTCTGGTGGCTGGGCTCCTGGCTCGGGCGCGAGGACTCCGGCGGGGGGGGAAGCGCCGCTGGGGGGAGCCTGCCGGCAACCGCGTGCCTGATCCTGTCGACCTGCGCGGGCTTCCTCGCCCTCTCCCACGCCATCGCCCCGGACCTGCCCCTGACCGCCTTCCTCACCTGGTGCACGGCCCTCATCCTGAGGGCGCTGGCCCACCCTGAGGACGGCCGCTGGGCGGGACCGCTGGCTTGGGCGGCCGCAGGCCTCGCCTTCCTCAGCAAGGGCCTTGTCGGGATCGTCTTCCCCGCGCTCTGGACCATCGGACTCCTCATCCTCTTCCCTGCCCTGCGGCGCGGGTGGAGGGGGCTGCTTGCGCCCGCCGGGCCGCTGTGCTTCCTCCTGGTCGCAGGCCCGTGGTTCCTGATGATCGAGGACCGCAAGCCCGGCTTCCTGCGCTTCTTCTTCCTCGAGCAGCACTTCCAGCGCTTCCTCACCCCAAAGTACAACAGGCCGGGGCCGTGGTTCTTCTTTCTCCCCGTGGCCTTCCTGGGACTGCTGCCTTGGACCCACCTCGTCCTCGCGGGCCTGGCCCACGCCTGGAGCGAGTGGCGCCGGAAGTCCTGGCGCGCCCCGGCGCTGGCCCTCTGGGCCGCGGGGGTCGTCCTCTTCTTCTCCGTCTCCCGGTCGAAGCTCGCGACCTACATCCTGCCCGCGTTCCCGCACCTGGCCCTGCTCGCGGCCATGGCGCTGCCCTCCGCCGCGGGCAAGCGCTGGGTCCGCGCCGCGGCCGCGGCCGCGGCCGTCCTCCTGCTGGTCCCCGCCGCCGCCTTCCTCGTCCCGGGCCTCAGGGCGCTCGCGCCGGTCCCTGCCGCGGCGCAGGCCTGCGCCGCCGCGGCCCTGGCCGCCCTGGGGCTGGGACAGCTCTGCGCGCTCAGCCGCGGCTGGGGCACGGCCGGCCCCGCGGTGGGAGCCCTGCTGGGCACGGCCGCGGCGCTGGCGGGCCTCGGCCTCGCCGAGCCCTTCGTCAGCGCGAGGCCCGTCGGACGGGCCATCGCGTCACGGGCGGGCGCCGCCGACCTGGTCTACTGCTACGGCACCTACCTCCACGGCCTGCCCTTCTACGCGGGCAGGCCCGTGGACCGGCTCATCTACTGGGTGGGCGAGGTCCATTACGCGCGCCGCGACCCGGCCAACGCGGACATGTTCGGAGACGACAGCGCCATCCGGGCACTCCCCCTGCGCGGCAGGCGCGTCTTCGCGGTCCTGCGCCGGAGGGAAGCGTCCTACTTCAAGACCCTGGTGGCGCCAGGGAGCCTCAGGCGCTTCGAGGACTTCGGGAGCTGGAGCCTGGCTGAGATCGGCTACGGAGGCGGGCTCAGGGATTCTGGAGGACCGTGACGCGCGTGCGCTTGCGGTCGAGGGCGGCCGCGGAGATCTTGTAGCCGCGGTTGCCGGCCGAGATCTGGAAGAGGTTGGGATCGTAGATCTCGAGCATCGCGCTCTTGAACTGCTCCACGTCCCCGCTCGCCTCGGCGATGTCGCTTAAGGACGCCGTGTAGGTCCCGTTCTCGGCCTTGTACTTCTCCTCGATCTCCGCGAAGATGAGCAGGCCCTCGCGCGCCTTGGCGATGGCCTTGAGGTCGTTGGGCGTCGGCTGGCTCAGGAAGAAGGCCGCGGACCCCCCGACCATCCCGAGGATGAGGATCACCGAGCCGATGAAGACGACCGCCGACTCGGCGGGGCTGCGATAGCGCCCCTCCTCCACCACCAGGGTGCCGGCGACGAGGTCGTGGAGGGCCCGCGACTCGGGATGGAAGAGCGCGATGACGCAGCCGAGGTTGAAGGCCGGGATGCTCAGGAACCACGCGAAGGCCCGGAGCATGCTCCGGCCCAGGCCCAGCCGCCTGCCCTCGCGGTCGGTCACGCCCAGGCCCATGATCTTCTTGCCCACGGTCCCGCCCGCGAGGTTGCCCACGGTCTGGTAGGCCCAGCACAGCGCGGTCCAGAAGCCCGCGAAGATGATGGGGAAATCCGCCTTGGACGCCAGGTGCGGGAACCGGATCAGAAGGAGGACGACGCAGACGTAATAGCCTCCGAAGAACGGGAAGGAATCGATGACGTAGGCGATGAACCGGTCGCTGAACTTCCCGATCCTCAGCTCCGAAGGCCCCAGCTCCAAAGAGGGGGGGGAGGCCCCCGGACCCTGGGGCGGCGGGCCCGCGAAACCGGGCGGCAGGTTCAGCTCGGGCATGCGCTAGTATAGAAGGTCGTGGAGTTGGAATCAAGTGGGGGAAATCCAACGTCGCGGAAGACCCAATAATTGTGGGCCCAATGGCGGTCCCCTCCCTTCCCATTGGGCCCAAGCATCGGGACGCCTGGCTCCTATATAATCCCTTTTACGATACAGAGGAGCTCAACATGAAGACGATCGCGATATCCCTCTCCCTCTCCCTCATCCTGGCGGCCCCAGGCCTGACCCCGTATCAGGCCCTTGGCCAGACCATCCGCGTCTCGGTCACGACACCGGTGAACCAGCCCTCCTCTCTGCCGGCCTCGGCGCTCGGCTCCAGGCACTCCTCCCCGACTTCCTCCATGGGCCGCGTCGACACGACGCTGGGCTCCTCCCTCCCAGGTCTCGGAAGCGCCCTTCCCGTCCTCGAACAAGGGCCTTCCCGGACTTCCGCGGTCCAGGCCGCGGCCGCCCCCATCACAGGGATCGCCGAGACTCCCGCCATCCCGGTCCTCCAAGCCTCTCCCAAGTCCTTGCCCGCGACGCTGTTGCAGGCCGCCCCGGCGCAGACGCCATCCGCCGCTCCGGTCGTTGCGCCGGACGAAAAGGGCGTGTCCGTGGCCGGCAAGAGCATGAGCCTGGCCTCGCCGTTCCAGGCCCTCAAGGCCCTCTTCTCCGGCAAGAAGCCTGAAGCGCTCCCCGTGGGCTCCGCGGCCTCAGCGGAAGCGAAGCCGACCACCGCGGGCACGGCGTACCGACTCGCGGCCCCCTCGCAGGCCCCTCCGGCGAAAGACGATTCCTCTTCGCTCGACTCCGCCGGGGTCCCGGCCGTGCCGACCCCTGGTACCGCGATCGAAGCTCCCAAGGGGGACCCGAAAGCCGGTTCGTCATGGCTTGGGCTGGGCAAGGTCGCGGTCTTCTTCATCCTCGCCCTCATCTTCGGGCAGATCGGCGTCGAGGCCCTGGGCGCGGCCATGCCGGGCCTCATCGAGAAGTCCTTCGGCGACGTGACGAAGATGGCCGAGATCACCATCTTCGCCTCGGCCACGAACATCGTCGGCCGCACGATCGGCACCATCGCGGTCGAGCGCTTCGGCCTCAAGAAGACCTATCTCGGCGCCACCCTCCTGAGGGTCCTCTCGGTCTCGGGCCTGGCGGCGCTCCTCGCCACGGGCACCATGACCTGGCCGCTGATGATCGGGTTCTACTCGCTCAACGGCTTCCTCGGCGGCATCGCCATGACCGCGGAACTCAGCATCCCGCCCGCGCTCTACGGCTCGGACCAGGTCAAGATCGAGAAGTTCTGGACCTGGCAACAGACCCTGCTCGAGATCGTGGGCGTGACCGGCCCCATCGTCACCGGCGCGGTCGTAGCCAGCATGGGCTTCCTCCCGGCGCTGGTCGCCTTCCCCATCAGCTTCGCGGTCGCGCTGACCATCATGTTCTTCACGATGAAGCTCCCCGCCAAGATGGCAGCCATGAAGGCCGCGGATGCGCAGGGTTCCGGCAAGGCCGCGGCGCCCAAGAGCGTGGGCACGGTCTTCAAGGAGTTCTTCGGCAAGATGGCGCGCGGGGCCAAGGTCGTCTGGAAGGACCCCCTGCTCAAGGCCGCCTTCCTCGCGTTCACGGCCTTCATGGTCCTCAACCCCATGCTCTACACCCTCATGGCCCCGAGCTACGGCATGCGCCTGCTCGGGCCCGCGGGCGAGGCCCTCTACACGAGCGTCATCGGCATGCTGACCGGGCTCTACAGCCTCGGCGGCCTCTTCGGCGGCTTCATGATGATGGCCGAACAGAAGAGGATCGGCCGCATGAAGGAGCCCACGGCCGGCAGCCTGCCCATCAGCGACGCGCAGGAGCGCGAGCTCCTGCGCAAGTCCATGATCCGCTGGATGCGCTGGGGCACCGTGGGCCTGACCGCCATCGCGACCATGGCCTTCCCCGTGCCCATGCTCGGGAGCTTCGTGGCCCTGCCCTCGTGGCTCTCCTGGCTCGGCGCGCTGACCCTGCCCGCGGTGGCCCTCATCCCCTTCGGCATCGCGCAGGTGGTGAGCGTGACCAAGCTCAAGAGCTACTTCCAGTCCAAGACCCCGCAGGCCGACATGGCCGACGCCATGGGCTTCTTCGGCTCCGCGTCCCTGGCCGTCTCGACGCTCGCGATCCTGGGCCTCAAGTTCCTCTTCAAGGGCCTCGCCGGGTTCACGCCCTTCGTCGTCATCGCGCTGGCCATGCTCCCGCTGGCGGCCTACTACGTCTACGCGACGCGCAAGCTCGACAAGCTCTCCGCCGAGGACAAAAGGTAAGCGGTGAAGCCGGCCTTAGGGCTGATCCTGCTGGCCGTTTTGTCGACCGCCTACGGCGGAACAGAACCGCCGTCCCAGCCCCAGCCCTCTGGCGCATCATCCAGTCAACGCAATCCCGCCAGACCTAGCCTCAAACCTGACGAACATCCTCCGCCAGGGTTCACCGTGCATGTGAGCAGCCCTTCCGGCAGGGTCTACTGGGTGGAGGAGCCCGGGTCTGCCCACGCCTATCCCAAGGAGTTCCGCCGTCTATGTCCCGAGGCGCAGCAGGCTTGGGTGAAGGCCAAATACAAGTTGCCGCTGGGCAGCGGCTTTCTCGCGAGGTTGAAGCCCGAGCACCAAGCGCATCTCATCGTAGAGCTGGCCAAACTGCCCGACCAGGAGGCGTACGCGTCCCAGCGCGAAGCCGAGGACCGCGCAGAACTGGTGCGTCCCGCTCCCAAGGATTTCAAGCCCGAAGGCCGCAGGAAGATCAGGCTCGTACTCATCCCGAAGCAGAGGAGGCTCAAGACCGGCGAGAACTTCTGGTACCGGCTCGAGCTGCAGAACGTCGGGAAAGAGCCGATCCTCTTCGATGACAGGCCGTCGTTCTGGAAGATCGGCAACCGGTTCATGCCCTGCCATTTCTACATCACTCCCCCAGACGGCAAGGAGGTACGAGGCAACCTCGTCGAGGACTTCATGGATTCCCGCGAGAAGACGATCGTCCTGCCGGACCACTTGACGACCGACGAAGCCAGACGCAAGTACGCGGCGGAAATAGTGAAAGAGGAAGGCAACCGCAGGTCGAGGCTGCTGCACCTGCATGTGAATCTTCAACCAGGAGAGACGCTCGTCACCCGGGCATGGCGGTTCGGGACCTTCGATGAGCAATACGAACGGACCAAGGCAGGGGAACACCCCCATCCCCCTATCAGCGGAGATTTCCGCGAACTGGCCCTGGAGAACCTGGCTTTTGACCAGCCCGGGACCTACAAGGTCAAGGCCACCTATGAAGACCCTCTCCGCTCATATCAGGATCAGGAATGGGCTTCCCAATCCCTGGGCATCGCGGAATCCAATTCAGTCCTCGTCGAGGTCTACAAA
>JBAZSR010000105.1:0-12840 GCA_041662295.1 Elusimicrobiota bacterium | reverse complement strand
CAGAGGAAGACCAGCTCCAGACGATGGAGTAGTTGCCAGGCGTGCCCTGGCTGTAGAAGGCCCAGAAGCCCCAGTCGTTCATCACGATCTTGCGCTGGTTGGACTCCTTGGTGGTGCCGGTGTCCGCGATCTTGCGGGGATACATCGCGGCCAGGGCCGAGGAGGGCGCGAGCGCCAGGAGGGCCAGGACCGCGGGCAGGAGGAGCCCGAGCATGCGGTTGCGGAGCGCAGGCCGGGGGGCCGCGCTATATCCGTTGCGCGCAGGCGCGCACGCACGCGCGCACGCACGCGACAACGCTCCGCTCAAGTTCTTTTCGTTCACTTTTTCCTGCGCCCGTAATGGTCCGACCTTCCAGTCTTCGACCGGCGTGAGACAAGCGAGAAGTCAGGGACTGAGGCGGGGGTTGGGGCAGGATCAACAGCGAAGGATGGCGGGACAGCGCGAAGCAGCGCCGGTCGGCTCCTGCTGGAGACGGAGGGAGGCGGCCGGCAAGAGCGTGAAGAGGACAAGAGCGGCCAGGATAGGGAAGAGCCTCGGCGGCTTGGGCACCCCGGCTGCCGCGGCCGTGCTGACGCAAAGCCCGGGCAGGATGCTCCTCAGCACGTCCTCGACGGCAGGGAGGAACTCCCTCAGCAGGACCGCGGCCCGAGCATGGGGAAGCGTGGAATCGAACGAGGCGCTGGCCGCGGCTTGCGCCGCGGCGGACTTGAGGTCCGCCTCGAGACGGGCCGCGGACACGGGACGGTTCAACGCGTCACGGATGTCCAGGCCCCAACGGTCTGCCTGCACAGCGGCCGAGGGGTCTACGCCGAGCGCCTCCATCCCGACCCCATCGCCGGCCCGACAGGGCGGGACGGCCAGGAAGCAGAACGCGGCCAGCGCCAACAGCGCCGACCCGGTCCGCCCCGGCGATCCTCCCCCGGTCCGCTCCCAGCGCCCCAGACCCAAGTTCAAGCCCCTTATCCGTTCGATTGCGCGAACAACCTAAAAAAAGGCCCGGCCCACCGACTATCTTACCCCTCTATCCCGAAGATAGCCGGCTGAGGCCGGGCGAAATTCAACCCTGCTGTCCACCTTCGGCAACCGGGCGACCTCTCCACGACCCGAGGCCCGCGGCTTTGCGCCCCCCCCTTGCGGAGGGTTTGCCCGTATCGGGCGACCTTGCTTCACCACTAAGTATAACAGACGCTTCCCCCCTGTCAAGACCCAGGCCCTTGACACAGCCATCCCCGTCGAGCCTTCCGCGACCGGAGCGCCGCGCCTGGGCCCTGACCGGGACCAGTATAGCGAAGTTTCCGGGCCGGGGTATTTCCGAATTGTTACAAGATCCCGGCTTGCCGCTTCACGGTCAACCTAGGTACAATCCCCCCATGAAGAAGACCCTCGCCGCGCTCTTCCTCGCCCTCTGTCTTTGTCCCGCTTGCGCCTCAGCAGCCTCTTCAAAAAAAGCCTCTCCCACGCCGCCGGCTCAGGAGAAGGATGAGTTCGGCGCCGCCGACGCCATCGCGCTCGCCGAGAGCTTCGTCGCGGAGCAAGGCTACACGGCCCTTCCCGCCAAGGTCTCCAAGGACACCCTCGCCCCGGACCCGCTCGACGCTTCCAAGGACCCGGACATCATCGCCAAATCCCGCCGCAACACGCTCGAACCGAAGGCTGTCGGCAGCCGCTTCGACTCGGACCTGTGGTTCGTGGGCTTCCGCTCCCGCTCGGGCGGCCGCATCCGCGCCGTGCGCATGGACGCCGAGGGCCTAGGCCTCAAGATGATCAGCCAGAGCATCCAGCCCGACTGGCTCTCAGGCAATGACCCCAAGCCCGAACCCATCGACAAGGCCATGGCAGCCGGCATCGCCAAGCGCTTCGTGGAGAATCAGGAAGCCCGCGGACTGGCCAAGGAGCCCTCCAAAGTCGAAGAGCACAAACCCGACGACAAGGACGCATGGGAGGCCTGGTGGTTCTATTTCCCGAAGGCAGGCCTAGCCAAGAAGACGGACCTCAGGCCCGGCGATTACGCCCTGGTCTCGGTGCACAAGCTCAGCCGGGAACCCAAGTGGGTGGTGGAGTTCAGGCTCCTGACGCCCAAGCCCGTTCCCCCTGCCAAGCCGGTTGCCAAGCCGACTACCAAGCCAACTGCCAAGCCGGTTGCTAAGCCGACTGCCAAGCCAACTGCCAAGCCTGCTGCCAAACCTTGAGGCCAGGCTAGCTGCTTAGCCAGCTGCCAAGCCGGTTTGCATAGCTGACTGCTAAGCCAACTGCCAAGCCCTTGCCGAGGGGCCTGCAGGGAATCAATGCCTCATGCCCGGGCCCACACTCACATGATGTACCTTTCTGAGACTGCAAGATTCAGGACGTCGACCCATTTCATGAATTATCCATATAATAAAATGACTATTTTTCATTTACTGCCAGCGCTGACACATCTGTCCGGGGAAACTCCGTTGCCAGCCTCATTGAAATGCGTGTCCGGCGGCATGGTCGAGCAGCCGGTCGGCGCCAGCAGGACGGATGGCCCGAGCGGATGCTGTCCGAGATGCGGCATGTCGGTCCCACGGCTGATGACCGGCATGGCTGAGCCATGCTGTGAGCGTTCGGAGAGTCAGGGAGCATGCCGCAGGAGGGAAAGCGCGGTTTTTCAAAGTCTCGTCGAGGCTTTTGTCGCATAGCCGTCTGAAGGTCGGAAAACGGCGGATTGAGCGGTTTTATCGCTCAGAATCGGATCGATCGCGACATAACCTTCCGTCGGGGAATTGAAAATCCTCCAGGACACCCACGACTGCAGGGGATGGAAAGGGTTCCCCCTGAAGGATCGCCGCAACACGCACTTCTGCTCTCTCGAGCGTTCGGAGAGAGGGTCCGCTCACCGGATTTTCCCCGGACAGATGTGCCAGCGCTGAAAGCAACCATGCAATAAGTGCTTATGAAATAAAGACAAAACTCTTCGCAAGTCGACATTTTTCACCACCAGCACACACCCACAAGCCGCTAACCAACCTCGAGCCCTTGACCAGTCTAGGCTACCAAGCTAGCCAAGGTCAGGCTAACAAGCTTGCTAAGCCTAGGCACCAAGCCAGCCAAGGCTAGGCTCGACAGGGACAGGACGCCCTGTCAGGGCCAGACAATGCCCTTGCCGCGGACAATGGTCTGCTCGCGGTCCTGGCCCACGCTCACGATGGGGATGGGCACAGCCAGCATCTTTTCGATGGCGAGGACGTAGTCCTGGCAGGCCTTGGGCAGGCCGCTGAACTTCCGGACCTTAGTGAGGTCGCCCGAGAAGCCGGGGAAGCTCTCGTAGACAGGCTCGGCGTCGAGCTGCGCGGCGCGGCCGACCGGGAACTCGCTGACTCGCTTGCCCCCCACCTTGTAGGCCACCGCAACCTTGATGGGGTGGACATTGGCAAGGGTGTCGAGCTTCATCATGGCCAGGGCCGAGACGCCGTTGACCCTCAGAGCCGTCCTGAGCTGCACGAGGTCGAGCCAGCCGATGCGGCGCGGCCGGCCCGTGGTCGCGCCGTACTCCTTGCCGACCTGGCGCAGGTAGGCGGCGGTCCTGCCCTCGATCTCAGTGGGAAAGGGACCCAGACCCACGCGGGTGGTGTAGGCCTTGGTCACGCCGACTACGCCCTTGATGGACATGGGCCCGATGCCAGCTCCGGCGCAAGCGCCGCCCGCGATGGGGTTCGAGGACGTGACAAAGGGGTAGGTCCCGAAATCCACGTCGAGCATGGCGCCTTGGGCGCTCTCGAGGAGCACCTTCTTCTTGGCCTTGAGCGCTTTCTCCAAGAGGATGGCGGCGTCCTCGCAGAAGGGCTTGAGGAACTTCCGCAGGGAGTCGTACTCGGCGAAGACCTCCTTGCGGACCTCGGCCAGGGGCTTGACCTTCTCGAGGTCGCAGGCCCGAAGGCGGAGGTTCTGGTCCACCAGGGCCCGGAAGGTCTCGGGCTCGAGGTAGTCCGCCACCCGGACCCCGACGCGCGCGACCTTGTCCTCGTAGCACGGCCCGATGCCCCTGCGGGTGGTGCCGATGCCGTGGCCGGACTCCTCGCGCAGGCCGTCGAGCACGATGTGGTACGGGAGGATGACGTGGCTCGAGAGGCTGACGTGGAGCCTTCCCCGCACGTGGATGCCTTTGGACTCGAGCATCTCGACCTCGGCCTTGAGGGCCTTGGGGTCCACGACCACGCCGTTGCCGATGACGTTCTGCACGCCGGGCAGGAACACGCCCGAGGGCACGAGGTGCATGGCGAAGGTCTTGCCGTCGAAGACGATGGTGTGGCCCGCGTTGTTGCCGCCCTGGTAGCGGACCACGAAATCCGACTTGCTGGCAAGGTAGTCCACGACCTTCCCCTTGCCCTCGTCGCCCCACTGGACTCCCACGACCACGATGGCTGGCATTGTTGGCCTCCGGCTACTTGAACAGCTTCCTCCACCAGGACACGCTCTCCTGGAACTTGAGCGCCTCCCTGGAGTCCTTGCTCTGGACCTTGTACTTGGCCGAGGCCGCGAGCACGGCCTCCCCGCATACGCCGACCGCGAAGCGCACCCGCACCTTCCGGCCGCCCTCGCAGGCCTCCACGGACTCCACCGGCGCCATGATGGCCAAGGGCCCCTTGTCAGGGTGGCAGCCGAGGAGCTTGGCGATGTACTGGGCGATGTCCCGGGTGTCCGTGATGAAGGCATGGACGAGGTCCCCGGGGCGCAGATCAGCGTCCGGAGTGCCGGCCGGGTCCTCCTCCAAAGCGACCTTGAGCACCAGGGTCTCAGCGCTCCGGGAAACACCCCTTCCAGGGGCTTGGCCAGGAACGGGCGCGCCCTCTCCGGTCCCAGGAGCGCCTGGGGCGGGCCTGCGCGGAAGCGGGGCCTGGGCCGTGCGCGTCTCCAGGGACTGGAACTGGCCCAGATCGAGCACCTCGGATTTGAGCTTGACCTCCACTCCCTCGACGCGCAAGAGGCGTCCCAGGACCTGGCCGAGCTCGGAAGCGGCAAGGCGGATCCCCTCCTCGCCTGGACCGAAGAGCTTCGGGTCCAAGCCTGGCCGGAAATGGCCTGCCACGGCGTGCTCGACCTCCAGGCTCTCGTGGGGAAGGCTCCCATCCCATAGGCGGCACCCGTAGAGGGCCCGCTCGAACTCGAACCAGTCCTTGTCCAGGGAGATGCCGTAGACAGCGGGGTTGAAGGAGAGCACCGCGCGGCAGCGCAGGAGCGCGTGGGTCTTGATATTGGCGATGACGAGGATGAGCCCGAACTGGTTGGTCCCTGCCTCGGGACGGCCTTGCCCGACATCCGGCCCGCCCGCGCCGGAGTGCGTGAATTTCGCTTTTAAAACAGCGATATTCTTAAGAAGGCGGGGCAGGGCTTTGACAGCGGCTTCGACCTCGTAGCCGCACATCTCGAGCGCAAGCTCGGCCTCGCCCTCGTCGCACCCCGTCTCCTCCATGAGGAGCTGGACTTTGCTGATCACAAGCCTCCCCCGCGGCCTGGCCGGCAATAGGACCCGGCCAGGGGCGCGTAGCCGTGGGGGCAGAGCGAAGCCCTCTTAGGCATTCTTCCCTCTTGGATGCGCCTCATCGTAAATCTTCTTCAGCCTTTCCAGCGACACATGGGTGTAGATCTGCGTGGTGGCCAGGCTCTTGTGGCCGAGCATCTCCTGGACCTGGCGCAGATCGCAGCCGCGGTCGAGGAGGTGGGTGGCGAAGCTGTGCCTGAAAGCGTGCGGGGTGACCCTCTTGAAGGTCTGCACCCGGCGCAGCCAGCGCTTCAGGACCCAGGCCACGCCAGCGTCCGTCATCCTCCCTCCCCGGGCATTGACGAAGAGCGGCGCGGATCCTGGCAGGCGGCCCCCGGCTTCAGGGTCCCCTCCGCGGCGGCGCAGATAGTCCCTCAGCCTCGAGAGGGCCCTGGTCCCGACCGGGACGATGCGCTCCTTGCGGCCCTTGCCGAAGACCCGGACCAGGCCGCTCAGGAAGTCCACGTCCCCGCAGTTGAGCGAGCTCAGCTCCGAGCGCCGGAGACCGCTCGAGTAGAGGAGCTCCAGGATGGCCCGGTCGCGCTCCCTGACCTCGGGAGCGAGGCCCGCGTCCGCGTCGAGGAGTCCCTCCATCTCGGACTCGGTGAGGAACTTGGGCAGCTTCGCTTCCTTTTTAGGGGAGGTGATCCTGGTGAACGGGTCGTCCTTGACGACCCCGTGCTCGAGCCAATAGCGGACCAGGGACCGGAGCGTGGAAATCTTCCTCAGGACGGAGTTGCGCTTGAGGCCGCCCAAGGAGGCGAGGTAGCCCCTGATGAGGGTCCGGTCCACCCCTTCGGGGGAAGAAGGCGCAGGAGCCTGCGCCGCGGCCCAAGCCAGGAAGCGGGCCAAGTCGGTCTCGTAGGCCCTGAGGGTGTGCGCCGAGTAGTTGCGGACCGCCCTCAGGTGGGCGAGGAACCGCTGGACCCAGAGACCGAGTCCGGCCCCGGCCGCTCCGGCGCTCCCGTCACCCTTGCTCGGTGGCAGGGGTTCCATGAGTGTCGGCCGCTGGAGGCTCGGGCGGCGGTGGAGGCACGGGCCCGCCGGCCTTGGCCGCCTCGGCCTCCTGGCGCACGACCGCGGCGTCCTCCTTGGTCACGGGCTTGATGTTGCGGCACTTCGGGAAGGCCGAACAGGCCAGGAAGTGGCCGCGCTTGCCGAGCCTGAGCCACATGAAGCTCTGGCATTTGTTGCACTTGCGGGAGGTGGCCAGGGGCCGGGAGCCCTCGATCTTCTTGCCGTCCGCGTCGAGGGAATAGGTGTTCTTGCACTGGGGGTAGCCCGAGCACGCGAGAAACCGCCCCTTGCGCCCCATGCGGATGACCATCTCCTTGGCGCACACGTCGCACTTCTCGCCGGTCTTCTCCGGCACCACGGCCTTGCCGTCCGCGTCCAGGGAGATCTTGCCCTTGCACTTTGGGAACCGCTTGCAGGACAGGTACTTGCCGAACCGACTCTCCCGGATGAGCATCTTGGTCCCGCAGAGCGGGCAGTCCTGATCGGATTCCTTGGGCTCGGCGCGCGTGACCTTCATCGATTCCCCGGCGGTCTTCAGGGCCTTGGCGAAGGGGCTGTAGAAGTCGTCGACCACGCTGGTCCAAGGCTCGGAGCCCTCGGCCACGGAGTCGAGCCGCTCCTCGACCTTGGCGGTGTAGCTCAGGCTCACCACGTCGGGAAAATGCTCCTTCAAGGCCTCGGTCACGAGCTTGCCCAGGTCGGAGGGTGTCAGCTTGCGGTCCTTGTTGCGCCGGGCGTAGCCGCGGTTGATGATGGTCTTGATGGTCGGGGCGTAGGTCGAGGGCCGGCCGATGCCGTGCTTCTCCATGGCCCGGATGAGGCTCGCCTCGTTGTAGTGGGGCGGCGGCATGCTCTTGTGGTCCTGGGGCTTGAGCTCGAGCAGGGTGAGGCCGTCTCCGTCGGCTAGGGCGGGCAGGACCGGCGCGGGAGCGGCCGCGCCCTCCTCGGGCTCCTCGTCGCCCGCCTGCGTCTCGGTGGGCTTGGCGACCCGGAGGAAGCCGTCGAACTTGAGCGTCCTGCCGGTCGCGCGGAAGACCGCGAGATCGGCGCCGCTGGAGCACTCGATGTCGGCCGAGACCGTGTCGTAGACCGCGTCGCACATCTGCGAGGCCATGAAGCGCTCCCAGACGAGGCGGTAGAGCTTGGCCTGGTCCGGGGAGAGGAAGCGGCGGACATCCTCGGGCTGGCGCAGCACGCTCGTGGGCCGGATGGCCTCGTGCGCCTCCTGGGCGCGCAGGGTCTTGGTCTGGTAGGTGCGCTGCTGGGCCGGGGCGTAGGCGTCCCCGTATTCCTTGCGGATGAACTCCGCGGCCTGGGCGGCGCTCGCCTTGGCGATGGTGACGGAGTCCGTCCTCATGTAGGTGATCAAGCCCACGGAGTCCCCTGCGCCGAGGTCCACGCCCTCGTAGAGGGACTGGGCCACGCGCATGGTCCGCTCCGCGTCGAAATGGAGCCGCTGGGAGGCGGCCTGCTGGAGGGTGCTGGTCACGAAGGGAGGCGGCGGACTGCGGCGGGCCTCTTTCTTCTCCCCGGACGCGACCTTCCAGGAACCCGAAGAGACCACGGCCTCCACAGCCTTGAGGTCGTCGCGGGTCCTGAGGGTGGTGACCTTGACCTTGTAGGGCTCGGCGAAGAGCTCGAAGGCGCGGGATTCCTCGATCTTCCTGCCTTTCCAGGAAACGAGCCTGGCCTCGAAGCTCTGCTCGGCCCCGGTCTTCTCCAGGACCGCGCCCAGGGTCCAATATTCCTCCTGGCTGAACTTCTCCCGCTCGTAGCTGCGCTCCACGAGCAGGCGCACGGCCACGGACTGCACGCGGCCGGCAGAGAGCCCGCTCTGGATCTTCTCCCAGAGCAATGGCGAGAGCTTGTAGCCCACGAGCCGGTCGATGACGCGGCGGGCCTGCTGGGCGTGGACGAGGTTGTAGTCGATCTTCCGCGGGGTGGAGAGCGCCTCGTTGATGGCCTCGGGCGTGATCTCGTGGAAGGTGATGCGGCAGACCTTGTCCGCCGGAAGCTTCAGGAGCTCGACCAAGTGCCAGGCGATGGACTCTCCCTCGCGGTCATGGTCAGTGGCGAGATAGATGTTCGGGGACTTCTCGGCCAGGGGTTTGAACTCAGCGAGGATCTTCTTGGACCGGGGCAGGACGATGTACTCCGGGGAGAACCCGTCGTCCACCGCGACCCCGAGCCTCTTGGGCGGCAGGTCCCGGACATGGCCGTAGGAACTGCGCACCACGAACTTGCCCTTCTGCCCTGCGCCGGACAGGAAGCGCGAGATGGTCCGTTCCTTGGCAGGAGACTCGACGATGACCAGACACGGCTCTTTCACTTTGCTCTCGCTTTTAACCTTCTTTGCGGCTCCTGCCATTTATAACTCCTTAATAGGAAACGAGCCTGGCATAGCGCTGGCCGTCCAAAGCCGCCACCAGTCCCTCTAATTCCAACTGAAAGATTATATGTGAAACCTGTGGAAAGTCAAGCCCTGCCCCAGAAACGATGTCTTCCAGAGTCGCTCCAGCCGGGCCGATGAGGTCCAAGATCCGGGCCCTATCCCCCCCAGGATCGCCCATCCTGCCGCCGACGACAGCAGAGCCATTTTCCACTGCCCCTGCAGGCTCTCTGGAAGGGCCCGGAAGAGGCTTGCCGAATCTGATGCCAGGAGGCAGTTCTTCCAACAGGTCCTGAACGCAGGTCGCGGGCCTGACCCCCTCCTTAAGCAGGAGATGGGGGGCAGCGCTCAGGCTGGAATCAGCAGGCCCAGGGACCGCAAGGACCGCCCTTCCCTGGTTGGCGGCCAGCCGCGCCGTGATGAGGGAGCCGGACTTGAGCCTGCCCTCCACCACCACGACCAGCCAGGAAAGGCCGCTGACGATCCGGTTGCGGCTGGGGAAATGCTCCCGAAGAGGCTGGGTCCCTTCCGGGAACTCGCTGATCAGGCACCCGCCCGAAGCCTTGATGCGCTCGGCCAGACCCGCGTTCTCCGGAGGATAGACCCTGTCGAGGCCGCACCCCAGCACGGCCCAGGTCACACCCCCGGCTTCCAGGGCGGCCTCGTGCGCCTCGGCGTCGATGCCCCGGGCCAGGCCGCTGACCACCACGAGCCCGGCCCGCGCCGCCCCCCCTGCCAGCAGGCGCGCCATCCTGCGGCCATAGACCGTGGGCTGGCGGGAACCCACGATGGCGACGGCCGCGGCTCCCGGGTCCAGGTCTCCGGCCAGGCGCAGGGACTTCGGCGGGTCCGGGATGGATTTGAGGAGCTCCGGATAATCCAAGTCCCCGAGGCAAAGGCTTCGGAGCCCGCTCAAAGGAGTTCGTCCGAGAGCCCGCCCCGCCGCGTCTCGGAGGGAGGCCGGTTGGCCCGCGGCTTGGCCGAGGCAACGATCCGCTGGGTCCGGCCCGGGCTCCCGGTGATCAGGGAATGCGCGGACCGGAGGGTCTCGGGGTCCTCCACGAGCAACCGCCATTCGGAAGGGATCCTCCCGGCCGAGACCACGAGACCCACGGGGTCGAGACCGAGGAAGGACGCGATCTGCCGCAGGACCGATTCCTGGGCCGGCGGGCTGCGCTTGCCCGAGAGCACCTTGGAGAAGAAGGAGGGGTCGAGCCCCACGGCCCGGCAGAGCTCCCGCAGGCCCACGCCGCGGTCCGCCATGCCCTCGGCCACGCGGCGGCTGAACCCGCCGCTGAAGGCGCCGCTCTCCCCGCTCATGCCCCTGCCAGGACCGCGCTCATCCCGCCCTCTAGGGGTGCTCGTAGTTGAGCTTGTCCAGGGTGCTCTTGGCCAGGGCCGCGTCCTTGCCCCCCGGGAACTGCTCGATATACTTCTCCAGGGCCGTCTTGGCCGCGCTCCAATCCCTGTTCTCCTGGGCCGACAGGTTGAGCCGGATGAGGGCCTTGGACGCGCAGTAGGCCGTGGGGTAGTCGGTCAGAAGCTTGTGGAAGACCTGCTGCGACTTGTTGTAGTCGCTCTTCTGGTAGTAGACCATGCCCGCCCAATACTGGAGCCGCGGGGACCATACAGGGTCGGGATTCTTCTGGGCCACGTTGATCATCCCCTCGAGGGGGTTGAAGGTGCCGAGGTACTTCTCCTTGGCCCAATAGCCTCCGGCACAGATCAGGACGATGATGACGTAGTAGCGCATGGAAGCCTCCTATCGCTCGAGCTTGAGCAGGTCGCCCTGCTCGATGGATTCGCCGCGTCTGACGATCTTGAAAGCGTACCTGCCGCCCTTGACCTGGCGGAGGGCCTCGACCACGGCGATCTTCACCACGAACACGGCCTTCGTGTCGCCGTCGGACTCGAGGGCCGGCGCCCTGCGGTACACGGCGAACCTCGTTCCAGGAAGGACCGAATCCAGGCGCATCTTCGCCAGAACCTCGTCCTCGCCCTCGGCGAGCAGTTCCTCGATGACAGAGCCGTCGGCCTTCCAATCCTTCGGGAACTCCGCGCGGGGCGTGGAGACCTCGGAGCCCGAGAGGCCCTTGGGGATGTTCTGCATGAGGCTCTCCTCGGTCTGCTTGGGCAGCGGGGGCAGACTCCTGGCCGCCGGGGGCGCCGTGACCGGGGCCGGCGTCTCCACGACCGCGGGCGCTTCCGTTGCGGGCTCCTCAGCCTGCGCCGGGATCGGGGCCGAGGCCTCGACCGGAGCCGTCACGGGCGCGGAAGCCTCCGTTGCCGCATCCGCCCCGGCCCCGCAGTTCGGCGATTCCGGGATCGCGAGGCTCTGCCTGGGATAGATCCAGTGCGGGTCCTTGATGGCGTCCTTGTTGGCCTCGTAGATGGCGCGCCAGCAGAAGTTGTTGCCGTAATACCTGCCCGCCAGGCCCCAGAGATGGTCCTTGTCCGTCACCTGGTGCTGGCTGGCGGCCCACGAGGGTCCGGCCAGAACGGCGAGGACGGCGATGGTCAGCATCATGTCAGTTCTCTCCTTGGTTGATCAGACGGTCGAGCCGCCGGCACTGCAAAGCTTCCGAGAGGTGCTCCGGCCGGATGCCGGGGCTACCGGCCAGGTCCGCGGCGGTGCGGGCCACCCGCAGGGCGCGGTCGATGCTCCGCGCCGACAAGGCCAGCTTGGCCGCGCTTGCCTCGAGCAGCCTGTAGCCCTCGCTGTCGAGCCGGCAGAGACCCCTGAGGTCCCGCTGGCCGATGCACGCGTTGAGCGCGAAGTCGCGGCCCCCGAAGCGCTCCCTCTGGACGCGCCTGGCCGCCTCCACGCGGAGCCGGCTGCTGGCCGTGGTCTCCCCGTCCAAAGCAGGGCCCGACCACTCCGCGAAATCCACGGGCCCGAGCTCGACCTGGAGGTCGATGCGGTCGAGGAGGGGACCCGAGAGCCTGCCCAGGTACCGGCGCACCGCGGCCGGCCCGCAGGAGCACGCCTTCCGGGGGTGCCCCCGGTGGCCGCAGGGGCAGGGGTTGGTCGCCCCAACGAGCTGGAACCGGGCCGGGAATTCGGCCGCGTCGTTGAGGCGCGACACGGTCACCGCGCCTTCCTCCAGGGGCTGGCGCAGGGCCTCGAGGCTCTCCCTGGGGAACTCCGCAAGCTCGTCCAAGAAGAGCACTCCCCCGTGGGCCAGGGACACCTCTCCCGGCCGGACCGGGGAACCCCCTCCCACCAGCGCGGCCGTGGTGGCGCTGTGGTGCGGACACCGGAAGGGCCGGAAACCCCGCGCCGGCGCGAACGGCTTGACCAGGGACTGGATCCTGGCGATCTCGAGGGCCTCTCCCTCCGTGGGCTCAGGGAGCAGGCCGGGGAGCCGGGCCGCGAGCATGGACTTGCCCACCCCGGGCGGGCCGATGAAGAGGATGTTGTGCCCCCCTGCCGCGGCGAGCTCCAGGGCCCGCTTGGCATGGGTCTGGCCCCTGACGTCGGAGAGGCAGGTCGCGGCCCGGGGAACCACTGGAGCCGTGATGCTCTCGCCTCTTTCCCAGGAGGCGCGCGTACCGGAATCCTCGGGATAGGAGCAGAGGTCTCCGGCGCCGAACAGCTTCGCGGTCTCCCTCAGGGACGCCACGGGCCGGACTCCGATGCCGCTGGCCGCGGCTTCCGCGGCGTTCGCCTTGGGCACCACCATGGTCTCGAAGCCCCTCGCCCTGGCTTCCAGGGACATGGCCAGGACGCCGGGAACGGGCCTCACGCTCCCGTCCAGAGCCAACTCCCCGACGAAGCAGTGACTGGCCTCCCAAGGACCGCGCTCGAGATGCCCGGCCGCGGAGAGCGCGGCCAGGGCGATGGGCAGGTCGAAATGGGTGCCTTCCTTGCGGGTCTGGGCAGGCGCGAGGTTGACGGTCACCCGACGGGCCGGGAACTTGAACCCTGAGTTG
>JBAZSR010000104.1:0-12865 GCA_041662295.1 Elusimicrobiota bacterium | reverse complement strand
GGCGGGAGGGGGTAGTAGTTGTAGGACTGGACCACCCCCGAGAAGTCCGGGTAGAACCGGCTCCCCGAGGCCCGCGGCCGGCCCACGAGGTGCTGCACGATCACCGCCATCTTCTCCTCGTCGGGGAGGTGGGGGGTGAAGCGCAGGAACGAACGCGCCTCGACCGCGAAGGTGCTGGCATAGACGAGCTTGACGGCCCGCGCGAGCTGCCCGAGCCGGAGCGCCGGGTCGGGGTCGTCGTTGGAGAGCATGTAGGTCTTGTAGACCCCGGCGAAGGGCTGGGTCCGCGAGTCCTCGAGCAGGCTCGAGGAGCGCACAGCCAGCGGGCCCCGGATCTTCTCGACCATGGTGCGCAGGTCATCCATGACGTAGGCCGGGAGCTCCGCCTTCGCGAAGGCTTCGCCCAGGGCCGCGTTGTCGCGCTCCTCCCGAACGAAGGAGGTCAGGCCGTTGTGCTCCAGGAAATAGTCGAAGACGTCGGTGGAGATCACCGAGGTGTGCGGCACCGTGACGCGCACGCCCTCGAAGCGGCGCGCGAGGTCGGTCTTCGAGAGCAGGAAGTTGATGAAGGCCAGACCCCGGGCCTTGCCCCCGACGGAGCCCTTGCCGATCTTCACGAAGGGGCTCTCCTCGTCGAAGAAGCGGCCGTCGAACTGGATGATGGTCCCGAGCTGGGTCCGGGTCAGAAACTGGTGGATGGTCTCGATGAGGAAGCGGCGCAGCTCGCCGATGTTCTTGAATTCCGCGACCTTGCGCGGCCGGATGCGGTAGGCGATCTCGAACTCGGTGCGGGCCATGAGCCACTTGGAGAAATGGTTGCGGCTGGCGTGGAACTCCAGCGACGCGTCCGGGGCGGCCTTGAGCGCCCCGATCATGCCGTGCAGGTCCCCGGCGCGGCCGTACTCCTTGCCGTCGGCGTCGCGGAATACGAAGTCCCCGAACCCGAAGTAGTCGAGGATGAAGTCCTGGAGCTGCCTCATGGCTAGGCGGGAGGCCTTGTGCAGGAAGGAGGCGCCCACGGCCGCGGCCGGGCCGGCCTTGCCCTCGTCCGAGGACTGCACCAGCACCGGCAGGTCGCGCACGACCTGCTTGAGCCGCTCAGTCAGGATGAGCCCGGCCCTGGGGTCGTCGATTCCTCCGCGGCGGAACTGGACGTCCGTGATGACGCCGAGGAGGTTGCCCCGGTAGCGCTCGAAGAGGACCCAGGCCGACTCGTAGTCGTGGGCCAGGAGGATCTTGGGGCGCGCGCGCATGCGCAGCATCTTGTGCGAGAGGTTGATGCCCTCGGCCATGAGGAGCTGGGTCTGCTTCATGAGCTCGGCGTAGAGGACCGGCAGATAGCTCGAGTAGAAGCGGACGTTGTCCTCGACCACGATGATGGCCTGGAGGTTGGCGACGGAGATGTCGTGGTCGATGTTGCGCTCGTCCTCCACGAGCTTGACGATGGACATGAAGATGCGCGGGTCGCCGAGCCAGACGAAGACCCGGTCCGCCGCGGCCCTGTCCTCGTCCGAGAGCTGGGCCACGTCCATCATGTTGAAGCAGAGCAGGACGAGCGGCAGGTCATCCCGGACGGACCGGACGCACTTCGAGAAGCCCGCGAGGTCGAGGTTCCCGACCGAGCCCATGACGATGATGAGGTCGAACTTCTCCCTGGCGATGCTCTCGAGGGCCTCGGCCGGCGTGGTCACCCGGGTCACCCGGGGGGCGTAGCGGAGGTTGAGGTCCAGGTACTCGCTGAAGACGAGCTCGGTCAGGGCGTCGTCGTCGGCGAGGAGGAAGGAGTCGTAGGGCGCCGCGACGAGGAGGACCTCCCGGACGCGGAAGGGCATGAGCTTGTCGAAGCCGCCGAACTGGATGTCGTAGGCGCCGACGGAGGGGAGGGAGGGGGAGGAGTCGCTCATGCGCGGGAGACAGACGGCGGCGGGCTTGCGCCCGCCGCCGTCTCGCCGCCGTGGGGGCTAGACGAGCCCCTGGTCCATCATCGCGTTGGCGACCTTGAGGAAGCCCGCGATGTTGGCGCCCATGACGTAGTTGCCGGGATCGCCGAAGTCCTTGGCCACGGTCACGCACGAGTTGTGGATGCTGACCATGATGCCGTGGAGGTGCTTGTCGACCTCCGAACGGCTCCAGCTCATGCGCATGGAGTTCTGCGACATCTCCAGGCCCGAGGTCGCCACGCCGCCGGCGTTGGACGCCTTGCCGGGCGCGAAGAGGACCTTGGCCGCTTGGAACGCGGCGACCGCCTCCGGCGTGCAGGGCATGTTCGCGCCCTCGGTCAGGCAGACGCAGCCGTTCTTGAGCAGCTCCTTGGCGTCGCTCTCGTTGAGCTCGTTCTGGGTGGCGCAGGGCAGGGCCACGTCGACCTTCACGCCCCAAGGGCGCTTGCCGGCGTGGAACTCGGAGCCCTTGAACTTCTCGGCGTAGGGGGCCACGACGTCCTGGCCGGAGGAGCGGAGCTTCAGCATGAACTCCACCTTCTCTCCCTGGATCCCGTCCTTGTCGTAGATGAAGCCGTCCGGGCCGGAGAGAGTGACCACCTTGCCGCCGAGGTCGTTGACCTTGATGACAGCGCCCCAGGCCACGTTGCCGAAGCCCGAGACCGCCACGGTCTTGCCCTTCATGCCCTGGCCCTTGGTCTTGAGCTGTTCCTCGCAGAAGTAGACCACGCCGAAGCCCGTGGCCTCGGGCCGGACGAGCGAGCCGCCCCAGTTGAGGCCCTTTCCGGTCAGGACCCCGGTGAACTCGTTGCGCAGGCGCTTGTACTGCCCGAAGAGGTAGCCGATCTCGCGGCCGCCCACGCCGATGTCGCCGGCCGGGACGTCCAAGTCCGCGCCGATGTGGCGGGAGAGTTCTGTCATGAAGCTCTGGCAGAAGCGCATGACCTCGGCGTCGCTCTTGCCCTTGGGGTCGAAGTCGGATCCGCCCTTGCCGCCGCCCATGGGGAGCGTGGTCAGGGAGTTCTTGAAGATCTGCTCGAAGCCGAGGAACTTGAGGATGCTCAGGTTCACGGAGGGGTGGAAGCGCAGACCTCCCTTGTAAGGCCCGATAGCGCTGTTGAACTGGACGCGAAAGCCCCTGTTGATGTGGATCTCGCCCTTGTCGTCCGTCCACGGCACGCGGAACATGATGACCCGCTCGGGCTCGACGAGACGCTCCACGATCTTGGCCTTCCGGTACTCGGGGTGCCGATGGAGGACCGGGACGAGGGTCTCCACGACCTCCTGGACCGCCTGATGGAACTCCTTCTCCCCTGGGTTCTTCGCGGTCACATCCTTCATGACCTGCGCGACAAAGGGATCCGCATGCTCGGCTTTCGGCTTGACCGCTGCTTCCCGCATAAGACCTCCTCGAGAGATGATGGCGACGTTGGCTCAACCCAACGTTAACTCTTTACCTACGCAACGTCAATGCCAACGGGTCAACGCCCGTGCTTGCGCCGGAACACGGCGATGCCGTAGCCCGGGGTGGCGAACGGGGGCGGCCCAAAGCCCGCCACGGGCTCATAGTCCTCGAGCAGACGGTCCCGGATGAGGAGTCCGTAGTCCCCGCCGAAGAACTTCGCCCCGTATTCCCCGCTGGGCCGCTGGACCACCGCGGCCCAGACCACCCGGCGCTTTCCGAGGCCCTCGACCACGGCCTCCTCCACGCCTGGCCGGGCCAAATCCACGGGCAGATAGGAGGAGTGGTAGAGAGGGTTGGGAAGGCCTGAGAAGAAGTTGATCCCCAGGCCCTCCGGGAAGACCGCCAGCGTGTCCCCGGGAGCAGCGTATCGGCGAAGGTGCTCGATGAATTCCCGGTTCCAGCGGCCGCGGTCGTCGTTGAACACCTTCATGCTGCCGCGGGGGGAGTCGATCCTGAGGACCCGCAGACGGTAGTAGAAGTCCGAGACATGGAAGTAGGACGCCAAGGACGCGGCCGCGAAGACCCCCAGGCCCCAGCCGAAGAACCTCCGGCTCGACTCGGGCAGGAGGGCCGGCACGGCCCCGAAGAGCGCCACGAAGTAGAAGGCGAGCCCGGGCACGAGCAAGTGCGAGCCATAGTGCCCCGGTCGTACGTTGAGGAGCATCCTGCCGCAGAAGAGCAGGGCGAAGGCCGCCAGGGTCAGGACCAAGACGTCGGAGCGGCCGCCCTCCTCCCGGCGCAGGCGTCCCCACGCCGCGGCCGCCAGGCCCGCGCAAACGAACGGCACGATCCTGTATTGGACGTCGAAAAGGGCTCCGCGGGTGGCGAAGAGCGCCGTCAGCGCCAGGGTCACGACCCCGGCCGCGATGGCGGCTGCCTCGCGCCCGGCCGCCAGGCTGTCAGCGGCCTTGACGCTCCCCAGGGCCAGGGTCCCCAAGACCAGCAGGTGCAGAAGGAAGCTCCCTCCCATCAGCTTGAGGTTCGCGGCCAGGCCGACGCTGCCGAAGACCCAGCCCGTCATGGTCCGGCCAGGGTCGAAGTTGGCGGCCCAGATCCCGAAGAGTCCGCTGTCCGCCACCGCGGCCCGGCCGAGCCACCAGAAGCCCGCGTACACGGAGCCCGCGGCCAGGGCAGGCCCCAGGGTCCACCCAAGGACGCCGGGACGCTTGCCGGCAGCCAAGGCCGCGTCCTTCGCGCGCGTCTGGCCAACCATGCCCACAGCCATGGCAACCAGGGCCATGAGCCCCATCTCCGGCCGCGCGAGCAGGGCCAAGAACGAGCACCCTGCGGCCGCGGCCAGGGAGCGCATGGAACCGTCCCTGACCCAGAGCATGGCTCCGTAGACCGCGCCGAGGGACAGTGCCGTCCCGTGCACGGACGGGAAGGAGTAGGGGAGGACATGGGTGAAGATGCCTGGAGGTTCGTAGTGCGCGAACGAAAGCACCGCAAGGTAGGTCGCGCCGCACAGGAACGACGGCCACGGCCCGAGGAAGAAGCGGCAGATCCGAAAGAGAAGCCAGGCGATGGCCGCGGTCGAGACCACCCCGCTGAGGACCAAGGCTCCGACGTTCCGGCCGAAGACGGCCATAGCTCCGGCGTTGAGGTAGGGGGAGAGGGGGCCGTAGAGGTAGAAGACGTCGCGGTAGAGGACCCGGCCCTTGAGGAGTTCCAGCGGGACGCAAAGCTCGCGGCCCGTGTCGATGACGAGGTCGCCCCACTTGAGCCAGGTCCGGGCCAGGAGGAAGAGAAGGCAGGCCGCGAGGCCGAGCAGGGCCAGCGCCTCGTCCCGCCGCTCCTTCGTCACGAAGGGGACCCCGGCTCCGGCGCCCCGGACGCCGAGCTCATCGCCGCGGCGAGGACTTGCCTGCTGTCCCAGACCAGAAGGCCGAACCTCAGCAGGTTGAAGACGGCCAGGACCACGGAGAGGCCCGCCAGGAGGATCCGCCAGTCATGCGTCCGGTCGCCGAAGGGGTCCGAGCCGGGGTGGACCTCCCCGACCCAGAAGGCGCCGGCGAAGAAGAAGAGCGCCATCTTCGATCCGAGGTAGAGGACGCGCGAAGCCGTGGACGCCACGAGCCAGCGGCCAAGCCAAGACCGGTTGATCGAGAAGGTGCTCTCCCCTGCCGCGTCGTTGAGGTGGCGGATCAGATCCGCGGCGAAGCTCCTGGAGATGAAGACCAGGGGCACGAAGAGAGGGATGAGGCGCTGATACGCCAGGAAGACCAGCAGGACGTTCTCCGTGATCCGGTCGCCCATGGTGTCCATCAACCCGCCGAGACGAGAGGCCGACCCCATCCTGCGCGCCACCCACCCGTCGAGGCCGTCGAGCAGGAACGCGAGGACCAGGACCAGGACCCCGGCCCCGCGGAGGGGCTCCGACCCAGCGCTCCAGAGCCACACCACCACGAACACGAGGAGGATCCGGCCGAGCACGATGATGTTCGCGAGGTTCCTCGCGGCTAGGGATTTCACGCCGCCCCCAGGACGGAGTCTTTCAGGACCCTGGGCAGGGAGCCGCCGATGGCGCTGAAAGCGTCGCACGGGCTCCAGCAGGAGGGGCAGCGCAGGTCCCGGCACTCACGGGCGAGGGCCTGGGCCGGCTCGGACCGCCAGAGAGCGGCGAGGTCCCCTGTCATGTCCCGGACGTTGACGAGCCTCTTCTGGAAGACCGCGCAGGGGTAGAGGTCGCCGTACGGGTCGAGGAAGCAGGTGGACGACAGGGCCTGGCAGGGGAGGGGACAGCGGCGGGTCGAGAGGAACTCCGGGACCCGGGAGAGGTAGCTCCTCCTCAGGAAGTTGTTGACGCTCCAACCCTCCTGGTCCATGGCCAGGATGCCGCGGACCTCGTCGAGCAGCAGCTCCGTGTCAGGGGCGGGGAGGTCGAGGTTGTCATAGTAGAACCCGGAGCGCTGAAACACGTTGACGTTGATGTCGTCGAAGACCAGCGCCGGCCACGCCATTTTGAGCGCCGCGAAGGTCTCGCGGAACCGGCCCACGTTGTCCCGGGACAGGGTGAACCCCACCTGGGCCTTGACCCCAGGCATCCGCTTGAGCATCGTGAAGGTCTCGACCGCGGCCTCCCAGACCCCGGCCCTGCCCCGGATGCGGTCGTGCAGGTCCGGCGGCCCGTCGATGCTCACGGTGAAGACGGTCTCGACCTCGGGCGCCCGGCGCCGGATGAGCTCCACCACGGGACGGATCCGTTCGCGGAGGGTGCCGTTGGTGGCAAAATGCAGGGCGCGCAGACCGCGGCAGCCGTCGAGCACGGCCTCCACGACCCCGGGAAGGTCATCGCGCAGGAAGGGCTCGCCCCCCGTGATCCCGACCCAGGAAGGGCCGGTTGCGGCGCTGAAGAACCGCCGGATCTCGGGCAGGGTGAGCTCGGGCAAGGGAGGTTTGGCCCAGATGCGGCACATGGAGCAAGACAGGTTGCAGCGGTAGGTGACCGCGAAGGAGAGCTTAAGCGGAGTCCCTGGCCGGCCGAAGTTGGAGGCCAGCAGGGTCTTGAGAAGCCGGGCGGTGGAAAGGAGCCTTGTCACGTCGTATCCGGCCCATTATATCACGAAAATCTGTATAATCCCGCGATGCTGAAGGTCCTCACGCCCAACCCCGAGACTGACTCCGCCCAGCCGGCCACGGCCTCCGCCCTGAAGACCGAGCTT
Source organism: Elusimicrobiota bacterium (assembly GCA_041662295.1). Taxonomy (GTDB): domain Bacteria; phylum Elusimicrobiota; class Elusimicrobia; order UBA1565; family UBA9628; genus JACQWX01. The sequence goes on along the minus strand of JBAZSR010000104.1, from coordinate 5,798 downwards.
TTCCGCAAGCTCTTCCACCTCTGCACCCTCATCTACCTCGCCCTCTTCTTCATCATCGGGCCGGACCGGGTCATGCTCCCCATGCTGATCTGGACCGCCGCGGCCTGGGCCTTCGAGGCCTTCCGCTTCCACACCGCGTGGGGACGGGAGACGGTCCAGCGGTACTGCGGGTTCATGATCCGCGGCAAGGAAGCGGCCCATTACACGGGCTTCTTCTACACCACGCTCGGGGCCCTGCTGACCTTCGCCCTTTTCCGCAAGCATCCAAACATCGTGCAGACCAGCCTCCTCTACCTCGCCTTGGGCGACTCGACCTCGGCCCTCGTGGGCCTGGCCTGGGGCCGGCGCCCCTACTGGGTCTTCGGCAGGAAGAGGACCTGGGAGGGCTCGCTCGCGGGCTTCGGCGTGGCCTTGGCCATCGGGTTTGTCAGCGGCCTACCACCCGCCCTGGCCGTGGCCGGCGCCCTGGCCTTCAGCGCGGCCGACATCCTGCCCATCCCGCCCGACGACAACGTCTGGATCCCGGTCCTGCCGGGAGCCGTCCTCTTGGGAGCGACCCTATGGTGAACCCCTCCGAAGCTCAGCCGTCGAAGACTCCCTGGGCGTGGGTCGTGACCTGCGTCCTCCTCGGCGCTGCCGCGGGCGTTCTGGCCTACTCTCTCATGGCTGGCAAGGGAGGATCCCGCGGCGGGGACCGCATGCCCGACATCCGCCTTCAGACCCTAGCGCACCAGACCGGCCCCTCCCTGGCCTCCTGCTCGACTCCGACCTGCCTGACCATCTACGTGGCGCCCTGGTGCGGCTATTGCCGCCAGGCCACGCCCCTCATCATCGAACTCAAGAAGCACCTCGAGAAAAAGGGCGTGTCCACGCGCATCGTCGTGGGCATGGACGCCATGGAAGCCGTGCGCGCCTACGCCGTTGAGTTCGGGCCCGACACCCTGCTCGACCCGGACGGAGGCTTCCGCGTCTCCGGGGTGCCGCACTTCCTCGTCTCCGACGCCTCGGGAGCGATCTCGAAGAAAGTCCCAGGCCTGCCTCCCTACGACGATGTGGCCGGGGTCGCAGCCTACCTCGGCTTTCCCTAAAGCGGGCGCCGGCCGCCCGCCTGGACCTGTCCCGCGTCGATAGTTAAGGCCCGGTAAAAAGCGCTTTCAGCGTATTGACATATCAATATGGCGGGGCTAAACTTTTAGATGAGGAAGCGTAAACATGTTTGTCGCCGCTGTTTTGAGAACGCTCCATGACTCCTGAAGAACCCAACGACCCAGCCAGGAACGCCGACCCTCTCCCTGACATCGATCTGCCTGGTCTCAAAGGGGAGGAGCAGCAGAAGAAGAAAAAGGAGCGCAAAGGCTTCGGCATTTCCCTGACCCTGGGCAAGGCCCGCGGATTTGCCGGAGCCAAGGGCGGCGCCGGCCTCGGGGCCCCTCCCGGCGTTGGCCCGGCCTCGCCTCTTCCCTCATGGGGGATTCCCGGCTTCTTCTCTTCCGCCTCCTCAGCCATCGCCAAGTTCGCCACCCCGAAGTTCGTGACCATAACCATGTGCCTCACCCTGGCCAGCGTCGGGTTCTTCATCTACAACAAGAAGCAGCCCACCAAGAGTCCAGGGGTCGCCCTCCCGAAGCTCGGCGCGATCCGCTCCGGCATCCGCGTCGGCCGCGGAGCGCTTACGAGCCTGGGTTACGCCACGGCCGGAGGGACCCGCGGGAGGATCTTCAAATACGACGGCAGCGTGCCTGTGGGCAAAATCCCCAAAGCAGGAGAGAACAGCCGCGCGAGCGCCCTCGAGCGGACCGAAACCGGCGGCGCGGTCGAGGCCTCGGGAGCCACAAGCGGCACCTCCCGCGCAGCGTCGGCCGAGACCCACATGCCCCGGCCCTACTACGCGAAAGAAGACGCCAAGATCGACGGCGGCCAACTCACCGCCATCGACTGGAAAGGCTCGGGCAAGCACACGAAGGGCGAACTGAAGAATGACGTGAAAGTCCTGCCTCCCGACAGCGACTATTTCGGCCGCATCAGGGGAGGGTGGAACAAGAAGGACGTCCGCTCTGTCTCGGGCGCGCAGGCCAAGCGCATGCACCTCTCGGCCAAGAACATCCTCACGCAGCGCCTCTGGACCCACGAGGGCCTCTCTGACGCGGGCCAGACCATGTACAACAACACCTCCAACGACCAGGGCAGGGTCGAGGACACGCCTGTCCCGACCGAAGCCGGGGCAGCGAAAGGCGTCAGCACGTGGATCGTTGCTGACATCTCCTGCCCGGCGGGGAAATTCGCGACGGATGAGGGCTGCGCGTCGGCCAACCGGACCCCACAAGACGCGTCGAAATGGACGATCTTCTCGGACCAGGTGATCGAGAAGCTCAACGAGCTCAAGGCAGCTCTGGCCAACGGCGCGGCATGCAGCGCGCTGGTCCCGGTCGCCAGGGAGATCTGCGCCCGGGAGCGCGTTTCACAGATCGAGGCCAAGGCCCAGGAACTCAAGGCCTTGGGGATCCTGATCAGGGACGCGGAATCCGAGGGCTCCGAGTCCCTCGTCATGTTCCACGGACAATCCCTCATCGACGGGGCGGACAAGATCCTCTCCGAACTCGGGGGAGGCACCTTCTGGGACACCCTGAGGCATATCGCCGTCGCCCAGAGAGAGGCGGACCGCATGATCCTTCAAATCGAATTCGACTCCGACTGCTTCCTCAACCCGAATTCCGAATGCCGCGTCGCGGCCGGGACCGCTGACTCCGTCGAGGACGCCGACGCGGCCTTTTCGGACACCCACTTCGTACCGGACGGCTACAACGGCCCAGAAGGGAGTTGGCTCCTGACCGGGGAACAGGCGGCGGCTCTGGGCAACGACCCCCATCCCACCCTGGAAGACCTCCAGGCCGGAGGCGCACGATTCATCCCGACCGGCGACCCCTCCTTCCAGCAGGCACTCACCGCCGCAGGCTGCGGCGGGAGCGACTGCAGCCCTGGCATCTACAACGACACGGTACGGAGTTGGGCCGCGACCCATCCCTGACCGTCGTCCCGCCAGGCCCGGACGCAATACGCGCGCAATCCAAATTCGCTAGAATGGGCCTGATGCCGCGAAGCCAAGCCCTGTTTCGGACCGCGGTCAGCGCCCTGGGCATGCTGACCGCCCTGGCCCTCCAAGCACCCATGTCCGGGTGCAGCGCGCCCTACGACAGCCACACCGACGACTGCGCGCTCGGCGGCGACTACCGGGAGGTGCGGCCCAGGAAGGGGGATCCCTATTATCTGGTGAACTATTCCTTCACGGTGGACATGGAGCGCTACACGGGGAAGGGCAGGCTTTCCGCGGAACCCGTGGACCAGGGGTGCAGGGCCTTCTATATGGCCCGCGACCAAAAGAACAACTCCCTGGAATCGACCACCACGTGGCATCCTGGCCGCACCCTCAATGAGAAGGTCTCACCCTGGCTCCAGGTTCTTCTGGTCCTCTCCCTGCTTCCCCTGGGGGTCTTCGCCTACACCTTCCTCCTGCCCAAAGTATGGGCCGAGTCCACCAGCCTCCCGGTGGACGCCCAGGGATCCGCCGCAGTACCGAACAAGGAGAGGACCCCTGGAGATCCCGTTCCGCAGGAGGACCGCGGCAGGAAGGCGCTCATCGCGTTCGTCGCGATCCTAGCGGCCGGCATCGGCCTCGACCTGGCATCCCTCGCCTGGCACCGCATCAAGCATCCCGACGCTGCAAAGCGCATCGCCGGCTCCCTGCCCGCACCGCAGAAGAAGCCGGATCCGGAAGAGGCTCCCATCATCGGCAGCGGCTCGGCCAAACCCGGCCCGGCCCTGGACTCGACCGCGATGATCGCTGTGACGCCTCAGGACGACCTGCGCCGCATCGGGGCCGAGTCCAAAGCCCGCGAGACCCTGCTCGAGGTCCGGCAAAAGCTCAGCGCTTTCATCGGCCAGAACAAGGGCAGGCCCCCCCGGGACATCATGAGCTTCTTCAGACATATGGGCAGCCTTCCCTCAGTCTCGCTGCCTCCCTATCACCCGCAAACGACCGGAATCGCCAACCTCAAAAGCCTCGACGACCCCAAGACCGCGGACACAGGCGGGTGGGGCTACGTGTACAATCCCAAGAGCCCGGACTTCGGCGCGTTCTTCATCAACTGCACGCACACGGACATGAAGGGCACGGCCTGGGATTCGTACTAGGACAGGGCAGGGCTTGCGAAGGGACGGCTACTTCGTCCAGACCGCGTAGTCCTTGCCTGCCGCGGCCAGGGTCCAGCCAGGGCCTGGAGACCAGTCGTCCGGCCCGATCTTCACCGCGACCTTGCCGTCGATGACAGCGGCGTAGCGACCGTTATCCGCCGCGGCGATGGAGACGGCACTCTCGGCCCTGATCCCCGCGGACTTGCGGACATGGATGAGGGCCTTGAGCTGGTCACGCAATCCCCAGTCGAAGTAGTGGGGCCAGTACACGCAGGGTACGCCAGGGTGGGTGAGGATGTAGGCATAGCCCTGCATGACCTTGTCCCCAGGGAAGGGCCAGTGGTTCTGGCCGCCTCCTCCTCCGGTGCTGGCGCCGGTGTCGTGATTGTCCACAAAGGTCACGGCCTTGGCAGGCCACCAGCCGATGAGGCCGGGAGGCTTAGCCTGGCGGTCGCGCAAGCGCCAGTACTCCCGGGAGCCCACAGCGTGCTGGAGCACGCCCTTGGTCGTGAAGTCGAAGACGTTGATCCTGCCGTTCACGGAGTCAAGCCAATCGGCCAGGGCCTGGCGGTGGCGGTCAGCATTGTTCACGTCGAGGTCGTCCCAGATCTCGCCCACCGCGAAGGAGGGGGAGGTGGCCTCGGTATAGGCCTGGAAGTAGCGGGGCGACACGCCCCGCACATAGTCGAACCTCCAACCGTCGTAGCCGATCTCGGAGCGCAGCCAGGACATCCACTCCTTGACGCTCTCCTGGACGTAAGGCTTGGTGTGGTCGATGTCGCGGCCCGCGTGATAGCCCTTGCCCGTGTCGCGGCTTCCGCGGGCGCCGGCCCACTCATCATCAGAGCAGACCGCGTCCGGGCCCCACTGCGGGTCGGTGAAGTCAGCCCAATCCCTGGTCCCGACCCGGTGGTTGATGACCACGTCAGCCACGGACGCGATGCCCCGGGAGCGCAGGGCGGACACCGCGGCCTTGAGCTGGGCCTGCGTGCCGTAGGCGGAGTCCTGCACATAGAGCCTGTTGGGAAGGTAGCCCTCGTCGCTCATGGCGGCCGAGGAAGGGGGGAACCACACCAGGTCGAACCCGGCAGAGGCGATCTCTCCTGCCTTGGCCGAGATCACGCCCCACCAGGGCTTGGTCATGTGCGACTCCCAGTGGAAGCCCTGGAGCATGACAAGCCCGCTGCTGCGGGACTTGGCCGCGGCGAGCGCCTGGCCGGCCGCGCTGGAGGACAACTCCGCAGAAGGCCGGAACTCCCTGGGCTCAACGCCTGCTGAGCCGGAGTCGGAGGCAGCGGCCTTGAGGTCATCGAGGGATCTGCCGGACCAGGACGCGGGAGCGAGGAAGAGAAGGAGGCCGGAGACCCCTACGGACATCAGCCGCATAGCGATAGTATAGGGACCGAAGGCCCAAGCGCGAGGGCCCGGAGGCCCATGCCAATGCTGGGCCTTTGGACCTAGGAGCCCAATCGCCTGATGAGGAGACGCTAACGGCGTCCGAGCGTTGGGGGAGAATCAGGATTTTCAAAGTCTCCGTCGAAGGTTTTGTCGCATTGGCGACCAAGGGTCGAAAAGATCGGAATGGACCGCTTATATTGCACAGAACGCGC
>JBAZSR010000103.1:0-12918 GCA_041662295.1 Elusimicrobiota bacterium | reverse complement strand
CCCGCCCCGCCAAGGACCTCCGTCCCGCCAAGGACCTCCGCCCCGCCAAGGACCTCCGCCCCGCCAAGGACCTCCGCCCCGCCAAGGGCGCGCACCTCGATTGCGGCCTGCGCTTTGTTCGCAGTTTCCGTCCATTGGTCCGGCTTGGCAGACCGGTCCGTCCTGGCTGGAGCTGCGAAAGAGGACCTCCCGAGCGCGAACAGGATTACGACGAGGAATCCTGGATGGACACGCTCGCCTTGAAGGAAGACCCGGAGCGCTTTGACCATTGGGAGCGGAGAGTTTAGCAATTGTCGCGACCCAGCCCAAGGCTTGGCCTCACCCAGCCCAAGGCTTGGTCTCCACCTTCCAGCGGGTCCTTTGATATCATTGACGAAGAGGACTTATCCACAGACATATCTTAAGATATGCATGTGGACAAGTCTGCGCCGATGACCACATGACAAGCCTGACCATCAAGAAGCTGCCGGCAGGCAGGTCCCTCCAGGGAGCGGTCAAGGTCCCTGGGGACAAGTCCATTTGCCACCGGGCCCTCATCCTCGGGGCCATGGCCCACGGCACGACCCGCGTCGAGGGCATGACCCAGGCCGACGACGTGGGCTCGACCTGGACCTGCCTCCGGGAGGTCGGGGTCAACATCGTGTCCCGCTGCGAGGTGACCACGATCTCGGGCAAGGGGTGGCGGGGCCTGAGCCAGCCGCACAAGACCCTCGACGCCGGCAACTCGGCTACGGCCATGCGCCTCATGATGGGCCTGCTGGCCGCCAACCCGGTGGCCGGGACCATCGGGGGAGACGAATCCCTTTCCAGGAGGCCCATGGGACGGGTGGCCGAGCCCCTGCGCCGCATGGGCGCCATCATCGACATGGCCCCGGGGGACCACGCCCCGGTCGAGGTCCGCGGCGCGGCCTTGAACGGCATCGACCACCTCTCGCCGGTGCCGAGCGCCCAGGTCAAGTCAGCGGTCCTCATCGCCGGGGTCCAGGCCATGGGCACAACCTCGGTCACGGAGCCGATGCAGAGCCGCGACCACACGGAGCGGATGTTCCCCCTCTTCGGCATCCCGGTCGAGCGCCAGGGCCTGAAGGTCACGGTCCAGGGAGGACTGCGCATGAGCCCGGCCCGGCTGGTCGTGCCTGGCGACGCCTCCTCCGCGGCCTTCTGGGTCGTGGCCGCGGGGCTCGTGCCGGGAAGCCGCCTGCGCCTGCCCCGCGTGGGAGTCAACCCCACCCGCACGGGCTTCCTGGACGTGCTCGGGCGCATGGGCTGCCGCGTGCGCGTGGAAAAGGCCGACCTCGGGCCTGACGGGGGCGACGAGCCCGCAGCCGACCTCGAGGCGGTCCACTCGGGCCTCACCGCGACCGACATCTCGCCAGCGGAGGCGCCGGGCCTCATCGACGAGTTCCCGATCCTCGCTTTGGCCGCGAGCCTCGCGGACGGGATCAGCATCTTCCGGGGCCTGGGAGAGCTGCGCAACAAGGAGAGCAACCGCCTCGAAGGCCTGGCGTCCTTGCTCCGCTCCTTCGGGGGCAAGGCCGAGGCCTCCGGAGACGACCTCGCCATCGAAGGGGTCCCCTGCTTGAAAGGCGCGGCCGTCTCAGCCGCTGGAGACCACAGGATCGCCATGACCGCCATGATCGCGGGGCTCGTCGCCGAGGGAGAGACGGCCGTCGACAACGCGGACTGCGTCCGGGCGTCCTACCCGGAGTTCACGGACCACCTGGCCAAGCTCGGGGGGCGATGAGCATCAGAGCGGGCGCCCGGGCGGCCTTCCTTTCCCTCCTCGTCCTCGCCGCGGTCCAGGCTTTCGGGGCCGCTCCCGAGCCCTGCCCCGCCGAGCTCTACGACCTCAGCCGGACCGCCGCGCCCCCGGGCGGGGAGTTCAGCCTCTACGGCCGCTGGGGCGAGGAGCGCGGCGCGTCGGTCCCGGCCATCAACCGCGGCGCCGGCCACGACCTCGAGGTCCTTTCCTGGTCCGACACCAACGTGCGGGTGCAAGTCCCCAAAGGCCTTCAGCCCGGGACCTACAGGGTCGGGGTCTCCTGCGGGAAAGGCAACCCCTATTCGAGCTCCTATAAGGATTTCGAAGTCCTGCAGCCAGGCCAGGCCGCGCCCGTTGAGAAGCCTGAGCCCGAGGAACTGCATCCTCCCAAGGAGGCCCCGCGGGCCCTCGAGGACGGCTGGCAGGAGAAGTTCGAGGCCCAGTGGCGCGAGAAAGGAATGAAGGCCGCGGAAGCAAGGACCTGGCTCAAGGGGCTCAGGCTCTTTGTGCTCGGCGACGCGGGCGTCTCCAAGAGCGTCCTGCGCGAAGCCGCTGACTCCGCCATCGGAGGGCTCAGGGAATTCGGAGCTCGCCGCTTCTCCGTGGAGGTCGCAGACGATCCAGCGCCGGAGAGCCTGGCCTCCTGCAGCAAGCAGGGCGTGCTCGACCGCAAGTGCTTCCACGCGGGCCTTGCCGGACTGCGCGCCGATGACGCCGGCTACGCCTCGGCGGGCATCCTGTTCGTGACCGACGCGGCGCTCGGGGAGCTCCCGCGCAAGCTCCCGGACGGGAGCACCCTGTCTCCTCCCGCGGGCGAAGCTTCCGACGCGGGCGGGTGGATCCTCCTGAGCGAGTACTTCCGGAGGAAGCGCCTTGGCAGCAAGGGAGACGATGCGTTCGCCCGCTGCGGCCGCGACCACACCGTGCGCCATGAGCTGGGACACCTGCTCGGCCTGCCGCACCACCAGTCCCTCCCCAACCCGGGGTTCGCGGAGCCCATCCCCTGCACGGCCTGCAGACACAGGGGCGCGGGCTGGCACAAGCCGCCCCACCCGGAGTGCCTCATGGTCTGCGGCTCGGCGGACGACGACTGCTCCCACCGCCAGACCTTCGGCGAGAGCTTCGGCCCGTGCCGGAAGTGCGCCGCCGCGGGCCGGGCCCTCCTGGCAGGCATCGAAGAGGCGGCCGAACGCTGAGGGCGGATCTTCGTCGAGCGGGACACGGGGCCGGTCACGGCGAGGTGCCCCAGTCCCCCTGGAGCGCGGTGAAGTAGGCCCCGGCCTCTCCCGCGGACACGGGCGAACCCGGCCCGGCCAGGCAGAGGTTGCGCCGGGACTTGAGCGGGACCTCGAAGAGGCCCGCCTCGGCCAGGAGCCCGCTGACCGCTGGGGAGAAGTGCCCGAAGACCGCGAGCTCGAAGCCGGCCTCCACGCCGAACGACAGGACCGAGCGGAGCAGGGCCTTGAAGACCCCGGGCTTGGCCGGGTCGAGCCAGAGGTCCGCCAGCTCCAGGGTCTTGAGACCGGCGCGCTGGACGGCCTTCATGATGAGCCAGCCCGCGACCCCGTCCTTGTCCCGGCACGCGAAGAGCCTCTTCTCCACGCGCGTGTCCGCGAAGCAGTGCCAGGCTAGGACCGCGGAGGTCCTGAGGTTGGTCAGGCGGTGGAGTCCCTTGGTCCTCTCCCAGAAGGCGTCGAACTCAGGCCCGGCCTCCTTCTCCGGCCCTGCGGCCAAGCCCGATGCCAGGCCCTCGGCCAGCGCAGGCCCGCAGGGCCCGCCGCCCAAGCGGCGCGATTGGAGGCATCCCAAGAGCCCCCCCCCAGCCTTCCAGCAGGCCTCGGGCACCCACGGCCACCGGAGCCTGGCCTTGAGACAGGCGCGCGGATCGAGGAGCGCGACGCTCTCACGCTCAGGGCCCCAAGGCAGGCGCTCGAAGCCGAGATTCTCCAGGATGGCGGCCACGAGCTCCGTGGGCGTGGCGTCGAAGAGAAGGGTCGCGCGGCTGGCCTCCATCTGCCTGAAGAGCAGGTCGAGGCTGGCCGCCCGGTGCTCAGGCAGGACCATCCAGGTGCTGACCGAGAACACCTGGAGAGGCTTGCCCTGCGCCCACATGAGGCTCGGGGCATGGGCGAGGAACCCGACCAGGGTCCCGCGCTTGCGCAGCATCCAGCCGCGCGGAGCCTCGGGCCGGAACGCGGGGTTCTCGTCCCACCAGAGGCGAAAGCGGCTCAGCCAGAACTCCCGGTTTCCCCAAGAGGAAGGACCTCCGAACCCCGCCAGGAACCCGGCCAAGCCGTCATAGTCCGGCGGGACCACGGAAGCGACGTCGTAGCCGGCCGTGGCTGCGGTCATCGTGCCCCGGAGGCCCGCAGGCCGAAGCTCCGCAGCCCGCAGAGCGTGGCGGCGACCGCAGCCTCGTCGTCGTCTTCCTTGAGCGCCAGGCGGCTGACGGCGAAGCGCGACCCCCGGCCCGCCTCGTCGAGGCGCAGGCCCTCGGCCACGGCGCAGGAGTACCCCGCGGCCTCCACGGCCGCGGAGGCCATGGGGTTGGTGTCCCCGTTGGGGTAGGAGAAGCACTCCACGGGCCGGCCGGAGAGGGCCGCGATCCGCTCCCGGGAGGAGGAGACCTCGCGCCGGATGTCGTCGCTGTCGAGGTTGACGAGGGCCATGTGCCGGCAGCAGTGGGAGCCGATCTCCACCAGGCCCGAGGCCGCCATCTCGCGGATATGGGAGGGCTTCAAGGGGGCGTAGAGCCTCGGCAGGTCGGGCCCGGCTCCGAGGGCCTTGAGCAGGGACTCCACCGCGGCCGCGTGCTCGCGGGGCCGGAGCCTCTTGAAGTCGCCCTTGATCTTCAGGTAGGCCGCGATCTTCTCCGCCTCGCTTGTCAAAGGATACAGGGTCCCGGACGCCGGGTCGGCCCAGGATGCCAGGGTCGTGGCCGAGAAGGCCGCGGCGAGCCGGTCCACCCAGAGGGGCTCGTCCTTCTCCACGAAGTCCGCGGTCACGAAGACCGTGGCCGGGATCCCGAGCTTCTTGATCAGCGGGAAGCCGTAGGTGAAGTTGTTCTCGTAGCCGTCGTCGAAGGTCACCACCGCGGCGCGGTCCGGGACGGCCCCGCCCCCGCGCAGGATCGCGCCGTAGCGGCTCAGGGGGACGACCTGGTAGTGCGCCTTCAGGAACCTCAGGTGCCGCTCGAGGTCCGCGGCCGCCACGTGCTTCTTCTCGCAGTTGAGGACCCCGTTGATGCGCTTGGAGCAGACCCCGTGGTACATCAGCACCGGGACGCGAGCGCCCTGCAAGCGGCGCATCAGCGCCGTGACCCCGAGCAGGTGCGCCGCCTGATAGGCTGTTCGGCCGAGCATTCCCATCGCGTCGATTCTAGCACAATGGGGTCTGGGGTCAGATCTTGAGTTTTGAGTTTTCGTTTCGCGAAAACTCAAAACTCAAGATCTGACCCCAAATAGCGATGACGCCAAATGATAGAATCTCCCAGCATGGTCGAGGCTAAGGAGAAGGTCACCGGCACGCTGAAGGTGCTCATCGCGGACGACGACCTGGCCGTGCGCGAGAGGCTCCGGCGCGCCCTGGTGTCCAAGGGCCACGAGGTCACGGCTGCCGAGGACGGCGCGGATGCCCTGGCCAAGGCCAAGGACGGCCAGTTCCACCTGGCCATCCTCGACCTGGTGATGCCGAACAAGGGCGGCATCGAGACCCTCGAGGCGCTCAAGGACCTCGACCCGAGCATCGAGGTCGTCATCGTCACGGGCTACGCCTCCCAAGCGTCGGCCACCGAGGCCATCCAGAAGGGCGCCTACGCCTACCTCATCAAGCCCTTCGACATGCTCGAGCTCGAGGCCCTCCTGCCCAGCGTGTTCGAGAAGGTGGGCCTGAAGGCCCTCGTGGGCCTGCTCGAGGCCACCCGCTCCGTGTTCGCGGACGTCAAGCTCGACGACCTCCTCCAGGACCTCATGACCCTGGCCTGCAAGATCCTGGCTGCCGACGAGGCCACCCTGATCCTGCGGACCGAGGACGGCAAGCTGCGCATCGCGGCCTCGAGTTCCTCCGGCATCCAGGGCATCAAGGGCACGGAGGTCAACCTCGAGGACTCGGTGGCGGGCCGGGTCGCGCGCTGGAAGACGGGCGTGGCCATCGAGGGCCCGCTCCAGCAGGACCCCAGGTTCGCGGACCTGCCGAGCCACCGGTCGGTCCGGCACTCCCTGGTCTACCCCATCATGCTCAAGGAAGAGCTCGAGGGCATCCTCTGCGCCAACCGCAAGGAGAACAAGGAGCGCTTCCAGCCCCAGGACCTGCGGCACGCGGCCATCTTCACCTCCCACGTCGCTCAGGCCATCGAGAACGCCAAGCTCTACGAGAAGCTCCAGGAGGCCCGCAACGAGGCCGTCCGCGCCAACGCCCAGAAGGACGAGTTCCTCTACATCACCACCCACGACCTCAAGGTCCCCTTGAGCATCATCCAGGGCTACACCGAGCGCCTCCTCAAGAGCGACGGGGACGCCAAGGTCCGCGACGAGCTCGCCGGCCGCATCCTCCACAACGTGGACAGCATGATCGCCCTCATCCGGCAGATCCTCCGCAAGGGTCAGCTCGAGTCAGGCGAGTTCAAGCTGGACCGCAAGCCCACGAAGGTCTCGGACCTCGCGGACGACTGCCTCCGGGACCTCGAGCTCCTGGCCACCCGCCGGTCCATCAAGCTCGTCAAGGACGACCGCCTCCCCAAGGGTCACGAGGGGGACATCGACCCCTCGGCCTTCACCGAGATCCTCGAGAACCTCGTGGCCAACTCCGTGAAGTTCTGCCGGCCCGAGGACACCATCACCGTGACCCTCGAGTGCGGGGAAGGCCGGCTCGTCCTCAAGGTCTCGGACAACGGGCCCGGCATCCTGGAGGACGACCAGAAGCACATCTTCCAGCGCTTCCACCGGGGCAAGGGCGCCCAGGCCGAGGGCAGCGGCTACGGCCTGGCCATCGTCAAGACCCTCTGCGAGATCCACGGCGGGGGCGTCGAACTGCAGAGCGACCCTGGCAGGGGCTCGGTCTTCACCGTGGTCCTCTCCGAGAGCTGACCCGCCGGTTGCTCAGGGAGCGCCTTCGGCCTGGGCCGACCCGGCCCCGGCCTGCGGCATCACCCAGCGCTCGACCTTGGGCAGAAGGTAGCCGCCCAAGCCGGCGTCCTCGAGCGCCCTCTGGAAGGCGGACTTCTGGCCGGATTTGGGCGGCTTGGAAAGCTGAAGGAGCTGGTTGGTCAGCTTCTTCTCGGCCGTGACCAGCGTTCCTCCCTCGCCCCGGGCCTGGCGGAGCATGAGGCCGGCCACGAGTTCCGCGTCCCCTCCGAACGTCCCTGCCTTTCCCTTCTTGGATCCGATATCGAAGCGGAGCAGGACCTTGACGAGCGCCTGATGGTCGGAGACGGACCGATCCGAAAGGCCATCGACCGGCGAGGAGACCCTGATCTTTCCTTCCCGGATCATCTCCACCAGCTCGACGTAGCCCGATTCCCCCCGACTGAGCTCGCCGAGGTGCGTGGTAGTGACTCGGACGTCCTTGCCCTGCCCGATGAGGCGGTCGAGCCGCTCGACGGCCAGCGGGTTCCCGCGGCCGACCTCCATGAGGATGTTTGAATCGAGGTAGACGATCTCCCCGGCCGCAGGCGCGGCCTTGGCCGGGGCCGGGCCCGCGGCCCTTGGGGGCGCGGGCGGCCCGGACGCGGGGAGGGCCTCGGCCGGCGCGGTCCCCTGCGGCGCGGGCGCGGAACCGGCCTCCTGCGCCATCCTCTGGAGATTGGAGATCCCCCTGACGAGCGCGTCGACGTTGGAGGCGGACGTGCCTTGCGCCATGTACTGGGCCACTGCCAGCTTATCCATCCGGGTCGGCCCCGAGGGCCTCAACTCGAGGTACCGGAGATAATCGGCCTTGGTCAGGCCCCTGCCCTTGCGGGCAGCGACGTCGGGATTACCGTCGAGGTACCGCTCGAAGGAAGCCTTTGACTGCCCCCAAGCCCGGCGCGAGACATTGCCATGGAGGACCGCCCACTCCACGAGCGCCTTCTCCATGGTCGCGTCAGTCCCAGGACGCCTGAGCCTGGCGATGAGCTCTGCGTAGGCCCTCTGCTGGACCGGCGTCAGCTCAGGTTCAGGACCGGCAGCCTTGCCCCGCGCATACCCCGGCGAGCCCGGGAGCCGGTCCGGCCTGGCCGCAGGCTCGCCGAGCCGCAGGCTCGGATGGAGCTCCCCCCCGGTGTGCCTGGGAGACTCGGTGTAGAGCTTGTGGACAGCCTCGACCAGCCCCTCGCCGGAGAGGAGCGCCGGGGCAGCGGGGTCATGCGCCCTTCGGCCCCGGGCCGCGTGAAGCTGGCGCTCTGCCTGGACGTTGGCAAGGACCTCGGGAACGGGAAGATCGCAGTGCAGGGTCCGGAAGGTCGCGCCCCCGAGCTTGAGCACATCCATGCCGAAGGGAGCGGCGCCGGAGCGATGGGAGTCCACGATGTAGAAGGTGCCCCTGCCCGAGGCGTCTATTTTGGCGGCGGGGAGCACCACGGCGTGGGTCCCGGGCTCGGCATTGGCGTCCGTCCACCCGACCACGGTGAGCAGGGGCCCGTTCTTCTTGATGAAGTCGAAGAGCCCGCGGTCCGTGTCGAGCACATGCCCGACCTCGCGGAGCTCGAAGCCCAGTTTCCTGAGCGCACCCGCCATCTCAGAGAGCGTGGCGATCTCCCCCTGGAGATAGTCCACGCGCGGCTGGCCGGACCCGCGGGCGGCGCTGACCATATCCTCGATCAGGGTCCGGAACTCGCGGTAGCTCATGCTCCTTTTGATGGCGCGCATCCGGGGGTCAGGGGAATTCCAGGCGGAGTGGACCAGGCAGTCCGGGATGTTGCCCTGCTTGCCCGACTGATAAGGGGAGAGATTGCCTGCCACCTCCGCTGTCCCGTTCTTCGCATCCAGGATCAGCTCCCGGGCCAGGCGAGAGGGGTGGACCTCCCGGGCCAGGGCCGAGGAGCGGGACCGAGCCGAGTTCTGTTCCTGGATGCGCCTGGCCATGGCCTCCAAGGCGGAGGCGGCCAGATACTCCTCGGGCCCTGCTCCCGAGCCGCTCCTGAGCCCCTGAGCCCTGTTCCGCGCGAGGGTGAGCGCGTCCGCGTGGCGGCCGAGAAGCTCGAGCCGCCTGACCCCGGCGATGGCCTGGCCGTGCTTGATCAGGCCGGGGTTGTCCGGGACGGAAGAGAGCATGCGGTCCAGGCTCGAGGCGGCATCCGCTCCCGGAAGCTTGTTCGCGGAGAGGAACCTCGTGCAAAGCTCGGCGACGTGGCGGGCTTCCTTGCTGAGACCCTGGGACACCAGGCCTTGGAGGCGGCTGAGGTACCCGCCGTAGTCCCTCCGCAAGGGCTCCGGGATGTCCACGGCCTTGGGGAGCCGCGAGACCAGTCCCTGGACGCCTGCGGCACCGGGTCGGACCGGTCCAGGGCCGGAAAACCTGGGTTCCGGCCTTGAATCCGGCTCGCGTGAAGCCTCCTCGAGGGCCTTGTGCTGCCGATGCTCGGCCCTTGCGCCGTGGACCGCGAGCCCGAGGGCCACGGGGGCCGCCGCAGCGGCGTAGCCGGCCTCCTCGCCGATGATGCCCTTGACCAACGAGGCAGCGGCCATGGCGCCCGCGAGCTTGCCGGCCTCCCCGAGCATAGCCGCGGCCCCGTATTCGGTGGCAGGGCCGTCCTTGCCGACGACCGGCCTCCACAGCAGGGCAGCCTTGAGCCCAGGCCCGGCATGGGGGACGCGGACCTCTCCCTTGGGGGTCACCTCGACCGCCGAGCCGGCCAGGCGCATGCCCACGACCGTGGCCCCGAACTCCACGGCGAAGTGCACGGCCTCGAGCCCCCCCTCGCTCCAAGCCTTCTCGAAGTGCTGGAGGTTGCCGCCGATGAAGTGAGGCATGAACACCAGGGTCTGGGCTTGGTTGAAGGCGATGGGCGCGAGATACCCGGCCTTGGTGCCGGCCAAGGCCGCCCCCAGTCCTTGTCCGACAAGCTTCGAGCCGCCGCCGAAAGCCGCGAGCTGAAGGCCTGTGTCGGCTGCCTTGGCGAGGAAGTAGACGCTGTTGGCGAGCGCCGGGCTGTCGGCCTCCCACTCGTTGCGCCGGTCCCCCATGACCTCCCAGAGGCCCTTGTCCCTGCCGAACGCCGAGACCTCCCCGGCCCCGAGGAGACGCGGGTCGTAGCCCTGCCGGAGAGCCTCTTCCTCGTTGCGGGCCGCGTCGATGGATCCAGCCAGCGCGGTCTTGGGCTGGAGAGCCCGGTCGCGCAGGCGCTTCCACTCCTCGGGGTCGGGAGGGGCGGACAGGAGCAGGCGGACATCCCCCCGCGCCACGGGGTTGTTGAAGAGCCCCCTGAACCCGTCGATGCGAGTGAGGTCGCCGGCGGCCTGGAGCCCCTCATCTCCAGAGAGCCTGCCTGCCATCTCGATGGCCGACCCTGCCACGACCGTGGGAAGGGACTCGGCCATGGCAAAGGCCCCGCCGATGCCTTCGAAGGCCGTGGCGAAGGGCGCGGCAGCCTTGCCCGCGCCCCACGCCCCCCACTCCCAGCCCCATTTATCCCAGCGCCCCTCGGCGGCCATGGCCGCGCTCGAGCGCTTCCAGAGCTCGGCCTCGAGGTCGACGGCCTCCTTGGGCCTGATGAAGACGTTGCCGAACGCGTCGCGGAAGAGCACGTTGAGCGAGACCGGGCTGGTACGATCCTTGTTGAGATATCCGACCACGGCGCCATCAGGCTCCACCACATAGAGGATCTCCCTCTCCCCGCTGCGCTTGTCGTATTCCCGGGCAAAGAGCGAACCTCCCGGCCCCAGGAGGCCGAAGTCCCCCTCCAGCAGGGCGCTCCTGCGCTCGGCCCCGAACCAGACCAGGCACCGGCCGTCGTCCCAGCGGCGGAAGCGGTAGAAGGGGTTGTCGAAGACCCTGTTCCTGAACTCGAGGTCCTCGGAGAAGCTCTCCCGCCTGACCCGGAGGAGCCTGCGGGTCTCCCGGCCCGCGGGGTCGTAGAGCACGGTCTGCTCCACGCTCCCCTCGAAGGCGCCGCCGTTGTGCGTCAGCGACTGGCTCTGCCACTGGGTCCAGTCGAGCCTGCCGGAGGCGCTCGTCGTCACGCTCGACGGCCTCCGAAGGTCGCCGCTGAACCGGTAGGTGACGGTCCTCCGGCCGCCCGGCCCGGACTCCTCGAGCACGACCTCGCGGGACACGACCCCGCCGCCCTCGTCCCGCACGACCTTGGCGGTCTCGACGCCCGTCCTGAGGAAGGCGAAGGGCTCGAACGAGACGGCTTGCCGCCTTTGGATCCCGTCCGGGCCCGTGGACACGCGGCTGACGGGCCTGCCGTCCTTCCAGACCTCGACCAGGCCGCCCGGACCTTCGCCCTCCCCGAAAGCGGCCTCGCCGGAGAACGCGGGGGCGCCGTCAGTCCCGGGAGCCAGGGTGCCGCGGCGGCGCCACTTCTTCAGGCCGGATGGCCCCGCCGTTCCCTCGTCGAAGAATCCAGGGGCGGGCCGCAGCAGGGCGTCGAACCGGCCCTCCCTGTACGCCAGGCCCCCATCCTCCCGCCTGACAAGGCGCACGCCTTCGAAGGACTCGGGCTTCTTGACGAGCAGGCTCCCAAGGCTGTCGGCCAGGACCTGGCCTCCCCCAAAGCTCCAGACCTCGTTGCCCAGGCCAGGCTTCATGAGGAGCTTGACGGCCCAGCCGCTGCGGACCGCCAGGTCCCGGAGCTTGGCCCGCCGGTAGGCGCCGGCGAAGCGGCCCACGGCCTCGTCGACCTCGGCAAGCCCGTCGACAGCGGGGTGGACGCTGAAGGACTCGACCTCGGGCCTGTCGATCATCCAGCCCGCCAGCCTCAAGCCCTCCAGGTGCCGTCTGCGGGCCGGGTCCATGAGGAGCTTCACGCGCCGGACCAGGCCCGACCTCGGCTTGAGCGCCGCAAGGAGCAGACCGCGCTCCTTCTCAGGAATCTTCTCCCAGGAGCGGTCCGCCTCAAGAAAATCCCTCAGGGCGGGCGTCAGCCCGTCTACCAGGCCCCGGGCCTGCCTCTGCGCAAGGAAGCCTTCGAGGGCTTTGCGCGCCTCCTTCATCCTGCGGGCGAGCGCAGCGCCCTGGCCGTGGATGGCCTTGAGCCTTCCAAGCTCATCCTCCATGCCCGGAGCGCCGCAGAGGATGAAGCCGCCTGCGGACAGGACGCCGAAAGGCCCCTTGACCCTCTCGAACGCGGCCGCCTCCTCGGCCGAGGCCGTGTCTTCCCGGACCCTGTCCCCGAGAGCCTTCACCTCCAGGGCGAAGATGTGCTCCGCTGTCTTGGCGGACAACAACCTTGCATGGCCTTCATCCAGCCAGAGGCCTGCCTCGGCCAGGGAGGCGGCCTCCACGAGCCTCTCGAAGCGGTGGTCCTCCTCGGGCCTGGTCCCGGGCGCGAACCCCTCCAAGAGCCACGATTCGAGCCCCCGCTCCCTGATGGAAAGGAAGGCCTCGAGCTGCTGGAGGCCCAGCTGCTGCTCCCCTGCCAGGGACTCGCGCAGCATCCTCAGATAGGACTCCGGCCCTCCCGCGGCGTCCGCTTTGGCCTGGAAGAGGTCCCGGAGCGCTCTGACGTAGCCTTCGAGCCGCGAAGCCAGCTCCTGGCGCGCCAGGAAGGATGCCTCCAGGTCCGCTTCGCTCGGGATCCCAAAGGCCTTCCGCAGGGACTCGGCCGTGCCGGACACGACAGGGCCCAAGCCCTCCAGGAGGCCCGGGGAATCCTGTGCCCGCAGGGCTCCGAGAACGGCCGCCTCAGGAGACGGGGAAGACCTTTGCGGGGAAGGATGGGAGAGACTGGACTCGACTGGAACGGACCGGGCAGGAGCGGGCTCGACCGGGAACGGCCCTGATTCAGCGGGCCTTGCCGGTCCGGTCTGGCCGGATGCCGGCATCGCAGGCCCGCCGGCCCTGCCGGAGGCGTGGAGATTGCCGTCGAAGACCGCCCCCCCGTCAGCGATCCCCCTGCGGGCCGACGCAGCGGCAGCGCTGTCAGGAGCAGCCGGGGTCCCGGCGCCGGAAGGCGCGCCTCCATCCTGGGGGGGCTCAGGACCGGAACCGCCCTCGAGACCGCCTTCCAAGACAGCAAT